>NC_010602.1:2925000-3262338 GCF_000017685.1 Leptospira biflexa serovar Patoc strain 'Patoc 1 (Paris)'
ATTTCCTAAAGTTTTTTTGTTCGTCTTTTTTGATGAACCATACATGACTCGGCGTCTGTATGGTCCTCGGCGCATTGTTTGTTTTCTTTACAATGTCGTATATATGTTGTCAAAGAACGAATGTTTCCCTACAGACTAATCACCCAGGAGTATTCTCGTGGAAAATTAAAATGTCGGTTATTCGTTTTGCTTTCGCAAAGGAAGTTCTTCCCCTTCCTCCGCACACAGTCGCCTGCATACTACCGGTTCCATGATTCGCTAAAGAATCATGCGGTAAAAACCAAAGTAATTTCAAAACCTAAGCAGTCAACTCAGTTTTATAAAAAAGTTCGCAGTTCACAGAGCAGGATGGAATTTTTTTTGCGAGTTTTGGGTTTGGATTTCTGGTGTCATGGAATGGATTTATAACGCAATGAGACATAATTCGGTGATGGGCGTTATGTATGTAATGATTGCAAAAAGATGGACTAATCGGCGTTAATTGGCAGGCGGCACACCACCAAACAAATGATAAATGGTATTCGTGTCCTTTTTGCGAAGAAAAATAACGCGACACAACACTATGATTGAACCTGAGTCCATTGTAACATAATGGCATCTAACTTTGATTTGTTTTTTTGTTTATTTTGTAACAAGACGACTCTCTTTCGGTCGAAGATCCATTTTTACATACGTAAGAAAGTCTCAGAGCGGGAGGTTGAAATGCCTTGGGTTTGGAATTGATGTGTTTCTAATGTAGTCGGAAATCCTGATTTGTATCCCCCTCTACCACCTGACGTCAAAAAGGTGAACTTGTTCGGATTATTTTTTTGTGAAGGTTCGTTTGTGGTGGGAAGTTTTCTGGTTCTGTGGTATATGGAAGTCATTGGGTGGCGGGTGGATTACCCCACCCAGTTCGATACGGGCGGGGATCTATACCTTTCCATTACTCCAAAATCCCCTTCTTCATCACAGTCACAATTCGATTCCCATAAGCCACCTCTTCCAATTCGATCCATCCGAGTCGTTTATATAAAGCAACTGCCGTATCAGAAAATAAAAACAATTCTGGAATTCCTCGATTCCTCGCCAACAATTCCAAATGCTCACAAAGCAATGCACCAAATCCCATCCTACGCAATCTAGGATCCGTATATACCAAACCTAACCAGTGTTTATGTATCTTAAATCGAGGCTGTAGATCCAATAGTCCGACATGATTGTATATCCCACCGGTTGCAACAGGAACGGAATCGAGATACATGATCACCTGAAATTGCGACTGGTCATTTGCGACCGTATTCAGTTTTGTTACAGATTTTTCAATGGGGATTTTCCATTCTTCAAAATACCAATTTGAGATTTGGGAAATGTTTTCATGGTCATCTGGTAATAAAATTCGAAACGTTACCTTTTCCACAATGGTCATCGGTCTCCTATGAAAAACTAAAATGAATGGTGCAGAGATTCAAAAGTATCAAATCAAAATCAAAAAGGACCTACATCGACTAATAACGTAAATGAAACTGCATATAACCATAACCTTCTATTGCCGATTGCCCTTGACTCACAAACGCCGGATTGACGGGCAGATAACCAATTTCTAATGTCTCTTGGTCTAAACCTAAAAAATAAAAAGTAGCGGCTGATACTAACATGAGACCCATTAAAATCACCATGGGACCTGCGACAAGTTGCCGATCCTTTCGGTTTTCCATTGGCAACGTACCTGCCATTCGTTTTAGTGATTTTGCCTTTGACTCTGCATCATCAATGATCTGATTTTGTGTATAATACCAAAACAAGAACTCATCGGGATGATTCTGATAAAAAGAGTTAATCGCAAACGCATCTGTCAAAGTGACCTGGGATCTTGCCCCAGAATATGCCTGACGAGATGCATAATTCAAATAGGCATAACTGGCATAAAACAACAAAGCACCGTAAATCGAATACGTAGTGAAGTCTTTGTATGTATGATCAAGAAATACATTTTGTTTATTTTTGTAATAAACGTCTGTTTGTCCTTCTCGCATTTGAATATCTATAATTGTTTCTTCACCATCTTTTGCATCAATCCCACGAAAAGAATCTATGTAACCTTCCTTCGATAATCGCAATCGATTCATTCCAGAAGGAATTGAAACTCGGCTAATCGGTGTTTTGCCCAAATATTGAATCCCCAAATAGACATCTGATTCAACATTCGAAGTGACAGATATAAAAGAGTTACTTAATTTTATAGATAGTTTTGTATCAAATTGAAACTTTTTCCCTTTTTCCAACAAAACATCTGTTTTATAAGGAAAAAAGCCTTCTTTGAAAACAAATAACGATCGTTTTCCGATTGGAAATTTTTTATTAGCAAGAGGAGTTTTACCTAAATAGATCCCATCCAAATAGACAAGAGCACCTTCTTCCCCATTTGCGGATACTTCAACGAATGTAGTTTCTTTTCCTTGTAACTTGTCTCTGATCGATTCACCAAGTGGTCCCATCTCTTGGTATGCTCTTACGACTGATGTTTGGTGCTCAAATGGGAACGTTTTCCCTTCGTAGTCATCAAATAAAAATGCTTTGATTTTTAGAGAATTGTCATTAATTTCAAATGTTCCCGATAATATATAATCACAACCTAACTTGGTTGCGACGCCAAATGCTTCATCAGGAGACAAAGGTTTTTTTTCCCACATTTGTTTGATTGTGATTTTAACATAACGTGGATCTTTTTCAGGTGAAACTTGTTTTTTGCCTACTCTTAGATCATCCAAATCCCGTTCATCGTTTATCTCTTTACGTTTCCTTTTTACATTCGGCGATTCTGAATCAATTTTCTCTTGTAATGTGGAAACAGGATTATCACCAAATGAATGATAAACTATATTTTTACGAGGATACTCTACATAGGTATATTCTAAATTACGAAGTTCAGAGAGTAATACGGAAGGTATCCCCTTCATTAAATATTCTTTTGTGGGATCTTCTTTGATTCCAACAAAAGGGAAGATACACAATGTTCTGTTTGTTTCAAAAGAGACACTTCCTTTATAAGATTGATTCGGAAAATTATAATAATCATCAATCGAAAAAAGTGGAAACGTGTTCCCGAGAAGGCCCAATATTAGCAAAAAAGCTGAAATTTTATGTTTCATATTTTTGATTGCGAGACCCCAAGGAATACACCAATGTTAAAATAGCAATGATCGGAAGCAAAACCGAAAAAGGTGACTGATCGAAATAATCTTTCGAAAATGAAATTTGTTCCCCCAAACCTGGCCCAGTTTCTCCCACTGATGTTTGGATCCCTAAATAGGAAAAAAGCGCAGTTGTCATGACGACAGTTGGTAACCCTGAAAAAAATAAAAACTGGAACATACTTTTTAGCGCCAGTAGATAATGTAACCATATGAGTTGGTAAGGTTTTGCTCCAAAACATAGAGAAGCAGCTATATAGGGACTTGTTTGGATCTCTCGAATTTTTGCTGTTAATGTTTCATACACAATTGCCCAATCCGATACAAGGATTGCCACTAGTAATGAGAACGGACTTTCTGGCAGAATACTGATGACAATCAAGGCAGACAATAACGAAGGGATGGAGAGTGAAACAGACACAAATCCAGATAAGAAAAAATCAGATCGTTTCGGGAAAATCAACGATACAGTCGAAATCAAAAACGAAAAAATGATGGTGAATATTCTTGCGGGTATGACGATCAAAATGGTAGACAAAGAGCCGTAACAAAAAAGTGCCAAATTATTTCTTCCCAAACGATCTGTTCCAAATAAATATCCTTCAGAAAAAAAAGGTAAGTTATTATGAATGAGATCTACATTGGAAGGCACTGGTAAAAATAGAACTCCCCAAACGATCGTTCCGAAAAATAAAATCCGAATGGTATTAAGGAGCACGATGATACTCCCCTGAAAAATAGTTTTGTAAATGGAAACCAAGACGATTTAAAATATAAAAAAGAACACCGGAATACATAAGTAATGTAGATAATAAATCGGTATCCATAGATTTGATAGAGTAGTATAACGACTTCCCTACTCCAGGGAAAAAGAAAATTTCTTCGACTACCATTGCTCCAGACAACAATGATCCAAAATCCAATATCAAAAGTATCAAAGCGACCGGTAATACTTTTAGAAAAATTTCGACTCCTACGATATGACTCCATGGATAAGATCTTGTCAGAAGCAATAAAGTATATTTGGATTTGGACTCTTTTTGTGTTTCCGGTAATAGGTAGAGCGACAATCTCGCAAAGATTCGGGATCCCAATGCAATACCAGGAAGTACAATGAAGTAAGTATTTCCTGGTTCGTATCCACCAGGAGGAAACCACTCTAACTTATAGAAAAAGACAATTAACAAAAGTATGGCGACAATGAAAACGGGAGTGGATAAGATAAAATTGGATAAAAAATAGACAAAATTATATAATTTACTAGAACGAAGGTAAATCGAAAGTAATGACAAACCAAAAGCAAAAATGGCGCCGAAACAGATACTAAAGATGGCTAGATGGAATGTTGCAAAAAAACGGCTTCCAATATGTCCATACACTGATTCGCCATTTTGAGTCAAACCACCTGATCGTAACACCAATCTTTCCCAAAAATTGATATAAGAAGTTAAAAAACCAGTTTGTTCTGAATTTAAATTTGAAATTCCTGAATCTGCGTATAGATATATTTTATCCTTGGTATGAAACTCGGATACATAACTACTCACAAGTGATAAAAGCAAAAGATAATAAAGGAAACGGAATACTTCCGACTTCACAGCGTTAACTTTTTGAGAGGAATGCCTTTTGGATTTCTTCGAAATTTTTGGCTTTGATGAGTTTCTCTCTTTCTTCGGGTATGTTTAAGGTTTTTGCGATTAAGGCCAAGGTTTTAATGTGATCTTGAAATTTGTTTTTGGGAACAATTAACATGATAAATATTTGAACGAGTCCGTGATCAAGGGCATCAAAATCAATTCCATTCGGGGAAATCGCCATTGCACACTTGAGTTCGTTCACATAATGTACAGAACAATGTGGGATCGCAACTCCACTTCCAATACCTGTTGACATTGATTTTTCACGGTTCATCAAAGAAGAAACAGTTTCTTCTTCATGCACAGCATCTAATGTTTGTGTGGCGACCATATGAGAAATCATTTTCCGAATTGCATCTTCTTTAGTTGACGCTTTGAAGTCGAAAATGATATTTTTAGGGTCCAGAATCTCCAGAAGTTGATTCATTTGGTATTACTTACTCCCACATTTCCAAACTCGACTTATTTTCCAAGAAAAACCCTCACAAATAGTGATTCTAAAAGAAAAAAAACTATCACTACCCATATAGCACTTATCCCCATTTTTCCTACAAAAAAAGCAATCGGAAGTAAAATAACAAAACTGATAATTGTCACATAAAATGAACCGTAGAAATTTCTACCTGGTGCAAGTTGAAGGAAAAAAGCCAATGCTGCATACGATAAGTTCCAAGAGAACCCATTCAATCCAGCACCGATTCCCCAAATCTTATACAATACAACCCAACTGATAAAAAAGCTGATCAAAATCGTTCTACGAAAAGAAACCCAAGCCACACTGACTAATAAGAATACACCCAAACTTTCTGCGATCGAAATGAAGCCTGTTGTATTTGTGGAATCCAATGTCATCCACGGTAAGGTCATAGGAAGGACAGTAGATTCCAAAGGAACACCAGTCATGGAAACTAGTGAATAATCTGATCGAAACTGATAACCCATCAATGAAAATGTTGAATCAAACAAAAATAAAAACAATATGACTAAACAAAAAATGGGGAATCGTAATGAATAATTTTGGATTAAAAAATAATGTGACAAGTACGCAAAAATAAATGCAAAAGAGAGCAAAAGAGGACTCAGCCATATTGTTGGTAATATCAATAAAACTAACAAAAGTTGCGAGATAAGACCTAACCAATAAGGAGATTGTTTCATTCGAATACAAAAACCCAAATAGAGTAAAGTAAAAGTGGCCGAGATGATGATCGATAGTATGGGTAAAGGTGAAACAAATGCGATTGAATATCCAAAGAATCCAATGAGAGTGATAAAATAAAAGAAATCAGCAAATATTTCAGAGGATTTAATACCCCAACTATTCTCCGAAAGTATATAAAGGTTTTTTAACATAATCGCTTTTACTTAAACAACCTCTTCAATTCGTTTCCGAATGTCGATTCCTGCAGGACAATAGACAGTACAAATCCCACAACTCACACATTTATCTTTATCGAATTCTTCTGATTTTCCTTTAATCAATTGGAACGGATTTGCGTGCGTAGGACAGTAATGATTACATTCCATACAATCAATACAACTGAATTCTTTTCGCGCTACTGGTAATTTTTCATATAATGTAATCGAATAATGTTCATATATATTAAAGTATCCGAGCGCATTGACATCCATAGGTTGGATGGCGTCAAAAACAGTATCAAAAGATGCAATTTTATATCTTTTGTCCATATTATTTGGAATAAAAGCCAACGACTGACCATTGGTCAAAAAAAACTGTCGAGGTTCCAAATCAATCCGACCTTTTCTGTCTACCAAAAATACAGCTAAGTGTCGTTTGGTGAAAGGTTCACCAAAATATAACTTACGCAATATATGATAAATCGTTTCTGCACCCAAATACAAAATTTCGTTTGATAAAAGAGATTTTTTTGCCTTAACCACATTCCAATCAAATTGTTTGTGCAAAAAATATTCTGGAATTCCATTGGGATGTTCAAACTTTAACGTTGGATTTTCAAAAAAATTTGTGACTTCAACTTTTGGAAAAATGGATTTTACTAATTCAACAAAACTTATATAAGCTTCTTTCATTGAACCTAAGATCATGTTTTCAAAATCTAGATGTTGGTAACGAGAGAATGGGGATAATACAATTCGAAAAGATGGATTTGATTTAAATTTTAAAAAATAATCTTTCAATGGCATATCTTGAATGTCAAGGGAAGCCAAAGCGCCTTCATCAAACGCATTCGTTAAAGATGAAAAATCATAATTTTGAAAATGATAAACGGAACTTGTTGACCATGATCCATCTTGTTTGATCTGAAAAAATTTTTGATCTGGAGTTAGGGTTGCCACACCATTAACAGGAGCAAGCAC
This sequence comes from Leptospira biflexa serovar Patoc strain 'Patoc 1 (Paris)', assembly GCF_000017685.1. Classification (NCBI taxonomy): domain Bacteria; kingdom Pseudomonadati; phylum Spirochaetota; class Leptospiria; order Leptospirales; family Leptospiraceae; genus Leptospira; species Leptospira biflexa. The sequence goes on from NC_010602.1 coordinate 2,932,151, forward strand.
CTTAGTTCCGTTATGGGAAAGCATAACTTGCCCATGGGTGACTCTCGTAGGATAAGATTCAGAAATTACGCTGCCCGCAGGAACGGGGATCAGGAATTGACCCTGAATCGTCCGTTCTCTTTTATTTTCCGTTTTATGAAATTTACGAGCGAAGGCGCGAGGTAACCTGGGAAACAACACGCCAGTAATGATTTAGACGGCTTTCACCATGTAGATTTCGTCTTTGATTGGGAGTTCTTTTTTCAAGTTTTTGATGTAAGGTAGAATTTCTCCCATTTCTTCGTAGTATTCACAATTGGTTTGCATACGACGAGCGACGGTAAAGTATTTATAAAGTTTTTCTTCACCGGAACGTTTTGACCATTTCTTCTTGTTACACTTCACTCGAAGAATGTATTTATCTTGTTCCGATTCGTATTGGCGAACCACAACACAATGCAAACAGTTCGCGCAGTAGACTTTTTCACTCATGGATGACCCCTGAACCTAGGTTGAATTTACAGCTTTTTGGAAGGAAAGGTTTCGTCAAGTAAGTACCATCGCCTTTCCTTAAGCGACGGCACGAAGTTCCTTTTCTGCCTTGGTCGATGGTTTGAATTTCCAAAACGATTCAGCGACAGAAAGATAAGAGACATAGAAAAATCCGATGGAATAGAGAACCATAAATCCAATCATGTATGGTTTTCCCACCATGAAGGATAAATAGATACAAAACAAACAATAGGCTCCCATGAAGAATTCTAGGAAAGCGCGGTAATCTACGGGAACCACATATTTGATTTTGTCCTGTAAACTATCCCCTTCTTTCTCAATGCGAAGTTTGGGAGTGCGTTTGAAACCTGACTGGATGCCAAAAACAGCTTCCATCCAAGCATATGTATTCATGACGGCGATTCCTGTTCCTATCATCACAAGAACAGGTAAGTAAATGAGTTTTGATTTCCAGTTTTTGTGGATTTCTCGTTGGGAATAGGCATAGAAAATAACCGGTCCCATAGAACCAATCGAAAGGAAGGCAGCGGATCCGAATAAAATTTCCATCGGGAGGTCTTCCATCTTAAATCCAGCCCAGTATTCCATAAGAAGGAGAGGAGCTGTGAGTAAGATGTTGATGATCATGAGTGGGTGAACCGAATAATTGATGAGGTGAGTGATGGCTTCACCTTTGATTTTCCAAGATTCATTGGATTTCCAAATCCGAGGAATGAGTTTCACTGCTGTTTGGATGGAACCTTTGCACCAACGGAATTGTTGGGCTTTGTAGGCATTCATTGTAGCCGGAATTTCAGCCTTACAAACCACATCTTTGATGTATCGGAATTTCCAACCTTTTAGCTCGGCACGGTAGGATAGATCAAAATCTTCTGTGAGAGTGTCGTGTTCCCAACCACCTGCATCTTCGATACAAGACCTTCTCCAGATCCCAGCAGTCCCATTGAAGTTCATCCAAAGACTAGAACCATTACGAGCCACTTGTTCGATCATAAAGTGTCCATCGATACCAAAACTTTGCGCTTTTGTGAGAACATTATATGTTTCGTTGATGTGGCCCCAACGAGTTTGGACCATTCCAATCGACTCATCATCAAAATAGCCCATCGTTCGAAGTAAAAAATCAGAATCCGGCGTAAAATCAGCATCAAAGATGGCGATGTAATCCCCTTTCGCTTTTGCCATACCTTCATCCAAGGCACCGGCTTTATGGCCTTTGCGATTGGTTCTGTGTACGTGTTCGATCCAAATTCCCTTTTTTTTGTATTGGGAAACAAGTCCTGCTACTTTTTCAACGGTTTCATCAGTGGAATCGTCTAGGACTTGGATTTGGAGTTTTTTTGCGGGGTATTGTAAATTGCATGCAGATTCAATCAAACGATCTACGACATAAAATTCGTTAAAAATCGGAAGTTGCACAGTCACAACTGGTAAATTTTTATCTTTGATCGAGAGGATTTTGGATTCATCCTCTGCGCAATTTTCTTTGTATCGGCTATACAAAAACACCATGAGGTAAGTGTGTAAACCGAAGTAAAATAACATTACAATGTCGAAACCATAGAGGACCAAAAAGGATATAGATAAGAACGTTAGCATAGTTATAGTCAAAATCGGCAAAAGGGCTGTTTTGGTCAAACATTTTGTGCACCGCCAAATAAAATTAGAATTTCTTTCGTTTGCGAACAGGACCCATTCCCCAACATTGGTAGCTATTCTATGGACTCTCAATGGAAACGATTCTGGGAAACCGGCCTCTTCCCTTCTCTCGAATTTAGCCTTAGCCTTTCGATTGGTTATGTGCTATCGTTGTTTTTTTACGTAGCTGGATCAGAATTATCTTTAATCGATAGGACGGACACTGCCTACCCCATTTTACAGGCGCTAATCGGTATTTTTTTTGCGGCAGGGTTTATTTATAGGAAGTATAAACAGAACTTTCCGATTAGCTTTAGTTTGGCGCTATTAACACTTGCTATCGGACAAGTTGTTTGGTTATTATTAGGGAATACTTCGGAATTTTTAATCGATTATATTTTTTCTTTTGAATTAGTATTAATGAGTGGAGTATTGTCTGCCTTTGCAATCGGAATTTATGGAGGGTCGCTAAAAGACTTTAGGTTTTTAAGTTTTACTTTGGGGATTACGGTATTTACCTTTTATTCCCTATTTGAACCAAATCAAAACTATTCGATCAAAGTGCTTCTTGCAATTCTTTACATCCTTTTATCTTTTTATTTTTTTAGCACATTATTCCAACAAAATCCAATCTCAAGCAAATTTTACAAAATCAGATCCAAGATCGGCAAACACCCGCTATTTTCCCCATTCTATCGATCTAGTTTATCATTACTCATTGCTTACTGTATTTTACATTTATATTTTCAACCTGGCCCCAAAATTCCACTTATACTTTCTATCTCGTTTTCAGTTACATTCGGTAGAGTGATGTCTTTACTCGGAGGCTTAAAAAAAGAAACAAAAGCCGTCTTTTTAATTGGTAGAGTTGCATTACTTTTTGCATTCTTCTTTTTTATTTACCAAACATATTGGAGTTCGTTTTTTATTGCATTGTGCATCATCAATGGTACGATCGTTGGATTTTTTAAGCCAAACAAAACTCCTTACAAAGAATATCTTCTGATCGGTTTGGAAACAACCTTATACCTAGGACTTTCTTTCTTATTATACTTTTGGAATTTGCCAATGGGACTTAGAACATTGACAGCTTTGTTGTTTGTTCCAATCTTAATATATCCATATTTATTGCAGAAACACATCATTCGATTGCCTCGTTTTATCATGTTAGCTGCCGCGTGTTTAATTGTTCTATTTTTCTTCTCTCCTCCGACAATTAGAACAAATTCACCTTTTTCCAAAAAAGAAAATTTTGATCCAATTCCATTTGCCATTACTAACTTAAATTTTAATGAAGAGGAATATATTTTTTATAAATCGGTTTTGCCGTTTCCTTCGAACCCATTTCTTCCCAAAAGATCAGAAATTAAAAACAAAATAGTTGTTCTTGGTTTGAGTTCAAATCAATCTCAAATCATTTCTTATATAGAACGATTGAGTGAGGAAGAACACCCGTTTTTGATCATCACTACACGAAACAAAACCAATCAATTTCATCATATCAATGCACTTTCTCTATTGAGTAGGAAATCATATTGGAATTTTGATATATATTATCCTAATTACTTGGCTCAAAAAATAAACTTCACACCAAGCCTTCCCAATGATTGGAAACTCAAATATTTCACTGAAAAATTAGACAACCTATCGTTCTTAGAAGTAGTGAGTGTTTTGGATTCTGTTTTGAAGTATTCTTCTGGTGATTTAAGAAAGGATGCAATTGAAATCAAACATCTTTATTATGAATCATTTGCCGCCTATGCAAAGTTTTATCACAATATAGGTCAAAATAAATTGAGTTTGGATGCAATCGCGTATGCCAGAAAATTTGAATCCCCAAAACCAGATTTACTAAGAATTGCCTTTAATAGTTTGAAATTTACAACCCCGGAAGCGGAGTATATACCAATACTAGAAGATTTGAGCCTAGATATTGAGTTCCAAGAATTTGCTTGGAACTCGCTGATTCCAATGTTCGAGTCTATGGGTGATTGGAATAATGCTTTAAAAACTATGGGTCTTTTAGAACGTTTTTACCGTTCAAATAACCAAACAGAACTTGCAAACGAATTGGAACTAGCGAGAGTTCGTTTATATATGAACCAAGAAAATTGGAAAGAAGTGGAACCTATCATTGCAACAAGATTAAAAGAATACCCAAATTCAGTGATTTGGGAACGTTTAAAAAATGAAATATTAGAAAAAAAAGACTCACTACGACGAATCAGTGTTCGTCCTGATGCAAAAGAGGCAAGAATCCAATGATCCATTCAACACTACTCGGAATACTTGTAGCTATTTTATCTGTTTTCGTTGCTATTTTAATTGAAGGTGCTTCTCTTAGGTCCTTCTTCCACATACCAGCGATGTTTCTTATCGTTGGTGGTACGTTAGGTGCTACATTTGCTTCATTTTCAATTTCTCAGATTTCAAAGGCAGTGAGAGACACACGATATGCTTTACGCAAACAGAAAGAAACTGATCTCAAACTTGTGTTCTTTCGGTTTTGGGAAAAAGCAAGAAAAGATGGATTACTTTCTTTAGAAGATGAATCGAAAAAATTAGATAATTCATTTTTACAAAAAGGAATCCAATTGATAGTGGATGGTTCCGATCCAAGGACCATTGAAGAAATACTTTGGGAAGCACATGAGGAAAAAGAGAAGGTAGATTTAAAATCAGCAAAAATTTTTGAAACGGCAGCAGGATTTTCTCCTACGATCGGAATTATAGGAACAGTGCTTGGTCTTGTTACGGTTTTGGAAAATTTAGACGGAGGCACAAAGGCACTTGGACAAGGAATCGCAACCGCCTTCATTGCTACTTTTTATGGAATTTCATTTGCTAACCTCATTTTGTTACCAATTTCCAATCAATTGAAAGTCGTAGCAAAACGTGAAAGTAATGAACGCCAAGCCATTATGAGAGGAATCTTATCATTACAATCTGGCGAAAATCGAAGAATTTTAGCGGAGCGAATTGATCCTTTCGTCAACTAATTCCTATTAAGCAACCTTAAACCAAAGGCATGATACAGAATAATTGATGGATTTTCTCATCTCTAAAATCTGGAGGGATTGATTCTTTGGTCCTATTCAAACACTGGTAACCTCTCTCTTTCCATTCCTCCTCCTCTACTTCCATTTTGAATTTCCGAAAATTCGTTGAAAACCAAATCTCACCCTTATCCGATAAAAATTTCGTTAGCAATAACAACAGTAAGTTTCGATGTTTGGTTTGGACTTCCCATTCTTCGTACATTTTTTTACTGTTAGAAAATGTAGGTGGATCCAAAAAAATAAAATCATATCGTTCTCGATTTGGATTTTTTGACTCTTCTTCGATCCACTTCAAAATGTCTGCGTTGATGATTTTATGATTCGAACCTTCAAAACCATTTCGTCTCAAATTTTGAACTGCCCAATCACAATAAGTTTTGGAAAGATCAATACTTTTTGTTTTGGAAGCTCCACCTGACGCAGCATATACGGAAAAAGCGCCTGTGTAGGAAAATAAATTTAAAACAGATTTATTTTTGGATTTTTCTTTTAACCAAGACCTGGTGATGCGATGGTCTAAAAATAAACCTGTATCCAAATAGTCAGACAAATTGATTCTAAATTCTAAGTTCGCTTCCGTAGTCCAAAAAAAATTACCTTCAATTGAAAATTTTTCATATTGGTCTAAACCTTTTTGTTTTTTACGCTGCTTTAAAAAGAGTTTGTTTTCAGGAATTTGAAATACTTCCATAACTATCCGAACAATTTCTTTCAATCGTGCATCATGATCCGTTTCAGCTTGGAAACGTAAGGAACTTTTGTCGTATAATACTAAACCATTCGGATACCGATCCAAAATAAATGGAATCTGAGGGATGTCTTCTGAATAAATTCGGTAACAATTGATGTTTTCTCGCTTCGCCCATTTTTCGCGTTCTTTTTTTAATTTACGCAGGCGATTTTCAAACATCGTGAGGGCACCTAATCCTCGTTCGGTCATGAGATTTTCCTTTATTGGTCGGGTATTTTAGGTAGACTTCCCCGCCCTAATCGAGACTGGGTGGGGTTATCCACCCGCCACCCAATACGCTCCGTTTACCACGCCTCTCAAAAAAAGTCCTCCCTAATTCCAGTTCTTCGATTTTTTTTTCTAATTGGTTCGTGTTTTTGATTGGTGAGGAGGGTCTCCAGAAAAACAATGTCGGCTATATGTCCACAAAAGATACGACTTTCGTTTATTGTGATGGAAGCTCCAGAGGGAATCCTGGACCCGCTGCAATCGGTGTTTCCTTTCAAAACAATGAAGGAATGGAATTTCATTTCCTTTCAGAAAAAATAGGGAACGCAACCAATAATGTCGCTGAATGGAACGCACTATCTCGTGGAATGGAAGAAGCGATTAGGCAAAGCATAAAAAAGATTAAGTTTCGATTGGACTCAGAACTTGTCGTCAAACAAATGAAAGGTGAATATAAAGTAAAAAATAAAGATCTAATGGTATTTAAAACGAAGTGTGACCAACTTAAAAATTCATTTGAGAGCTTTGATATTCAATACATTCCGCGCGAACAAAATGCACGAGCCGATCAACTTGCTAATTTTGCTCAAGATTCCAAACCATGATAAGATTCACACATCATCAGATTCTTGGCTTGGCATTCATTCTGATTCAATTAGGTTGTAAATTATCACCCGCTAAACAATTGGATCGATTATTGGAAGAAGGTACGATGTTTCAATCTGCCATTTTTTGCGAAAAAAATAAATCCCAACTTTTGGAACGACAATCGGAATGTGATGAAGTCACAAAAAAAGTAAAAGAGGAAATCGATTCCATCGTCAACCGAAGGTTAGAATTGGGCATAACACCAGTCATAATTGAAAAAAAGAAAGGTGAGGAAATTGAAGAATTTCTAAAAGTACACACACAAATGGGGATTCGTTATTGGGAAATCTGGAAATCCAATGTGATTTTAGAATAGACAATCTCTCCTTATCTAAGATAACCATTTTATATGGCTGGTGATCCTTCTCAAATTCTCAAAAAAATCGGGCTCAAAGTAACTAAAAACAGAGAACAAGTTTTATCCATTTTACAAGGATCCACAAGACCACTCAACCACCAAGAAATCATGGAAAAACTTCCCAAAGAAGAGTCTTGGGACAGAGTTACAATCTACCGTGCTTTATCAGACCTAGAAGAAAAAAATCTTTTGAACTCACTTCATTCTGCAGATCGAGTCACCTACTTTGAGCTAAAATCAGATGGGAACCATATTGTGTCTGCTGCACATGGACATTTGATTTGTAATGTCTGCGGAAAAATCGAATGCATTGACGATCCTTGGAATGGGATGCCTTCTTCAAAACAACTCAAAGGTTTCACAACTGAATCTGTTGAAATCGTTTTTAGAGGCAAGTGTAGAAATTGCCAATAGACCAGAGCCTCACTACTTTAATCCCCACTTTACATAAAAAACATTTAGATACGATCAATTTTGCATTAAAAAATGCAGGATTTGAATGTTATCTCGTAGGTGGATCGGTTCGAGATTTAGTGATGAAAAAAATTCCCAAAGAATATGATCTCACGACAAATGCAGAACCTAAAGATGTTAAAAAATTATTTCGCACTGTCATTGATACTGGAATCGAACATGGCACAGTCACAGTCGTATTAGACAAAGTAAATTATGAAGTGACCACTTATCGAATCGACAAAGATTACGTGGATGGTCGAAGGCCTGGTCATGTTGAGTTTGGAACAACTTTACATGAAGATTTAAAGAGAAGGGATTTTACAATGAATGCCTTGGCTTATGATCTAACTTCAGGTGTGTTGATTGATGATCATAATGGACTCGCCGATATCAAAAGCAAAACCATTCGAACTATAGGGAATCCAATACAAAGGTTTACAGAGGATGGACTTAGGCCAATTAGAGCCTTAAGATTTGCTAGTACTCTAAATTTTAAGATCGATGAAGAAACAAAAAAAGCAATTCATCAAACAAAACATATCACAAAAAAAATTTCCTTAGAAAGATTTCAGGATGAAATATTGAAATCATTCCTTGGCGAAAAACCATCAGTTATGATTGCACTTTTAGTCGAAGAAAACCTATTTCAAGTTTTTCTTCCTTCTATGCAGCTTGATTTGATTCCAAATGAAATCTTTTTGGAAGAATTGAATAAGGTTTCAAAAGATTTAGTAGGGTTGCAACTTTCCTTTGCATTTTATTCAATTTTACCGAATGTAAGTTTAAAGGAATTGGAAACATATTTAAGATCCCTCAAATTTTCTGGACAGAATATAAAGGATACCCTTCTCTTCTCTGAACTCATTCAAAAATGGAATCAATACCCTGATTTAAATTCTCTCACAACTTACGATATTAAAAAATATTTCTTAGCGCCCGTTAAACGGCATTTCCAATCGCGATATGAATTGAACGAAATCTTTTTTCAAAAACTCACGCCGATTTTCGGAAATGAAATTATGAAATTACTTTCAATTTGGAATGAAAATCCTCCACTTCTGTTGTCCGATTTATCCATCAATGGGAATCATTTGAGTGAAAATTTCCCAGATTTGCCCAAACTCAAATTTGGAGAGGTCTTAAGTTTCCTTTTAGAACTGGTTCTGCAGTCGCCTAAAGAAAATGAATTTCACAAATTAATCACCCATTCTGCTGAATTTATAAACAATTTGACCAAATAAAAAAATTTCAGTAACGATTGCTACGGACATTTTGTTCTCTTTTTAATCAATTTTCATCTTTTTTTTCTTTTTTTTCCCTGTGAAACTCCCAAAGTACTAAATTTTCTTCTCATTCCCATCGCAAGTCATGCAAACCTGGTACACAACTTGCACATCTAGTTCACATAGGAGAAATGGCAAATGAGAAATAAATATACTCTATTGGCGACGATCGTTGCTACCTTATTTTCCCAGGCTTCCCTTTTTGCGCAGGATAAAAAGGAAAAGGATAAGTCTTGGTATGAGTTGGTAAATTTTTCTGGATATGTGGACGTATACTATAACTATACTTCAAATAACCGGCAAGGGGCAACCCAGGATACAGCGGGAACTTTTCACACTTACAACAAACAATTTGCTGTAAATGCTGTGAAACTCGCAATGGAAAAGTTGGCAGATAAGGACAGTCCTTGGGGCTTCCGTATTGATATGCAAAATGGACAGAACAACATGTACCAAGAGCGTCCGTACCAAACTACTAACTCTCTCCACAACATGCAATTGTTACAACAAGCTTATGTATCAGCTTACTTTCCTGTTTTAAAAGGATTAACAGTTGATGCAGGAAAGATGGCAACTCATATCGGTTTGGAGTTACTTGACTCAAAAGATAACATAGCTTATACAATTGGTTATGTGTTCTTTAACACAATCCCCTTCATTCACACTGGTGCACGGGCAAACTTACAGATCAATGATCGATTGTCGACAGGCCTTTACCTTTACAATAGTGCCCAAGGGACTGGTTACACTGGAAATGGACAACAATTCGGTTATGTAGGTGTTACACCTTATGGTGATGCAGCAGGTGGATCAAGTTTGACAAGCACACAACAACATGCGTATGCGGATGGACCGAACCCAACAAGAGCAATCGGAACACAAGTGAAGTATGATGTTGTCCCTGATAAGTTTCAAGTTGTTTGGAACACATTGCAAGCAAATGACAACATCAAGGGAAGACAAAATAACGGATTGTATTACCTAGAACAAGCTTCAGGCACAGCTTTCCCAAAACAATCTGCTTTTAAAACAGACAATTGGATGATCCAAAACTTGATCTTAATCTTCAAACCAACTGATAAATTGACAACCATCTTTGACTATACTTACGGTGAAAGAAATGGACAAACTAATACTGCCGCGTTTGGATATGAAGCAGGTGGAATCACAAAAACAAAGTTAGATGCTGCATTACCTGGTCTTGTTCCAGCTTTACCTACAGAATTGACTGCCGCTGGACTTACAAACGATACAAATCTTAGTAGGGAAAACAAAATCAAAAGAATATACCAAACTTACCAAGTGCAAGCAAAGTATCAATTCACTGACTTCTTCGCACTAGGTTTCCGTTTTGAGTATTTGGATGACAAACGTTATGGTGGAGCACTTGTTGTGAACCCTCCACTATTTGCTGTCACTCCAGCCGACCGTTACGATCTCAAATTCCAAGATTCCATTGGAGCAAGAGCAGTTAGTAACTATGGCCAAATCAAAACACTCACCTTTACTCCAACATTTGATCTCACTGAAAACCTACAAGTGAAAGTGGATTTGAGAAGAGATTGGGGTCCAGGACAACAATTCGTAGATACATCTGGAAGACCGGCGTCTCAGCAAAACGGTATCATCGTTGGTATGGTAGCTAAATTCTAAGGAGATGAAAATGAATCAGAATAAAATAACTTTGAAATCAAGTTTAATTGGAATCTCTTTTGCACTTCTTCTCGCAACTGGATTTGTTGGTTGCACAGAATCTGGTGCAAAGAAAGAAGATGACCCAAGTGCCATTCTTTACTTGGTGAACAACCCTAATAGCATCAACGAAGTGCAACAAATTTGTTTAGGCACTTATGTAGCGGCCAATTCCTGTGTGGGAGGAAAAGAATTCTTCAACCCAGGTTTAGGATGTTCACTGACTAAGTTAGATGGTAAAACAACAGCTGATTTGAGTGCATTAAAAGAATGTGTCCTTGCGAAAATCAATGATCCAGTTCAACCGTGCAATTTACCTCAGTTCACATATGGCCTAGCGCAACAAGCACTTGCTGGAGCATTTGCAGCGTGTAATACTTCGTATACGACAACTGCCGGAGCAACGGTAGATTTGACAGGATACTTAGTTTACCAATAATTCCAATCAGTCAGGAGAAAACCTCTCCTGACTATTTCCTCTTTTAATTCCAAAATCTTTCCGATCGCATTTTCCACTGTTGAGCTTAGAAATTCAAATTAAGGCTTTTTATGTTCTACTTTTTCAACGAACGATCTTTTAAAAATGACAGTAATTTCCTTATCAGGCATCGACTCTGTATCAAACTTACTGATCGGACGTTTGTAAATCCAATACTCTCGATCACCACCTCTTTTAATTTCATCAGGGGTACCTAGATATTCTTTTACGAAGTTTCCATTTTTACCTGGCAACTTGTCTTTGATCTCTTTTCGTAATTTCAGTCCTGCCAATTGCTCAGTTGTCAATTTAGCAAGCTCTTCCTCCCTTTTCTCATCATCGGATTGTATGTCTTTTACAGAATTCGACATAAACTCTTTGCACTTCGCTTCATCTTGAAAAGTTTTCATACAATTTTCGAAAAGGTTCTCTTGGTTTTTAACCTGTACAGTTTTTGTACATTGTAATGATAAAAGAATGATTGGAATGAGAAGGGGCTGATTCATAGATTCTCCGTAGTTCCTCTAGGAAATAAAATGAGCGAAATTTTGAAAATCAATTATCGCCTCGATAATATTTTGAAAATTAATTCGTCATCTTTCGTAAGATGCGTGTGTTTGATCTAAGTATTCTTTCAAAAATATCCATTCAAAGTAGATTGTTATTATTCCCTTTACCACTTCTTATTTCGCTATTTTTTATCCTATTTTTACTCGTAACCTCGCAAAACGAATCAATCCAATTCTCCAACAAGGAACAATTGGGTCTCGAATTGACGAAACCTATTTCTGCATCCTATCGAAAGGGATTAGAGCGCTTGAAAATCGGCCAAGAATCAACAGTGGAATTATTGCCGGTAATGGAGGAAATTAAAAAAGAAATTCTCAAGTCAAGTATCATCGACCCTAAATCAAAAGAGTTTACCAATATAGAGAGATATAACAAGTTCAAAGAATTTGATCAAACAACTACCCTTCTATTCCTAAATGATCTACAGGAATTGTTATTAAAAGTAGGAGATAATTCAAATTTAATTCTTGATCCAGAAGTAGATTCTTACTACCAAATGGAAATTGTTTTATTCAGAATTCCAACGATCTACCAAAATATCGCAGTTCTAAAAGAAGTGATTCGAGACGAATATTTGGGAACAATTGCAAACAATAAAACAATTACGAATGCAAGCATAACAAAAGTAATCATAACAATCAATGGAATTGAAAATGCTTGTAAAGAAATTCGTAAATCATACAAAAAATCAAGTGATTCCAATCAGAAATACCAAAAAGAAATCGACGTAGCAGTACACTATGCAAATGCCAACTGTGATGAATATATAAAAGAGCTCAAAGATACTTTTATTAAAAGTCAAATTAAACCAAACAATTCCGATTCACTTTTTCTCACGATACACAAAGGGACAAAAATTGCAGGCAATATACAAGAAAATTCACAAACATTATTAGCGAATATGATCACAGATCGAGTAGAATTACTATCAATCAAAAGAAATTTCAACATTTTATTGGTTCTAATTTCACTTCTTATATCAACAATTTTTGTATATCTCATCTTTAGAAGCATCAATAAACCACTAGTGACTGTACTCACAAAGATCAATGAGCTATCAAGCGGTGAGGCAGACCTTTCAAAAACATTACCAGATTTTGGAACGAATGAAATTGGCAAAATCACAAAATCAATCAATCAATTTTTAGACAACCTAAATCATATCATGAACCAACTAAAGGCCTCTGTTAGCGAGTCTGAAAAATTATCGAGTCAATTAAAACAAGATGCAATCTCTGTTTCGGACAATGCTTCATCACTTGCTTCCGTATCCGAAGAATCTGCAGCTTCATTAGAAGAACTCACAACCTCTTTTGAAATTATGTTCGAATTCATAACAAATGAAACAAAAAACATAGTCAATATCACAGAAGAGATGGCAAACATCAAATCCTCAATTCAAAATATTGAATTCGCTTTACATCAGTTAACTGACTTATCAAATTATTCTACAAAACTTGCCAATTCTGGAAATTTATCCATCAAGAATACTGACACTACGATGTCAGAAATAAGATCTGTGACCAAGGAAATTACGGGAATTATTGATTTAATCACTGAAATTTCAGAAAGAACCAATTTGCTTGCATTAAACGCAAGTATAGAAGCAGCAAGAGCAGGTGATGCAGGAATGGGGTTTGCAGTGGTTGCAGAAGAAATATCTAAACTCGCGGACAAAACTCAATCATCTGTTAAAAGCATAAAAAAATTGATCGATAAAAGCCATGTTGTTGTTAATGAAGGTTCAAGTCATGTGATGGAAGCAGTGAACGCACTTAGCGAAATTGTAACACAATCCAAAAGAATGAATGATGCGGTGAACCATTTAAAAGAAGAAATGACTACTCAATCAAACAGTTTACTCAGCGTAACCAATGAACTCAATGGACTCGAAGACATGGCTAAAACCATTGAATTCTCAAGCAGAGAACAAAAAAAAGCATCAGAAGATATGGTCAATACTGTAAATATATTATCGGGAAGCGCCCAAGAACTTGCAAATAATTCCTAAGACTTAATCCAAGTGAGCCAAAAAATCGGAGATATCGCAACTAACATTGCGGTAATCACAAACACATTTCATACACATTAATCAATAAAATAATCAAATAACCACCTAACACAACTAAATTTAAATAAGTTACCATAAAAAATATTTGCGCAAACAAGGAATGATTCTTTGTTTGGTCGTCATGCGCATTCGTTCTTTAAATATACACAAAATAAAATCATCATTCATAACATTTACTGTTCTGTACTTTTTAACATTTAATGTTTATAACTGTAAAAACTTCCAAACGCAAAATAACGAGTCCGATTTTTTAACAAACATACTTTTTGTAAGTTTTTTGAACGACATCGCATATGCGAACAATTTACAATCAATCGCAAAAACACAAATTGGTTCCCTTCCAGTTTCATCTCCTGGATCGGAAAATGATACCATTGCAATTGTCGAATTAGGAAATAAAATTTTTAGAGATATCAATTTGTCGGAAAATAGAATTCAGGCATGCATCACTTGCCATCCGTTAAATGGACGTTCGGCAGGAATGGATCGGCAATCGACTTCAAGGGGAACATTTGGTCAGTTGGGAAAACGAAACACTCCAACAATTTTGAATATAGGATTTTCAAATGTAATTTTTTGGGATGGAAGACGGAATCAACTTTACGATCAGGCCATTGATCCATTTATCAATCCCTTGGAAATGTCACTTCCTTCAGAAACGGAACTCATCCAAAGGATTCAGAATGATCCAACTTACCAAGAGTATTTTATAAACGCGTTTCCTGAGGATCCGAATCCCACATTACATCATGTAAGAACATCAATTTCTGCTTTCGAAAGGAGTTTGATTTCAAATTCACGATACGATGATTTCATAAATGGCAACCTTATTGCTATGACTCGGCAAGAATTGGATGGCTTAAAGTTGTTTATGGAAATTGGTTGTACGAACTGTCACTCTGGATTTACATTGGGAGGGAATGGATTCGGACGATTAGAAAATCCATCATTATACAATCCAAATGATTTAGGTAAATTTGAAGTAACAGGAGATCCGAACGATCGTTATGTTTTCAAAGTTCCAAGTTTAAGGAATGTATCCTTAACCCAACCTTATTTTCACGATGGTAGTGTTTCTACATTGAATGAAGCAATTGAACGAATGAATGCTTACGGATTAAACAGAAACATTCAAAAACAAGAGATTGATACTTTGATTCTATTTTTAAAAACTCTTTCCGATAAGACAAAAACAAATTAAATTGTTTGACGGAAAATCTAGTGATGACAAATCTGTCCTTACCTTCAGGGAGGAAACAGGTGAAATTCCTGTGCTGACCCGCAACTGTGATGCATTTAATATAGCATAAACTATGTTAAATGATAAGCCAGATCTTCCCCGCAATGTTTTCTCGTGGATTGGGAACTTTGCACACTTACATTTTATATTCTCAATATAGAATGTAAAGGGGCCCCGAAGGAAAATTCGGGGCACCCGTATGGAAAAAACACTACTTACATATCTTTCTATAGATTTTAAGCTTTTTTGTCGCCAGACAAGAATAAACCTATTTCCAAACCGAGTTCCCCTAAATTCAAAAAAAAAGATTTAGGAGAATCTAATTGAAACTTTCATTTAAACTAACGCTCGTAATGTTAATTGCACTATCTGTAATCACATGTGCAGATACAGGCAAAGTAGACAAATCGGTCGCTGACAACAATCTTGTACTTGGACTATTGAAAACAACAGAGGCATCTGCAAAAGAAGCAGGTCAAATTGAAATTAGAGGAACTTATTTTCAAGCGAGTTGTTCTGCGGGAACATGTAATACACCAGGTTCAAATACAGTTTCTATCCAATCGAATTTCGGAACTACAACAGGTTATCTATATGTTGATTATGTAAATGGGGCTGGCACATCAACGTATCGAGTCAACGCCGAAATCGTAGAATTTAGTAACACAGATCGAGTGCTTTATTATAGACCCAAAAACAGTGCAAATATTGCGGCATTGATTTGGACAATTACAGATCAAAACGAAATTTTAATTTGTGATGTATTTAACGGTAAACCATCGTTAGCCGAAACAAAAACTGATCTGGCGTCAAGAAAAGCATCTGGTACAGTTCACACAACAAATCCGAAGGCCGCTGGTTGCAATGGATCATTCGCCTTCAATTTCCTTACGAGAACTTTTTAATTAACAAAATTTCCTCCTATCCAATTGGATTGGGGGAATTGGAGACAATTGATGTTTCATACATATACATATATTCAACGATTACCTATCGTATTCTTGATTGCTTTTACTTTTCTGCAATGTTCGGAGAAAGAAAAAAATAATGACCTATTATTAACATTACTTTCACTTCCGATCACAAACTCACCTTCTATAGGTCCTTGCCCACCAACATCTCTTCCATCAAACATCCACGTTGCTAATACAGTTGTTTCTGCCAATTCAACGGTGAGCGGATTTAGTAACTCTTCAAAATCTATCAATGGAATTTGTGGTGGTGGTGAGTTTACAGGTTCATTGGATGTTTATGCATTAAATCTAACAGGAGCAGGTGCAACTCTCATTTTATCATGGGCAGGAAGGACCGTAAAAAATGTTTCCGGAATCGATTTTATCATTTATGAGAATCCCTTTCGAGTTTCAGAAACAAGCGATCGATATGCCTTTGATCCGATGGTTGTTCATGTTTCCTTTAATGGAACAGAATATTGTGGATTTGATCTGAGTGGGTTTAATCCAAGTTTGGCCGATAGCAATCAAATTTCTTCTTGGCCTGGATTTGCCGGACTTCGACCAGTTATTTATAATATGGCAACAAAACCATTCAGTGTAGATGAATTGTTTACATTCACAGGTAGTGGATTTCTATTAGGTGGTGGTGATGGTTTTAATCTTGATGATTTAATTGTAGGTGGACCTGGCACCAATTGTGATGCGACAGCTCGTACCAATATCCAAACCAACGGATTTAAATTCATTAGAATGATCTCTGCATCAGCTGTCACGAATCCAAATACAGGATCGGGATATGTCTATCCACATTCGTATAACAATGGACCTGATATTGATGGTGTGGTAGCTAAATCGATTGAATGATACAATTTCTTTGATCGAATCGAATCAACTGATTGAATGGATCTGTGGTGGACTTATTAGATTCTTGTGAATGAGGATTCAATTGAACTGAATCAGACCCAACTCTCAACCAATGAAAAATTTTCTAATGGATAAGAGTTGGAGAGATTCGTTTGCAAACAAAAGTAAAAAGAGAATTACTTCTTCCTTCGACTGGATCTTCTTTCTGATCCACCACCCGAACTAGTAGTCGAAGAAACTTGAGGTTTTGTTTTGTTTGATTTGAGCTCGTTCCCAAACATATCTACTTCCGCACGTTGTTCTTGCCCAATTTTTTTATATTCTTTGGGTGACGTGTCATCTTGCTTTTTATCTGATTCTGTTACTTCAATCTTAAGAAGGAACGATACCACTTCATTTTTTAAATTATCAACCAATTGATCGAACATTTTAAAACCTTGTAGTTTGTATTCAATCAATGGATTTTTTTCACCATAACCAACAGTCCAAATCCCTTCTTTCAAATGGTCCATTGCATACAAATGTTCTTTCCATCTATGGTCTAAAATGTCTAAAAATACATTCCTTTCAATCGATCTCCAGATTTCATCGCCTATCGAAGAAACTTTATAATCATAAAGTTCTTTCACTAGTTTTGAAACAACTTCGAATACCTTTAACTGCGGATTCGATTCTTTTTTGAAATCTTTGGATTCAATTTTATGATCGATTCCTAAACTTTGTAACCATTCATTTAGAGAATCAATTTCCCAAGCGTCAGCATTGTTACCTTCACAATACAAGATCACTTGATTTTCTACAACTTCATCAAAGAAGTCAAAAACGGTTTTCGACATATTCCCTTTATCTAAAAGTTCGTTTCGAATTCCGTAGATATATATCCTTTGACGGTTCATTACATCATCATACTCTAACAAGTGTTTCCTGATATCGAAGTTATGACCTTCGACTCGTTTTTGTGCCCGAGCAATCGCATTGGATACCATACTATGTTCCAATTCTTGACCTTCAGGCATTTTTAAAGTGTCCATGATGCGAGCAATTCGATCTGATCCAAATATCCTCATTAAATCATCTTGCAAAGATAAATAAAATCTTGAAGAACCTGGATCACCTTGCCGTCCAGACCTTCCTCTAAGTTGGTTATCAATCCTTCGAGATTCATGGCGCTCCGATCCTATGATATGAAGTCCACCGGCCCCTATCACAAAGTCATGATCCACTTTCCATTTTTTTGCATCGCCTAGGATTTTGATACATTCCTTTTTGATTGTCTCATTCCTTACGTCTGAAATTTTTCCTTCTGCTTCATCAAACTTTTGTTTAATTAGGCATTCACGGAAGCTATAGATAATTTCTAACTCTTCTTTGTTTTTAATTCCTAATGAATCGCATTTATCATCTAATTTTTCTAGATCATCTTTGTATTTGGGCGCACCACCAAGGACAATGTCAGTCCCTCGTCCCGCCATATTTGTAGCAATGGTGATTGCACCTGGTTTACCAGCATTGGCAACAATTTCAGATTCTCTTTCATGTTGTTTGGCATTCAAAACATTGTGTTGAATCCCGTGCGAAAAAAGAAGTTTAGACAACACCTCTGATTTTTCAATAGAAATCGTACCAACTAACACAGGTTGCTTGCGAGAAACTTTTTCTTGGATATCTTTTACTACGGCATCGAACTTCTCACGTTCTGTTTTGTAAACTCGGTCAGGCATATCTTGCCTTTGGATTTTAAGGTTCGAAGGAATGACGATGACATCTAAATTATAGATCTTTTTAAATTCTTCGGCCTCGGTATCAGCCGTTCCCGTCATACCTGCCAATTTTTTATAAATTCGAAAATAGTTTTGAAATGTAATCGAAGCCAAAGTTTGTGATTCACGTGCGATCGGCACACCTTCTTTTGCTTCCAATGATTGGTGAAGTCCATCCGAATAACGCCGACCTTTCATCAAACGACCGGTAAACTCATCGACGATGATCACTTCCCCATCTTGCACTACATAATCTTTGTCTTTAAAAAATATTTTATGTGCTTTGAGTGCTTGTTGTACGTGGTGTACTAACTCAATATTTTCAGCATGATACAAATTATCTACTTCCAATAGTTTTTCAACATGATGAACTCCCGCTTCCGACAGGATTACATTCTTTGCTTTCTCATCAATTTCGAAGTCTTCCCCTTCTACTAACTTTGGAATGATTTTGTTTACTTTTAAGTATTTGTCCGTTGATTCTTCTGCAGGACCTGAAATGATGAGTGGGGTTCTTGCTTCATCGATAAGGATTGAATCCACCTCATCCACGATGGCAAAGTTATGTTGCCTTTGCACACGATGTTCTTTATAACTCACCATATTATCACGTAAATAATCGAAGCCAAACTCATTGTTTGTTCCATATGTGATGTCTGAATTATAAGCAACTTTGCGCTCTTCATGGTCCATATCATGTTGGATGACACCAACAGAAACCTTCAAAAACTCGAAGACAGGACGCATCCAATTCGCATCCCTTTTCGCTAAATAGTCGTTAACGGTTACAACGTGAACTCCTTCACCAGAGAGGGAATTGAGATAAATAGGCAGAGTAGAAGTTAATGTTTTTCCTTCACCTGTTTTCATTTCCGAAATATTGCCCCAATGTAAGGAAATACCACCCATCATCTGCACATCAAAATGACGCATCCCAAGAGTACGATACGCAACTTCTCTCACTGTTGCAAATGCTTCAGGTAAAATATCATCGAGAGTTTCGCCACTCGCCAATCGTTCTTTAAACTTTTTTGTTTGGGATGACAAGGTTTCATCATCCATTGCCTTAATCGTAACTTCAAATGAATTGATTGTTTCAACAATTGGGTTAAGTCTTTTTAGGTCTCTTTCGTATTTACTGCCGAATAATATGGTTAAGATTTTTTGAAACATGTTTTGTCCGTTATAAATTTATAATATTGCGAAATAATATTTTGGCACTTTCTTCCATCGTCTTTTGTTTAGATTTCAGGTTCGAAAAATCGCCCGTGCCTTTAGCGATAAATTCTTTATGAACATTCTGCCAAACATGTAACATTTCAAGTGTTGGTTCTAAATGAGTTTGGAATGCAAAAATCTTATTTTTATAAGAAAACATTTGATTCGCATAAAACTCACTTGCAAGGAGATGTTCCGCTCCCACAGGGATATCAAATATATCTTCATGTAAATGGAATGCTAAAAGGGAATCTCCATTCAACCCAGAAAAAATCGGATGCTCTGGTTTCAGGATTTGTAAATCGGAAAATCCTGTTTCTGGGCCTTTTGTTCCAGGCCGAACATTGGCACCTAATGCACGTGCAATGATCTGTGAACCCAAACAAATACCGATTAACTTTTTGTTTGGCAACACCGCAACATTTTCCACGATTTCATAGTATGGTTTAAAAAATTCCTGTTCATCTGGATCAGCAACAGACTGAGGACCACCTAACATGATGATCAAATCAAAGTTTAAATGTATTTCTGGCATCAGTTGCACACGAGAATCAAATGCGTTTTGGTAACTGATACGATATCCCTTTTCTCTTAAGATTGGTTCAAGAATGCCAGGGCCTTCACAATCAATGAATCGAATGATAACTGCTCTCATATTGATTCCATACCAAATTGATAACGGAAAAATTGAAACTTCGAATCTTTTTGAATCTCCTCTTTGTTCGTGAGTTCTGAAATGGATCCTAAAAAATTATAATACAATCGAAGGGGGTTTGTTTCGAACAAAAGTGTTTCGGGGGTTCCTGTCACAAGTCCACCTTCTTTCACTCGAAATGGTTTTTTCATAAAAACAATTGGTACTTGGATATTTCTATTTTTGATTTCAAGATTCATCCTATCTTTCGCCAACTGATATACTTGTCCAAACGGAAGTTCGTCGGTGACATCAGGGACAATTTGATAGGGATCCACGACCATAAACAGTGCTTTGTTTGGAAACTTGTTTTGGATTTCTGCATGTAAAAGATTGAGTGCTGGGATTTCTTTCCAACATGGCACACAATCAGGTGAGTATACATTCAAAGCAATTTGGTCTTTTCCCAAGTTGGCGAAGCGAATCTCTTCTCCGCTTGGTGTAACACCGACAAACGTCCCTTCTCCGAAATACGAAGATTTCGCTGGGGCGCAACTAATGAGACATAAACTAGTAATTAAAATGAGGGAGGCTTTCATAAATCCCATAAATTGGACGGCAATCCCCATGGTTTGGACTAGGAGAACGTCTGTAAAGCCCGTTTTCGAACTTTCCCTTGACATCTGACCCCCATGCCCCAATCTGGTCTAACGTTCCACTCACTTCCCCAGGAATTTATAAAAAATGACCCAATCACATAAAGAAGACTTTGATATCGTATCCTTAATAGAACTTTGCCGGGAAAAAAAATACGAAACATGTGTGGCCGGTTTCAGTGCGATCGATAAAATCGATAAAATCACTCTTCCTAAAAAATTAAAAAACCGTAAACTCACGGTGCAAGCACTTTATGCACTAACGAATCATATGGTACAATGGAAATACCTTTCGTCTGAAGAGAAGGCCCAACTCCAAGCAGAGAAAGACAAACTGGCAGGAGTCACTTCCACTGCTGGAACATCGTTTGCTCCGCATGCGGAAGAAGACATTGAAGAAGATTTCATCCCTGAAGAAGAAGCTAAAAAACCAGATTTTGAAGATGGTTTTGAAGATGAATTTGGTGATGATACAGAAGAGGAAGAAGAGGAAGATGACTTCGACGACGACTCTGATGATGAAGAAGAAGCCGAAGAGGAAGAAGAGGATTAGAGGTTATTCCCATCCCTCTACTTCCCCTTTTCCAAAATCACCTTCTCTACAACTTTCAAACCCCTGAAACATTTTATTTACACTCAAAAGTCTCCCCTGAAAAGGAGGCTTTTCGTTTTTTAAGCCAAATCAAAACAGATTCCATTCCCATCGTATTGGGTGTGGGCGCTTTACATTCGGTTCGTGCGCTGATAGAATCTCCCAAAACTCATCCTTTCTTTTTCTTTTGGGAACCTAACTCTGAAATTTTTTTATTATCTGAATTCCAAATCGAAACAAAGGAACTGATCCAAAAAGCAAAGAACAAAGGGATCTTTCTCCAGATCATCACAGGGAAAACTCCCGACTGGGCCGAAATTAACAAAGAACTAGTCGCCTCTTCTTTATCAGATCAGGAATTAAACTTAAAATGGACCCTCTACGAGACACCAAATTACGAACGGCTGTTCCCGGATTTGGTAAAAGAATGTCGCCATCATTTTCTATCGCAGTTTCGTTCCCAATCAACGAATGAAAATACCATCCAACACTTCCGTAAACTTTGGACACATAATCATCTCAAAAACCAATTGAGTCTCAAAAAGGACCAAAACAAGTTTCATTGGTTCCAATCCTTTGCTGCCAATCATCCAAATGTTTTATTTGTTGGCGCTAGCCCGAGTCTGGAATCAGACTTGGAAACGATCAAACGTCATCGAAACAATTGGTCAGTCTTTGTGAGTGATACAGCTCTTGGTTTTTTATTAGAAAATGACATCACTCCAGATTACATCGTATCCTTCGATTCGGGAAGAGGCACAACGTATCATTTTTTATTGGAAATACCAATACATATTCCCATCATTACCTGGTTAGGTGGTTCTCCTTATTTATTTGAGTTGCCCAATCCAAAAATTCTTGTGAATACGGGACATCCTTTGGATCAAATCCTTGCTTTTCTCTTACAAAAAGAACAAAGTATTCTTTGGCCACATTACCAAAATCCAAGTTTGAATTTGTTTGGAATGGTTTTATCAATCACCAATGGAATTCAAAATCGAAATTTTACGATCAGCGGTGTGAGTTTTGTATCAGAACAAGGTAAATCCCATTGTAAGGGGACAGGGTATGAAAGATTTTATAGTCCTCTAGTGAATAGAAAACAAAGTTTAGAAATTTCCACCAAACGTCTGTATTCTGGTGTTAGAAAAGGAAAAAATCAAGTAGTGTGGGAAGAATTAGTAACTGCGAAAGATTCGAAAAAAATCCAATTGTTATCAGAGTTAACAACATTCCAAACAAACATGATAGAACCTCCTAAAAAAAAGCTCCATTCTTTTCAGGGTTTTCCCCCAAAGATTTCGGATTTGGCAAAGTGGGCAAACCAAGACCAATCCGGTATCATTCATGCAAAAACCCTCAACACTTGGTTGCGGTTTTCACCAGGTTAAGCTCCGAATAGAACAGGTATCTCTTGTAAGTTCCATTCGGCTCGTTCACGATTGGCAGGAATTCGATCATACCCTTTTGTTTTTTTGGTTTTTCCCTTAGGGCGTTTCTCTAAATCCTCTAATATCTTTTCCAATCGATCTTCCATCATCATATGCAAATTAATTTGGTCTAACATATCCATCGTGTTTTCCTCCACAGATGAATACACGATACCACGGCCCTTGGACAAAATAGAAACAGATTGGAAAAAAATATCTATTGCCTCCAAAAGAATTTAATTTATAAGAGTGTTACGGGAAAAATCGTTTGTGAATTTTAAAGATATCATTTCTCAATTAGAAACTTCCAAAGAATCCAGAATTAATTTTTATTTTGTGACTGAAGAACAAAATCAGGAGATATACGCATTACTTGTCCACGTAATGGGGTATATGGACAAATTATATTTAGTGGAAGTCATTTTCACTGTCCTCAAAGAACTCCTGATGAATGCAAACAAAGCCAATGCAAAACGTGACTACTTCAGCCGTGAAAAATTGGACATCCAAAACTCCACTGATTATGCAAAGGGGATGTCAAGGTTCCAAGAAAATATCATCATGAAGTGGAATGAACAACTGGACCGGTTAGATGGTGGGAATTATTACATCAGTCTACTCATGAAAGTAGATGGGAAATCCATTCACTTTGCTGTCGAAAACAATGCACCCATCACCAAAGAAGAATTAGCGCGTGTCAATCGCCGGATTGAAGTCGCAAAGAATTACAATGACCTTTCGGATGCGTTTACAGATGTATCTGATAGTACAGAATCAGCTGGCTTAGGACTTGTACTCATACAACTCCTATTAAAAAATTCAGGGATTGGTTCCGATAAATTTAAAATTTTCACAAATGACAAGATAACACGCGCTACACTCACAGTTCCTGATGTCACGACTCCTGTGGAAATCCAAACTGGGCTTAAAACCAAATTGCTCAATGAGATAGATGGCCTTCCACCGCTCCCTCATTCATTAACTAAAATCATCCAACTTTGTAACAATCCAGATTCCGACTTACATATGATTTCCAATGAAATTGAAAGAAATCCTGCATTGTCTGCTGACTTACTCAAACTCTCTAACTCAGCTTTTTTTGCTAACCGAAGCCAAGTGAGTTCCATTTTACAAGCGGTCAAAGTGGTAGGATTAAAAAACTTACGAAACCTTCTCTATGTTTCCGGAGTTCGTAAAATCATGGACGGTCAATACGGCAAAATGATGGATGTTTGGGAACATTCCAGCCGTTGCAGTTATTACGCGCGTTATCTCGCAACAGAAAATAACCATACGAATAAAATCGCAGACATCATAGCCGTCTGTGCTTTGTTACATGATATTGGGAAATTTTTACTACTTTCTGTGGATCGTGGATTTTTCAAAAAAATTGAGACTTACCAAAGAGGAGCTGATTCTGGAAACTCCACTCTTTTAGAAGAGATGGCCATCGGTTTAAGCCACCCACAACTTGGTGCTCTACTCGCTGAAAAATGGGAATTCCCTCCAGACTTACGTGTTGCGATCGAATACCATCACAAACCTTTTTTGGCTCCACCTGAACTAAGAGATTTGGTCGAGGTGATTTATATGGCCAATATGATGGCAGACTACCATGAACAGAAAAAAGGTTTTTATGCCATTGACAAAAACCTATTAGCAAAATTTAATTTAGACAATATCGATGTGTTCTCCGCAGCGGTGAATAAGGTAGAGGTATTATACAAAAAAACCAATGAGTGAAGTGATCCGCTTTGATTCCGTTTCCTTCATTCGTAATGACAAACTCATTTTAAAAGATGTACAGTTTTCACTAAACCAAGGGGAATCTTTGGCGATAATTGGAAGGAATGGTGCGGGTAAAACGACTCTCATCAATCTCCTGTTTGGTTATCTTTGGCCAACATCTGGGAGTGTATCTGCTTTTGGTGAAACCTATGGCGATACTCCGATGGCTCCACTACAAAACAAAATGGGGATTGTCCAACCAGGACACCAAGAAACTCTTTTACAACGACTCACTTGTTTGGAAATGGTACTCACAGGTGTGATTGGAACCTTAGGTTTGTACAAAGAACCAACACTAGAACAAATTAAAACCGCAAATGATTTATTACAATCCATTGGTTTAAACGAAAAAGCAAACCAACTCTACACCACCCTTTCCTCTGGGGAAAAAATGAAGGTTTTATTACTTCGTGCCTTTGGAGAAGGAAAAGAACTCCTCATCCTAGATGAACCAACGGCTGCACTGGATTTAACTGCTCGAGTTGATTTTGGAAGGTCACTGGCTTTATTAACTCCAAACCTCACACGAATTCTCATCACACATCGAATTGAAGAGATACCAGAAGATTTTCACAAAGTACTATTATTAAAAGAAGGAACGGTCTTGGCTTTTGGAGATAAATCAAAAGTTTTCACAGATACTCATCTTTCTGAATTGTATGATCTCCCTCTTTCAGTGAGCAAAAAAAAAGGACAGTATCATATCACTGTCCTTTCCTAATCAATTTGTATTCAATAGAATTATCGATTATCGATACATCGACCTTTCGATAAACTGAGTCGCGTTACAAGAACCAACGCCCACATCAGTGATCGACTTGTCTTGTGCGATACAGAAGAGTTTCCACCAACGATTCGAATGGTTTGGTGCGATCGAATAGTTTCTTACTTCTCCTACACTTCCTTTAAAGACTCGAACATTCGCACCAGAGATTCCCATACTTGATTCACCTGACCAGTTATACACACTGTAATAACGGTTAGGTTGGTTCCAAATGGAACCTTGGACAGTGATGGTTTCTGGCCCGTATCCTGTTGTGATATCATAATCCAAACTTCCATTTCCTGAACCAAGTGGAGTTTTATTGTTCCAAACGATGCGGTCATTGGCCCCAGTCCCATATTGCATATGAGAATCCAAATCTCTTGGTTTCGCACCCCAAGTCAGTACGACTCGCATCTCATTTTCTCCAAGGATCGGAGTGACTAAGATATTTTGGTTCGCTGGGGTTTCGGAACCAGCAGAAACAACGGTTCTGTAAGTTGTAGAATAGTTTTCTTGGATAGAAGTACAATTCCCACGTTTTCCAGCACCCGATACTTCCAAAGTATAATTACCAGGCGGAACGGAAGGAATCGCATAGGATCCGTCCGTTGATGTTTTGACAGACGGAATGGTGACACCATTTGCATCAATCGCATACGGTCCAGACTTCACATTGACACCTGGTCGAATGCGAGCCGTTAGGTTACAAACTCCCGTATTGTAAAGAGCTGAGAGAGCACGACCTGAAATGGTACCACTCGTTTGACTTCCCGGAACAAAGGTGATGATGTCGAAATTAGTTGTCACGTCCGCTTGGATGTCCACGATCCCTTCCACTGTTTGGTAACCCGCAGAAACAAATCGAATTTTCCAACGACCCGCATTGATGTTAAAGATCGTATATTGACCAGCATTCGAAAATATTGTGGATCCAGTTGCAATGGATGCCGGTTGTACTCCTACAGAAGGCCGCAGAGTTCCACCGTTTGGATCGACTATCTCCAAAGAATAGGTTCCAAGGAAGGCAAATCCACCAGGTGTTCGTACTGATCCTGATAGGTGACCACGTCCATCATTCGTGATGACAGGAGTATTCACAACAACGGTTCCACCACCAGACCCTACTTCTACAGGGAAATAAGTGGTGATCCCATTTTTTTCAACACGTAAATGATAAGATCCAGGAGACAAAAATGGGAAACTATAACTTCCGTTTGCTTGCGAAAAAACAGATCCAACCACTTGGTCATTGCCAGATGTCCTTGTGGAGGAAACAGAACAATTTGGTGCATCAAATCCACCTGTACAGTCCCTTTTCACATCGGGAGTGAAATTCCCACCGACTAACCGACCGAGAGTGATTGTGGCACCACTCACAACCGAAGTGGAAACCGCATCAGTCACCACACCTGTGATCGTTGCCCTCGGGCTATGCACCGCAACTCCATTCAATTGGAAGATACTTGGACTCGTTGCATATAAGTTTGTCGCAACTGTTGATGTATCCACACGAAGGCTATTCGTTGATAAGTAACTCATTTGGTAGGAAGGTGCCACGCGGTCTACCACGATGATTTGGTATGAACTTTGGCGGAAATTGTATTCAGAACCATTTATGACATCGACAGAAGCTGTATTGTCATTGGCTCTCGCAACACTAGGACTATTGGAAAGAGTGGTCGCAGTGCCCGTCCCTAATTGGTAGAGAGCATAAGCCACTTTCCCTGCATCATCATTTGTAAAAGGAGGTGGGATCACACTTGGAAGAGTGACAACAAAGGAATTTCCACCAAAACTAAACGATCCTGCTGAAGTGGTTGTGATATGAACGAGGGATGCTCCTGATTCATTTGTATTTCCTAACATCACAACAAACAACCCTGATTGAGCCGTATGTACAGAGTTAGCCGAAGGAGCGGCATCACGGACGGAAATGGTTCCTGATATTTGAGAACGAGTGGCAATGGAGGTCATCGAAATGATTCCCGCATTGTAACTTGACCCGTTTAAACTCACTTGTAATGGATTGGAAGAACATGGAGCGGAATTGTTTCCACAATAATTTTCAAATCCAGGTGCAGAAATATAATAAGCCCAAAGACCACTTGCTCCAAGGAAAGAGACTTCCTTTGTTGTAGGATTCACTTCATACAATTTGTTTGCATAGGTTTGGTAAGCCCATGGACCAGACCCTTGGACAGTCGCCAAACAAACGGCCGTTGGATTTACGGCACAAGAACATACAGCTCCTGTTGGGTTCAGAGCACAGTTTGTTCCGACCACCGCACTCAAGGATTCTAGGATCCAAAGTTTGATGGCATTTCCTAGGATTGGGTCATCTTTCAAATAAACGATGTTAGAAGGTGCTTGGTTAAAAGAAGGGCGAACGTTAATCACAGCACCAGCAATGTGATCATTGTTCGCATCTTTCACATATCCCACAACAAGAGATGGTTTGGCTACAATGAGGATTGGATCAACGAGTGTGATTGATTTGGTTCCTCCATTCGGTGCCGCAGTGAACAAAAAGGATTGTGTGACGGTATAAAAGGAAGGATTCGATACTTCTAGGTAGTATACTCCGTTTGTGAGTTCAAATCCTTCGATTGAAAAATTGCCATTCCCTGTGATTTGAACCGTTTGTAACACTGCTCCATGTTCATTTTTCAATTTGATGGTAAACACAGAAGACGGGTCACTGGATAATGCACCATTGCGAATGATTCCAGAAAGCAAAAGGTCACTTTCAGTAGCCGCCATCCAAGGAAGAGATGTTTCTCCCAAGTCTACAACAGCGACTGTATTTGGGTTGGTTCCAGGAAAGGTAAAATGAATTGATTCTTGGTTGGTAGCAAATGGTTGGCCTGATACATTCACCGAGTCTCCAACATACACAACCGTATAATTTCCGTTAGGAAGAGGATTGATGGAAATTACATACTGTCCATTGGCATCTGTGACAGCTGTCCCAACTGTATTTCCACTCGCATCCACAATGTTAACAACAATCCCGGCGACAGGTCCAGCCTGTACGATCACACCGTCTCCAGAAAAACCAGGACTTGTGACAACTCCTACGAACTGCGCAGGTCCCTGTGAATAGTACATCCTTTCTGCAAGTAAATTGCCTACATTGACAAGAGTGAAGGGAGTTTGTGTTGGGTCATACACATAAGAAAAGTCTTGGTAGGTATAATTGAGACCATAACCAGTGTTAATGAGAACGCGGTAATTATTATTGGGAAGGTCGGATAAATCAAAAGAAAAACTTCCATTGGATTCCGCATACTTGGCTGCAACAAGGGTATTTGCATCACCGTTTGCCACTTCAATTCGAACGGAAATCAAAGTGAGGTCAACACAAGACGGAGCTGCTGGAGCACCTGGGTTTCCACATACCACATTGGCAGGTACACCTGAGACAACAGGCACGATGGATCCAATGACACGTGCGGGGCCATGGTTTGGTACTTCTTGTTCGGATTGATTGCCGGGAACTTCCTCTGGGTCTGTGACTCCGATGGAACCACCAGGAGGAGGGAGAGGGACACCGTTGGAATCGGGTGGGAGATCCGTTTGTCCATTGTTATCGGAAACGGCACCGCCTGTGCCTAACAACAACCAGAATGGCATGGATTTCTTTTTGCGAGAACAACCCACAAATACCATAGAAATGAGTACGAGAATGGTGAACAACCCTCGAACGCGCATAGACTTACCCTCTCATCAAATTCGCTTTGTGGCTTGTGGCCACGACCTTTCAAATGACTTCGGGAAATTCCTAAGAGCTTCCGAAGTGTACCATTTGTAGTTTGTTTTCGTACACATTGCAAATCTTTTTTAGGGGTATCGGATAAAAATTTCGATTTGTGAACCTTTTGAGGGAAAAATAGACAAGAAATCGAATTTCGATTGCCCATTCCCTTCCCCAACAAAGCCTACTCCTAGCGAAATATGTGGGATTATTGGCTTTCGGTTGGCGGATGGAAATTGCTCATGATCCCTTTTACATACGGGTTTGTCGGTTGGGTGACCAATTGGTTGGCCCTCAAAATGACCTTTTATCCCATCCACTTTGTTGGAATTCCACCCTACCTCGGTTGGCAAGGCATCATCCCGAGAAAAGCACATAAAATGGCGAGTAAATCTGTGGATGTGATCACAGAACGTTTACTCAATATCAAAGAAGTTTTCCTCAAAGTAGATCCCAAAAAAGCAGAAATCGTTTTTTTACCTGCCCTCGATTCTAGCATTCGTTATACGATAAGAGAATTTTCAGATACTTTAGATCCCAAACTTTGGGAAATGATTCCAGACTTAGTCAAAGAAGAAATTTATCATAAAGTCAAAAGAGAAAGTGGGATTACGATTCGAAAAGTAATCAAAAAACTCCAGGCAGATATTGATTCTTTATTTGATGTAAAGGCACTTGTCTTAAAAAAATTATCCGGAAGTAACGTGAGTTTGGTGGTAGAACTTTTCCAAGAAGTGGGGGCTCCGGAATTTCGATTCATCGAACGTTCAGGGTTTTATTTTGGATTTTTACTTGGACTTGTCCAAATGGTATTTATGATTTTTTTTCCAATGGCATGGACTCTTCCCATCCAAGGAGTGATCGTCGGTTATCTTACCAATTATTTGGCACTTGAGATGATCTTTCGTCCCTTATTGCCCAAAAAAGTTTTAGGACTTTGGACCTACCAAGGTTTATTTTTAAAACGACAAAATGAAGTATCTCGGTTGTATGCTAAACTGGTAAGCGAAAAAATCCTCACTCCCAAAAACATCCTTTCCGAACTCATCTTTGGAAAAGCATCCAAAGAAATCATGGAAATCATCCGAAAAGAAGTGAGTAGCCATGTGGACACAGTCACCTTTCTTGCCAAACCTGCCTTGTATGCAACGGGAAAAATCAATGAATTTGATGCCGCAAAGGAAAGGATTGCAGTGGCAATGGCAGACAATGCGATTGAAAATGCATTCCATCTCGAAACGTATTTAGGAGAGGCGTTACAAATCGAAACAATGATGGGAGACAGGATGTCAGCCCTTCCGCCCAAAGAATTTGAATCCATTTTACGATCGGCTTTCCAAGAAGATGAAATGTTACTCATCCTTGTGGGGGCGGCTCTCGGTGCCCTTGTTGGATGGTTCCAAATGGTATTTCTCATATGACAAAAACAATCTTAATCACAGGTGGAAGTGGAGTTCTCGGAAAGGCATTGATTGAAAAATTAATTCCAGATACTAAAATCATCGCCATTGGAACAAACCATTCTCATTTTCCAGAAATCATTCGCCACCATAAACATTTTAAGTTTTATGAAAGGGACTTAAATTTGATCAATAACGCTAGTGATTTAAATCTTTCCGAACCGATTGATTTGATCTTACACCTAGCAGCTGTTGTGTCTGGTGCCAAAGTAGAGGAAGCCACCTATTACCAAATCAATGTTTATGCCACAAAACATCTTGTCTCATTTGCCATCCAAAATCATATCCCCCACTTTGGATTTGTGAGTAGCATTTCCGTTTATGGTTCAAAAGATACAGAATTAACTCTAAAGAGCGAACGAAATGGAAAAACCATTTATGCAAAAACAAAATCTTTGGCTGAGGATTTTGTTTTCCAAAGTGGTCAAAACTATTCTGTACTTCGATTGGCCAGTATCTACGGAAAAGGCACAAAAAGTTTTGTGTCCAAACTCAAAGCTCTGATGCAAAAAGGGGTCTATCCCAAAATCCCTCCCTCACGTACAAAATCCATCCTACACATTGATGATGCCACAGAGGCATTGTATCTTTGGACCAAACAATGTTTCGCCGGGAAAAAACCAGAACCACTGTATGTATTCTCGCATCCCGAGGCGGTCACCATCGAAGGAGTGATCCAAACCTTCCAATTGCTTGGGATCACCAAAAAAAAACAATTGCCGATCCCAGTGACGGGGATTTTGTCCAAACTTTTGGAATTATTCTTTCGCACTCTCAGTTGGATCCGAAAAAAACCATTCCACGGATCCCCGCTCCAACCCCTTCTCGAATCTGTATCCATTTATGATGCTGGTTCCTGGGAAAAGATTGGGTATTTTCCAAAATCAGATTTACGAAAAGGATTACTAGACTATCAATAATAGTAGGATCGGTGGCCGATATTCTAAGTATGAAAAAGCGACTTTGCCTCTTAGTTTTATTATGTCTTACATTTGCGGGATTAGAAGCTGCCACATGGGTTGAAGACTCACTCGGTTTTGCTTTTGAATACCCAAGAGGTTGGGCAAAGTCTGTCTTACGACATGCGGATACAGTTCGGATCCAAATTGCGAAAACCAATCGCGAAGCGATCTTACAAATTGATGTAGCCCGCCGAACAAAAGAATACGACATTGATCGTTTTATAGAAGAAACAGTCGATACCTTTCTTGTCAAATACCCTGATTTAAAACTTGTGCGAGAAAAAGTATTAGAAAACGAAATCGCGGGTTTTGACGAATCTGTTTTTATTGTTTTGCATTACACGGAAAACAAACAAACCATTTCCAATCGATTTTTATTCCACAAAAAAGGTGGAATGTACTACGTCATCCAAGCCAAAACCACAAGAGCCTTCTATGCAAAATATGCAAAAGATCTCGACATGGTGATGAAAAGTTTCAGAAGAGAACCTCGTGCGAAAAATCGTTGGCGTAACGACAGTTTGGCGTATTTAGACCCGATCAAAGACGAACGACTGATCCAATACGTATCCATTACCATTCGCCCGATCGACACCTTCCCTCACGAGCAAGGTGTTTCCCAAAAACAAGAAGACGGATGGTTGTTTTCTGTTGAAGGAAACCACAAACCAACGGCTTCTGACTTTGAGTCTAGACCAAAACCAAAGGACCATGGTTATACGCCAGCGGATGTCAAACCAGACACTCCAACCTCCGATGAACCTGTCGTGATCCCTGACGGATCGGGAATTTAAGAATCAGTTTCCTATAAGGGAAGATCTATCTCTCTCAATTTCCCTATCTGATCTAACCGAAACCTTCGGGCCAATCTCGAAGGTTCACATCCTGTTGTGTACCAACCTCGGAGGTTCCCACCCTGGTACCACCTCTCCTTCGACTCATCGTTTCCTAGTTCGGGACTATCTGACGGCAGTTTTTTCTGGACTCAAACGATCCGAAACGATTGGATTCCCCTTGACAGGATTCAGAGCTTTCATTATTCGTATATTTACGATATACTATGGCATTGAATAAAAAATCAGAATTCCCGGAGTCCATCCAAAGTTTTGCCTCTTATGCCAAACTTTTATCCCACCCAGCAAGAATTGCTATTATGGAAGTTTTGGCAACACGCCAAACGTGTGTTTGTGGAGAGATTGTGGAAATTTTACCCTTAGCCCAATCCACTGTGTCCCAACACTTAAAAGAACTAAAAGAGGGAGGACTTGTAAAAGGGACAGTAGAAGGAACAAGTTCCTGTTACTGCATTGACTGGGAAAATTTCAACCAAATGTCAGATGAGTTTAGCAAATGTATCAATGGAATCAAAGAATACCAAAAGGAAAATGGGAGCTGTTGTTAAGATGAAAAAAAATATTTTAATCCTTTGTACGGGGAATAGTTGTCGGAGCCAAATCGCAGAAGGTTGGATGCGTTTTTATGCAAAGGACAAAGCCAATGTGTATAGTGCGGGAATCGAAACACATGGTGTGAATCCAAAGGCAATCGCCACAATGAAAGAAGTGGGAATTGATATCTCAAGTCACACATCCAACCACATCAATGAATATAAGGACATCCAATTTGATTTTTTAATCACAGTTTGTGATCATGCGAAGGAAAATTGTCCTTACTTTCCGAGTGATGCCAAACGGTTTCACCACAACTTCAGTGACCCTTCCAAAAAACAAGGAACGGAAACGGAAATTTGGCAAGCATTTGCAGAGACAAGAGAAGAGATTCGCACCTATTGTGAAAATTTTGTGAACCAGGAAGTAAACTAACATGGAAAAACCAATGAAATCAATCCCTTGGATCGAATTTAAAAAACATTTAGAACTCTATCCTGAATTACAATTGAAATTTGTATATAATAATGATCAGACAATTTTTCCAAATTACCATATCACAGAATTTAAATTGGCAACCATTGAAGCGGTTGATTGTGGCGGGAATTTAGATACTTGGAAAGAGATCATCTTACAGGTATTAGAACCGAAGGTAAACACAGAAACAGAGGCCATGAGTTTGGGAAAAATTGCCTCTATCTATGCAAAAGTTTCCAATGCCATTTCCATTCCAGACCAATCCATTTTAAGGATCGAATTTGGAAATACATCCACCGCGATGAGACAGTATTTTGTTTCAGAGATGAAAATAGATGGATCGGAACTTGTTCTTTCCCTAATGGATGGAGCAACCGAATGCAAAGCCAAATCCAGCTGTGGAATCCCAAAATCTGATGAAAATGAAAACGGAATGACAAAAGAAAATCCAAAAATAGAGATCACTTCTTCTTCCTGTTGCAATCCAAGTGGATCCAAAAAAACAAAAGAATCAGCAGGTTGTTGTTAGATGAAACAATTATCTTTTTTAGATCGTTATTTGACCGTTTGGATCTTTGGAGCCATGGCCATTGGAGTTTTGATTGGAAAATTTCTGCCATCGTTTGTAGGATCGTTTTCAAGCCTGAATGTGGGAACAACCAATATCCCATTAGCGATTGGTCTCATCCTCATGATGGTTCCGCCTCTAGCCAAAGTAAAATACAAAGAAATGGGAAAGGTGTTTCGCGATGGAAAACTATTAAGTTTATCCCTACTCCTCAATTGGATTGTGGGACCCATCCTTATGTTTTTCCTTGCGATACTATTTTTGCATGATGAACCAGAATACAGAACAGGCTTAATTCTCATTGGGCTTGCCCGTTGCATTGCAATGGTGATTGTTTGGAACGATTTGGCAAACGGGGACAGGGAATATGGTGCGGCTCTCGTTGCACTGAATAGCATTTTCCAAGTATTCTTTTATAGTTTTTATGCTTATCTTTTCATCACCGTACTTCCACCGTACTTTGGTTTGGCGGCAACGACTGTTCCGATTGAAATATCCGAAATTGCAAAGACAGTGGGAATTTACTTAGGGATCCCGTTTCTCATTGGATTTTTATTACGTTACGGCTTTGAAAGATTTGGTGGCAAAACTTATTATGAATCAAAATTTTTGCCGATCATATCACCAATCACACTCATTGCCTTACTTTTTACCATCATTGTGATGTTTAGTTTCAAAGGAGAAATGATCATCGATTTGACAGATGATGTTTTCCGAGTTGCCATCCCTTTGCTTCTGTATTTTATAATTATGTTTTTTTTGAGTTTGTGGATGGGTTACAAACTCGGAGTGGACTATTCAAAAAATGCAGCGGTGAGTTTTACGGCGACAGGAAATAATTTTGAATTAGCAATCGCAGTATCCATTGGAGTTTTTGGAATCGGAAGTGGTGCCGCCTTTGTTGGTGTCATTGGACCACTGATTGAGGTACCAGCACTCATCCTACTTGTCAAAGTTGCCTTGGCTTTCCGGGATCGTTTTTATCAAAAAAAATGAAGGTGAGACTTGGTTCGAATTGGTAAATGAGACTTTAGAAAATAGGTAAGCCAATTGGCATTGGCTCTACCTTTTTATTTTCCAATCCATTTCAATTTTCGAACCAATTCGATTCAAACTCCAGATTTTTCCATCCATCGCCTATACCGTTTCGTTAGGCGTGCCAATCGCAATTGATCCGCAAGCAATCGAAACCATGGATATATTGTAACCTTTGGTGCTTTTTTTCGGCGAGTCGTTGCAATTGGTAACGAACCATTGCCATGGTTGCAAGGCCAACAAGAGTTTTGGACTTCCAATTTGGAAGTGGCAATTTCGAAATCGGATTTCGATTTTCCTTCCAATCGTTTGGTAAATTGGGATGGAGGGCAAGTGCTGTGGCTACACCAACAAGTGATACACCAGATTCCAAAACTGTCTCAGCAATTTGTTTTCTTGCAATTCCACCTGTTACCATAATGGGAACCGTTGCCATTTTTGTTACTTCCCGAGCGAAGTCTAAAAAGTATGCTTCTCTTGCCAAAGTAGACCCATCCCTCGATACTCCTTGCATGGCTGGTGCTTCATAGTTTCCACCAGAGAGTTCAATAAAATCAACACCTAACGTTTGTATTCTCTTTATTACTTGGATTGCATCTTCAAACTGAAAGCCACCTTTTTGAAAATCACTTGAATTCATTTTTACAGAAACAATGAAATGAGCTTTCACAGATTTGCGAACAGACTGAACGACCTCCATTAAAAACCGGGAGCGGTTTGCCAAACTCCCTCCCCATTTGTCCGTCCTTTGGTTTACAAGTGGAGATAAAAATTGGCTGATCAAATACCCATGGGCGGCATGGATTTCAACCCCATCAAATCCAGAGTTTTCCGCGAGTTTTGCCGTGGTAACAAACCTTTGGATGGTTTCAAGAATTTCGGATTCTTCCATAGCCTTTGGTTTTCCCATCAGTTTGGAAAGGTTTCCAATATCGACTGAAATGGCGGAAGGTGCCCAAACATTGCCACCTAACTTCGCCAAAATTTGCCTTCCAGGGTGGTTGATCTGCATGATGATCTTGGTACCGTTTGATTTTACTGTTTCAGCCCATCTTTTAAATCCTATGAGGGAAGATCCTTCTTCTAAAACAACTCCTCCAGGACCTGTCATCGCTCTATGGTCCACCATCACATTGCCAGTGATGAGAGTTCCCACTCCCCCTTTTGCCCAGGCATCATATAAATTCCAAAGGGAAACATCTGGCTCTAAATTTTCATTGGAGAGGTTTTCTTCCATCGCGGCTTTCACCAAACGATTGGGTAATGAGATTCCATTGGGAAGGACAATTGGAGAAAATAAGTTTGAGTTCAAATGCATCGGTAATGGTTAGACAAAACCCAATGATTGGATTGTAAAGAGAATGGGAATTCTTATCACTGTGACGAAGAAGAATTCGATCAAAAGGAGATGAACTTTACATGGACTAGTTCTTTTTTCGTTCGCGTTTGTTTTCGTACATCCTTTCGTCAGCTCTCGCAACAAGAGATTCTAAATCTTTACCGTCTTCAGGATAAAAAGCAATCCCGTAACTAACTTTGATTAGTAAAGATTTAGATTCAAATAGAACTTCACCTTCAACAAGTTTTGCGATGTTAATTAAAAAAGATACCACCGAATCTTTCGGCTCGGGACTCATTAATATCAATCCGAATTCATCACCACCTAATCTTGCAAAGGTATCATGGTCTTGGATTAGATTTGATAGTCTATTTGCAAATTGAGTGATCAAAAAATCACCAGCTGCATGACCGTAAGAGTCATTCACTTGTTTTAATCCATCTAAATCAAAAAAAACAACCGAAAGGGAAATGAAATTTGATGATAACCTTGTGATACCCCTTCGCAAAAAATCATAAAAAGCAGATCGATTGTAAATCCCAGTGAGTGTGTCATGACTTGCTAAGTACGACATAGATTGTAATCTTTTTTCTCGTTCAGCCCATCGATAGGCGTTGTGTAATACTGCAGCCATCGTTCCAGACAACATATTGAGAGAATACAGATCATTTTCTGTAAAGAATCCTGGTTTTGCACTTAAAACTTTTAAGACACCTAAAACTTCCATATCAAAGTATAAAGGTACAACGATCATAGAACGTAGGCCAACCACACGACACGCTTCACGATTGACTCGGTTGTCTTCTTCCGAATCAATACAATTCAACGTTTCTTTTAATTGTAAACTTAAACCAGAAAAACTCCCCGTTACTTTTAAACGGAGTCCAATTTGATTGGAAGCCGTTCCGCTGGCAGCACGATAAACCAAATCTTCACCCTCGACTAATTCAAAGACCGCTCCATCCCCAGATACAAGTTCTTTAGAATGGAGTGTGATTAGGTCTAATAAAAGTGGAACATCAGGTTTAGCGGCTGTTAACTCAGTTTGGATTTTGAGAATTTTTTCTAATGTAGACTCTGAAGGAGATGTTGCCATATCGGTTCAGAGTTAACATGTAGGATGGATCGATATTGTTCTAGCTTAATTTTGAAATTCCTTGTCCGATACAATAATTGGCAATGGCAAGTAAGACATGAAAGATATCAACGTTCAGGATTGGACCGGTGGAACCTTTTGTACCGATGACTAAACCTGCAAGAATGAAGAGAACTGCGCCAACAATGCCTAGGATCGCCGCATTCGCATGTTTCGGAAATCGAATGATGGAGCTAAGGAGGACAATCGCCATTGCAATCCCACCGACGACTGTCGAGTAAATTGGTAAAGGAGCAACGTAAGAAAAAACCAAATACAAACCAAACAAGACCCCGATGAAGAGGAAAAAAGTTTTTTCCGAAATGGATCGAAATGAAAAATGAAAAAAAGCAAGTCCAAGGAGTGGCACTCCTAAACAACCCGCAAGTCCAACAAAAAAACGATAGATATCATCCAAGGCATGAAAGCCTAAAAAATGAACGGCGCCAAGACCTGCGGAGATACCAATGATGGCAAATCCATACAAAGCGGAACGTGATGGGATTGCTGATTTGCCGACAAAACGATACGCCACCGAGAGCGAAACTAAGGACAAAAATAAATCGGTTAAAAATGTGGAAAGAACCATGGTGACAGAATTAGAACCAAATTCATCAATGTGGCAAGTGAAAATCCTTATGGTTTTGAATTAAATTCAGGTGGGATCACTTCCTGGGATTTTCTAACGATGTCCCCAATCACATCATCCAATTCATTAGCGGATTCTAATAGATACCGAAGGCTTTTCTCTTCTTCTTCTTTTGTCAAACTTCCCGTGCGAATGAGTTCTATGATTCCCATAATCCTTGCGAGTGGACTCCGCACAACATGTGATTGGGTCCAGGCAATGGTCTTTAGTTTTTGGTTTTGGGTTTGGATGGCTTCCATTTGTGTCTCTTTTTCGGTTACATCGTGGAAATTGTCCACAATGCCACCAATGGATTCATCCGAGAGCATATTGGTAAGAGTGGATTCCACATACCTCCAAGATCCATCTTTGTGTTTGGCTCGAAATGTTTGGCTTTGTAAGGATGCGCCTAGTGGGAGAGCCAATACTTCAAAAAGTCTTTTTTTTAGTCTGGGTGCATCGTCAGGGTGGATAACGTCGAATAAACTAAGATTCATTGCTTCTGTTTCCGTATAACCCATTACTTTTTTAATGGAAGGGGACACATATTTTCCTTGGCCTCTGGGATTTAAAATCATAATTACATCGGCCCCATTTTCCACTAACGCGCGAAATCTTTTTTCGTTTAACAACAGTTCCTTACTTTTTCGCATCAGACTCGTGATGTCCTTTGAAAAACAAGCAAGGCCAGTGATTTTTTCGTCTATATTACGAATTGGATTAAAAGAAACTTCTCTATGTTCTTCCTCATGAGTAATGGGACTGATAAAATTTTCGTAGGTCCTAAAGGATTCTCCAGAAAGTCCTCGTTCATAATACTCTTTCCACTTATAATAAAATTCTTCTCCAGCTGTTTTTACAAGAACGGAATCACCTTCTTTTGCTGGCACTTTTTGCAAAAAACTAAGGACATCCAAAAATGTTTTGTTGGCAGCCACCAAACAATACTGTGTATCGATTGACCAGATTAAGTCAGAAGTACTGTTAATGAGAGCTTCTTGGTTTCGTTTGATCCGAATTAATTTTTCTTCGTTCGTGACTTTTTCAGAGATATCACGTGTCAAACTCAATACAGAAGTGATCTCCCCTTTTTGATTCGTAAGGGGAACGGAAGTACTTTCCATCCATCGATGAGTCCCTTTCATACCTATGATACGAAAGCGAGCACTCGACTTAATTCCTTTGAGTGCATTGTCATGAATGTTTTGGTAAAATTTTAAATCTGCTGGATCAATGAGTGATTCTACTTTCTGACCAATCGCTTCTTCAGGACAATCAGCTTCGATCATACTTAAGCCAGCTGGATTCATTTCGATGAGGATTCCATCTGGGGAAACAACTTTCACACATTCTGGTTCCGATTGTAAGATAGAACTAAGCCTTACTTCTTGTTGTTTGAGTTGGATATAGGCTTCTGTTCTTTCGGTGATGTCTTGGAAAATACCTACGATTTGGATCGGCAGACCCGATTCATCACGTATCACATCGGCTTGGCTATGGATGTATTTGATGGTTCCCTTGGTCGTTAACAAACGACATTCTAAATTATAAGGAATCCCTTTTGTAATGACATCTTCCATATGTTGTTTTGCTTTTTCTCTATCATCAGGATGAACAGAGTTATAACCTAACTCTAGTGAGACTGGCATCGAAGAAGGATCCATTTCTAAAATGATATAAACTCCTTCTGACCAAAATAAGGTTTGATTGATAAAATCAAATTCCCAATGACCGAGTTTCCCCAAGGTTTCCATTTGGCGAAGGATGAGTAGGTAGTTTTGATTCTTTAGTGAATTGTTTAGATTTGGATCTTTTGAAGAAAAATTCACTTTTTTATTACCGAACCAAAAGGGGACTTAGAGTTTCTCAAAAAAGGAGATTTCAGTCAGCTATTTTTTTCATGATTGGGGATTCCGAAATCGGATTTAGGAAAAAAAGTTCATAAGTTGTGGATAAACCTGCCAGGGATCTGCAGGGTTTAGTCCATTGTGAGTGATAACGAACAATGGACGGGAGCGAGAGCGCACCCCGGAAGAGCCCGCCCGGGCAGCCAGACGAATGGAATTACTTTATTTTTTTTTCGAAACAAATGGCTGTGGGATCAGAAACCCATTTCCCAAATTTTGGAATTTCGTTGAATCCAAAGTTTTTGTAAAAATGAAGTGCTTCCTCTTGTGGTTTCCCTGCTCGAAGGATCATGGTCGTGAACCCGTCGATTTTGCTTTGTTGTTCCAGTTCACTTAACAAGAATGTGGCGACTTTTTTGTTTCGAAATTTTGGAAAAACATACACAACGTCCAATTCGCATTCTTTGTCACTAAACTTTGTATAGGCGGCAGATCCCATGGCAACATTGGTTCCTATCTCTTCTGCGATGAAAAACTTACCCTGAGGCGGTAAAAAATCGGAAAACAACATTGGGTTTGGAGCTTGGAATTCGTATCGTGTTTGGATTTCATCCCAGAGAGAATCCATACAAAGTTGTGATTGGGAATCGTGGGTTGTGACCTGTCGGATTTTGAAATTTGGTTCCATGGATGAGAAACTATGAACTTCTCTAAAATTTATTTTGCCAATTCAATTTTTGGATGGAGGGATTTTGTGGAATGTGGTAAGAGGAAACCATTGGGTGGCGGGTGGACTCACCCCACCCAATCAGGGCGGGGATACCAAACTCCAATCCTGTACCACCCCCAAAAAAAAAGCCCCCATCTCTGGAGGCTCCCTTTCTAAAACAGGTTGTGACTCAAGTTTTAGTCTTTTTTCGAAGCTGCTTCTTTAATCACGTAAGCTGCAATTTCGTTCTTTTGGATTTGTGTCGTTCCTTCAAAGATCGTGAGAATTTTGGAATCTCTCATTAACTTCTCAACAGGATACTCTTTTGTGTATCCGTATCCACCAAAAATTTGAACGGCGTCAGTAGCACACTGAACAGCACATTCAGAAGCGTATGCTTTTGCAATCGCAGAGTATTTTGGAAGGTTAGGATCGTTTGCATCAGAAAGACGAGCTGCTTTGTAAGTGATTTCTCTTGCAGTTTCTACTTTGATCGACATATCAGCTAACATGTGTTGCACTGCTTGGAAGGTTCCGATTTTTACACCGAACTGTTCTCTCTCACGTGCGTAACGAGCTGCGTGGTCAAGAGCGGCCTGCGCCACACCCACACCCATAACGGCTACGAAAGGACGAGAAGCATTCAAAGTTTGGAGTGCGTAAACGAAACCAAGGTTTTCTTTTCCAACGAGTGCGTCTTCACCCACTTCACAATCTTCGAAAATCACTTGGTGAGTGGAAGATGCTCGGATTCCGAGTTTGTCTTCTTTTTTCCCAACAGTGAGACCTTTTGCACTACGTGGAACGTAGAAACAAGAAACTCCGCGTGTTCCGCGGTTTTTATCAGTATAAGCAAATACAGTAAAGGCTTGGGCATCGGAGGCACCAGTGATCCATTGTTTTGCACCGTTGATGATCCATTTGTCGCCTTTTTTCTCAGCGCGAGTGGTCATACCAGGAACGTCAGAACCAGCACCTGGCTCAGACAAACAGAAAGAAACTCCGAACTTTCCGTCTGCAATTTCAGGAAGCCATTTTAATTTTTGTTCGTGAGTGGCACCTTTTAGGATGGGAAGTACCCCAAGGCCAGTGTAAGCAAATCCTAGTGCGATTCCAAGGCATCCACGAGACAATTCCTCAATGGCTAAACACTGCTCGATCGCACCTAGACCCCATCCAC
The DNA here is from genome assembly GCF_000017685.1 of Leptospira biflexa serovar Patoc strain 'Patoc 1 (Paris)'. Lineage (NCBI taxonomy): Bacteria > Pseudomonadati > Spirochaetota > Leptospiria > Leptospirales > Leptospiraceae > Leptospira > Leptospira biflexa. Next base: position 2,974,240 of record NC_010602.1, read on the forward strand.
CGTATTCTTCTGGGATCACAAGACCGTTGATTCCCAATTCGGAACGCATTTTGTTGATGAGTTCTGTCGGGTGTTGGTTTTTTTCATCCCAGTGCAAGGCTACTTCATGCGGGATTTCTTTTTTGACGAAGTTACGAACTAAATCTCTGATTTCAAGTTGTTGCTCTGTGAATTGGCTATACATTCCGGGATGTTCCTTCTGAGAATGGGGTATTTACTACCTTTTTTCGTACGACCCTTCCTGTGCCAAGGGTTTTTCTCTCTTTACAAGAAAGCAAAAACACTGTAAAATTTTCCATTTGTATGGCTAAATCGTGTTCTTTATTCCACAACCTCCGACAGATCACTTCTGTCTTTCTTTTCACCGTAACCTTTGTCCTTGTCTCTTGCGCCGGTAGACCCAATTACCAACCGAAAGCAAATTTAAGTTATGCGAACTTTGATGTCTACTTCCAAGAGAAGTTACAAGAGAGCAAACGTAAGAACCACAGACCAGGTAACGAAGAACGTTATATCAGTTTTGGTAAAAAAACTCCTCTCGCATTTTTATACATCCATGGATATGGTGCGTCTCGTGCAGAAGGAGAAGAAGTGATGGAGAAATTGGCAAAAAAATTCAAAGCCAATACTTACTTACTTCGTCTTCCAGGTCATGGAACAAACAAAGAAGACCAAAGGGATCAAAATTTTAACAACTACTTAGATGCATCAAGGGAAGCATTGTACATGATGCAGTCACAAGGAGATCGTGTCATCGTCTTTGGTAGTTCGATGGGAGGACTGCTTGCCACTTGGCTTGCTTCTGAATACCCGGAAGAGGTGGATGGACTTGTGTTAGCCAATCCCTTTTATGCACCAGTGGATGGAAGTTTGAATATTCTAAACTATCCAGGTGGCCTTACCTTCATCCATATGCTGAAAGGGAAAGTAAGAGCTTCCGTACATAACAATCCCAAGGTATTACCCGAAAGAAATAACTATTGGTACCCAGAACAATACTTTGCGGCTCTAGTGGGTGTGAATGACTTAAAAAACTATGCAGCAGTACCTGATGTATTTCGAAAAGTGACTTCCCCTACACTTCTATTGTATTATTACAAAAATGAAAAAGAACAAGATCCTACGGCAAGTGTTCCTAAAATGTTAGAGGGATATGCTAATTTTGGATTGGAAAAATCTCCAAACCCTCTCAACAAAAAAGTGGCAGTGGAAAATGGAATGCACGTATTACTTTCCAAATGGGTGATTACAGATAAGGTTTTCATCGAAGCACAAATTGATGTTTGGTTGAAAGAATTATCAAAATCGAAATGAAACATTGTAAATTTTGTTTTTTACGCTAAAACGCTGAGTGATCAATGCATAAGAGGAGTTTCCCATGAACCAGTCGAAGGAAAAAATAGCACTTGTGACAGGTGCAAACAGAGGGATTGGGAAACAAGTTTCCATTGATCTCGCCAAACAAGGAATTTATGTATTGATCGGTTCTCGGAATGCCTCCGATGCAGAGGATACATTCAAACAGGTTACTGCTGTTGGAAAAGGTGAGATTGTTTCGCTCGATGTTTCCAAAGAACAAAGTATCAATGAAGTCTCAGATGTGATCACAGGAAGTTTTGGTCGGTTGGATATTCTGGTGAACAATGCAGGAATCTTTACCGACCCAGGCTCCTTTTTTGATACAACTACAGAAGACTTACATCGGACCTTACTTGTGAATGTTTTTGGTCCATTCCGACTCATTCAGGTTTTTTTACCCATGATGGTCCAAAACAATTTTGGACGGATTGTCAATGTAAGCTCAGGGATGGGTCAACTTTCCGATATGGGAGGTGGGTATCCCGCCTACCGCATTTCCAAAACTGCAATCAATGCTCTTACCAATTTGGTGAGCACGGAAGGGGTTGGTAAAAACATCAAAATCAATTCCGTTTGTCCTGGATGGGTCAAAACCGATATGGGTGGAGCAAGTGCCACAAGGCCTGTGGAAAAGGGAGCAGAGACCATCGTATGGGCCGCAACTCTTCCCGACAATGGTCCTACAGGGAAATTCTTTCGGGATAAAAAGGAGATCCCTTGGTAAGGGAAAGGATTGGCATTAAAAGAATTTCTTGAATGAAACTTAGAATACTTTTCCTAATGCCTTTATTTCTTTTTAGTTCCTTCCATTCACGGAAAGTCCATTGATCAAAACCGATTGGCAGAAGGTGATATCATCTTTCATGAATCCAAATCAGAACAAGAGACTGCCATCAAGTTGGCAACCAAATCCTAAAACCAAAAATCATTCAATAAATGAAAGAATATGGTAATTCGTTACTTGGAAAACATTACGATTTGTATTTTGAGTGGTTGGAAAATCGTATCTATTGTACGGAACTTGTTTGGAAACTATCTGAAAAATTCACTGGCATCAGAATTGGAGAATTAAAAACCCTAAAGGAATTTGATCTCAGCTCATAGCCATTACAAAGTTTGATGTTCAAACGATATGGAAATAAAATTCCATATTCTGAACCAGTAATATCTCCAGTGGATATGTTCCATTCCAAGGAACTAGTGACTGTGATGGAAAATCCATAAGCAAATTACCAAGTATCATTAAAACGATAAAGAATAGAGACGAACCAATCCAATTGGATCCATACTCTCTTAATTTTCATTGTTTAGCTTTGCAATCCAATTCAATATTGCACTATCGATTTAGATAGATACCTACCTCACTTTATCAAGTAAGCGATCCAATTCTAGATAACATTCCGCCATCCCATCAGCCGCTCCTGATTCCACCATCATCTTACACACTTCAGGCGACGCATATCGGCAAACATGAGTCATCAGAGTTTTGTCACCTTCGGAGGTAAAGGTTCTGGATTCAAATGTGGCATTGGGATCTTCGGGAGCATTTGGATCAAAAGCTGACAGATCGAAAATATAATTTTCGGTATTGGCCAAGGTTTCCGGAACAACGACTTCGCGAAAGGTTCCGTAAACTCCTGATTTGTTTCCATTTTTGTCTGCATAAAGATACAAATATTTCCCGCCAACACGAAGATCTTGTTCACAAGTTTCGAGGACCATACCTTCGGGACCAATGAGCCATCGTTTCATTAACTCAGGTTTCGTGTGACATTCAAATACCAATTCTCTTGGTGCCGCGAAATAACGCGTAAATACAACTTCCGTTTCCCCTCTTCGTTCCACCTTTACTTCATTTTTGTTAGGTTTCATTTTTTTCTTTTTCCTTTTCCTTTGGTTTGCATTGTTTGTAATTCTTCCAGTAGTCCATCTAACGCTAGGTAACGTTTTTCCCAGATCTGGCGGTATGTTTCGATCCAATCAATCGCGGTTTTCAGGGGCGCTGTTTCCAAACGGCGGGGTCGTTCCTGAGCTCGTATGGTTGTGGACACAAGTCCAGCTTGTTCCAACACTTTGAGGTGTTTGGAAATAGCGGGTTGGCTCATATTAAATGGTTTCGCAAGTTCCATCACGGTTAAGTCTTTTTTCGCTAATAACATTAAAATGGCCCTTCTAGTGGGGTCAGCGAGGGCAGAAAATGTGGAATCCAGTGTTTGCATAACTTACTAGTTATATATCTATATGGATATATAAATTTTTGTCAATCCACTTTTGGTAAATATTTTGACCATCTTGATTGCAAATGATACCTAAAGTCACTTCATTCCTGAATGTGACTTTAGATTCAGATTTTTAAAAATCACTTGGATTTACATTTTTCTTTTATCCCTGGTTCTAATTCATACCATTCATTAGCCTAACAGAAGCAAATGGAAAAAGATTGGCAGAATTCAACCAACCAAATAGTTTTGGATTAGAGTTCCTATTTTAATATGTTTGTATTTGAAAAAGCCAATCACAAATATCGATTTCCAATCATTACGATTTGTTTGATATTTTTGACACTATGTACTTTATTTTTTGATTCTATCGACTCTTATGCCTTTACTCCGAAAAAAGAATTTGGAATCAGCCTATTCACATCCTATTTCTTCAATGCAACATTTGTTGAATGGACAACAAATGCTATTTATTTGTATATGTTTGCGGATAATATAGAAGATGTCGTTGGCCATTTCAATTTTTTCTTCTTATTTCTCTTTTTTGGATTTCTAGCAAATCTCACATACTTTGTTTTTCATATGGATTCAATTGTTCCAGTCGTTGGAACTTCAGGTGTTGTTTCCGGAATATTAGGAATGTACTATGTATTTTTTCCCAATGTCAAAAGCACAATGGTCTTTGAAAAAGTAACCTTTCGTGATGTTCCAATTTTCTTTAGTTTGAGCATTTGGATTTTAGTCCAAGGTTATCTCTACATCGTGGAACGCCATTCGAATGTCCAAAGTACCTATATAGGACAAGTTGTCACCTTTCTCATTGGAATGGTCGTTGCCCACCTTCTTTTAAAACAAAATGTTTTAGACAAACTGGAACACAACCTTCGCTTGACTACTTTCCAAAATAAAACCATACTTTGCCCTTCTTGTAACCACCCGATTCCTGCAAAGAAGTATGGAAGGTTCCATTGTAATTCCTGCCAAACTAATTTTTTCTTCGACCGAACGGGCAAAAAGTTTTTACCATAGAATCCCAGAAAAAGAATATTCTCTTTTGGATTTCTTTTTAGTTCATTTTTTGCATCGACAATTCAATTCTCCTTCGATAGAATTCTCCCTTACGTTGCCACGGAGACACAATTATGAAACAAATCTTACGATACCTATTCTTTTCTCTCTTCATAATTCAGCCAATTTTGTCGGAAGTAAAACCTGTCCCTCCTGGACCACCGAAAGAAGGTTATTACATCATTACTTATAAAAGCACTGGGATCAATTTAGAGATTCTAGCGAACGGGTATGTAGTACGAAGTGGAGAGTCCATAGAAGATTCTTCAGGCCAGGCGGATATCAATTATTGGGTGATCCCTGGCACGAACATAATCAAAATCCGCTTAACGGAACGTAAACGAACCAAAAAAGATCAAACCAATTTTCCTCCAGAAGCGGAAGTCAAACTGATGTTAGGTCAGAAAGGTCAATTTCCAGATGAGGGAATTTTACTCCAACAGTAACAATGGAACCAAACGATGGAAACCAAGATCGGAGAATGGATTGAAATTTCATTTGAACCACCATTCATCCCACCGAGTACATTATGGAAACAAGCAGAAACCTTAACCCTAACTTCTGAACTAGAATCCTCTGCCATCAGCTTTCTGAAAGATTTTACCAAAATTCTCAATACGAAGGATGCAAAAAAAATCCTGTTGGCAACTTATTACCGTGCCAAAGACACTTCCGAAGTTCGATATTATCCATACAATGAAACAGATGAACTAAAATCGATCCAAGGGATGACAAAAACAATTGGATCAACCTGGAAATTCAATGCGCAAAAAAATAAATTTCGATTGGTTTGTAACCAACAGATTCTTGAGATCACGGATCATAAAGGGGAGCCAGTGATCACTTCGAAAAAAGGAGCTTCCATTCCGATTTATTTGAGTCGGATCGATGGGAAATGGGTCATTGTGCGTTAGAACAATTTGTATTCTCATTATTAGATAAATGACTTGATGGTAGAACCAATTAGAAAACAAGTATATTGGGAGAAATAAATTTCTCCCAATCCATATGAAAAAAAATCATCTCAGCATCATTATACCTTGTTATAACGAATGCAACCGCCTTCCCCAATATTTAGATACTTTAATGATTACGTTTCAAAAGAAATCCAATGTGGATTTCATCATTGTGGACGATGGAAGTCCGAAAAAAGAGTTTTTAAAATTAAAACAGAATATCGAACATCACTTATCCAATCCAAAAATTCAACTTTTACGCTATGAATTGAATCTCGGAAAAGGTGGTGCCATCCAATTTGGCCTTCAAGTTGCGAAAGGAAATTATGTAGGATTTGTTGATGCCGACGGAGCAACGCCAGCCTATGAACTCCAACGGATTTGGGATCACATTGACACACATAAAGATATTGATTTAATTGTTGGCTCTCGAATTCCAATGCTTGGTAGAAGTGTAAAAAAATCGTTTTATCGACACATCGCCAATCGAGTATTTTCTTATTATTTTCATAAAATATTTAAAATACAAATGTATGATCCACAGTGTGGATGTAAAATATTCAAAAAATCATTGTATGAAACTATGAAAGAAAAAATAACCGACTTACGTTGGTTATGGGACACACAATTGATTGTATTATCCTACCGAAATCAAAAGAAGATTTTTGAATTTCCGATTGATTGGAATGAAATTCCTGATTCAAAATTCAACTTCCTAAAAGATTCTTGGGTAGTTCTTTATTCTGCTTGGAAATACAGAAACATCATTTGATGTACAAATCAGCCCCTGCTTGGAATTTTTTCTTTTCCGAGATTCCATAGATTTTTTTTGGAGAACTTATTCCTTTTAATTTATGTTCTCCTAACTCTTCCCATCGAACAGGAATTTGGTGCGCCAAACTTTCTGAAGCAAGAACTGCTTTTCCCAATTCGCCACACATGCCGGCAATTCTACTCGTAAGATTGACTGCTTCCCCGATGACTGTAAAATCCAATCGATCAAAAGATCCAATATTTCCATAAAGAATTTCGCCAGAATGTAAGCCCACTCCATGATGGATTGAAATTTTACCTTCGGATTCCCTACGATTGTTCAACTTTGAAAGTTCATCACCTAATTTACGTACGGCTAGTAATACTTTTTTCCCGACGACTAGTTTGTTCCTTTCATGATAAGGGAAAACAGCTAGGATTCCATCACCTAATAATTTCAAAACCTCTCCTCCAAATTTTTCGATTTGAGGAATGGCAATTCCAAAATAATCATTTAATAATTGAATGACTTCGGTCGGAGAAAGTGTTTCACTGATTCCAGAATAATTCCGAATATCCGAAAACCAAATCACAGATTGGATATTGTCCAACTCACCTAAATATATTTTTCCTGAGTAAACAGTAGAACCTGTCCTTTTGCCTAAGTAGATACTTAACAGGGATTCGGTGAGCTCTGATTGGATGAAAGTCCACCATTTCAGTGCAATTAAATGTAGAGATTTTGTTAAAAAATCCAGTTCCGATTGATCAAATCCAAAAGGTTTTTTCGTAAGTAAACTTAAGAAAGCATAACTATTCCCTTTTTGGATCACAGGCACTGCAAAGTATCCAGTGGCACCAGAAGGAGCAAGTTCCTCCAAAATTGGATAAGGAAATGGCCCCGTATATCCTTCTTCAAATTGATAATAATACGTTTTTTTCGAAGTCAAAACATATTGGATCGGACTTGCTGTGAATTGCGAAGATTGAATTGAACCTAATCTAAATTTGGTGACGCGAACAAATGAGTTTGGAAATTCAAAAAATCGACTGGAATGGAATAAGGTATCCACCTGTAGATCAAACATTTTTTTTTGGTCATTCGAGGCCCAAAGGTATGCAAGCGTTTCTACCTGCGGATGTAAGGTTCTTGTTCCCATATTGCCTCGGATAATTTCCAATCCCAAAGTTTGCAAATATTGAATATAGGAATGAAATAATAAAGAGGGAGAATCGATTTTAGGCATCTCAACCAAATACCAATCCATAAATGAATCGAGTAAAGATTTGGAATCGTTCGTCATGGAATGTTTATTGGATTAGGAAAAGAAAAGAAGGCAAGAAAATAAAGAAAGAAAAATCACCCTGCCAAGAGACAGGGTGATGTGCAAAAATTATTTGAGTTTTGCATCCAAACGTTTTTGTACTGCTTCCATAAATTGGAATGTATCCAATTCTGTTTTTTTGGCAGCAGTAGAAAGAGAAAGTAGATCTTTTGTCATTTCTCCTCCTTCGATGGTTTCGATAATGGCTTCTTCCAATTTGTGAGCAAAATTCACTACATCAGGAGTTCCATCAAGTTCACCACGTTTTGCCAATGCACCCGTCCAAGCAAAAATGGATGCGACAGAATTTGTCGAAGTGGTTTCCCCTTTTTGGTACTTTCGGTAGTGGCGAGTCACAGTTCCGTGAGCCGCTTCGTATTCATACTTTCCATCTGGAGACACTAGCACAGAAGTCATGAGTCCAAGTGAACCAAACCCTGATGCAACCATATCACTCATCACATCACCATCATAGTTCATGAGAGCCCAAAGTTGACCACCTTCGTTTTTCATGATTTGTGCAACAGCATCATCAATGAGGTAGTAACTATAAGTGATACCTGCCGCTTTCATCGCTGCGTCTTGTTCTTTTGCCATGGTATCAAAGATATCACGGAAACGTGCGTGGTATTTTTTAGAAATTGTATCTTTTGTTGCAAACCAAATGCTGATCTTTTCAGACAAAGCATAGTTAAAACATGCTTTTGCAAAAGACTTAATTGATTCATCTAAGTTGTGCATAGCAAGAGCAACACCTGAACCTTTGAATTCATTCACAAGAAGTCTTTGTTTTTCGTTTCCAGAAGCATCCGTATAAACAAGTTCAACTTTACCTGGACCATCTACAGAAATTTCAACATCACGATAAATATCACCATAAGCATGACGACCAATCGCAATTGGTTTTTTCCAAGAATTCACCGCAGCTGGAATGTTTTTTATGATGATCGGTTTACGAAATACAGTTCCATCTAAGATCGCTCGGATTGTTCCGTTAGGAGATTTCCATTCTTGTTTTAAATTGTATTCTTTTACACGGTCAGCATTTGGAGTGATGGTTGCACATTTAACACCTACGCCATGTTTTTTAATCGCGTTAGCAGAATCAACAGTCACTTGGTCATCAGTTTTATCTCGATACTCAACACCTAAGTCATAATACTCTAAAGTAATATCTAAGTAAGGGTGAATGAATCGATCTTTGATTTCTTTCCAGATGATTCTTGTCATTTCATCGCCGTCTAACTCAACTAACGGTGTTTTTACTTTAATTTTTCCCATTGATTTCTCCTAAACTCTTTCCATTTTGATTCTAATTTATAATACTTAATTTGGATTTGCCATGTATGTATTCCAAAGATGATGACAAAACTCTGTCGAATTATTAATCGCTCCTGAAATCGTATGAATTCCAGTAAGAGATGTATATCTTTTTCTATAGGCATCCGTCTGCGAAATGAGAGAAAGTTTCGATTCTAATTGTAATAAAACTTCTTTCCAAACATCACATTGAGCTTTTACCAATGGATCGGTTGCTTTGATTTTCAGTTGGTGGGCTTCGGAAATTTGTATTTCCCAAAAATGAGATGGGAATGCCGGTGGAGTGTATCGGTCACGAATGGATTCCAAATCTTTTTCGATCTCTTGGTCTTTGAAACTATTAAAAAAGAAAAAACTACTAATCTTTAATGAGATGGGTAGGTAAAAACGGAAGGTTTTATCATAGGAAACCATCTGATGCAAAACCCACTCAGGTGATTTTCCGCTGTCAGTTTTGCCTACAAAGGATTTGCCATCCAAATGCGACAATTCATCAAAACAATATTGGGCGAAACGAAGTTTCTCTTTCCAGAATATTTCTAAGATCTCCGTGACCATGTCCGTTTCGTTCATCCTGGATAGGGGAAAGTATTTTTCAAGTGCGAATCCTTTTTTGAGAACCAAGTGTTGAGGATGTTTACCACTCCATGGTATGAACGATGATGAGCTTTCCTGGCGTGAACTTCTGACAAAAAAGGAAGAATTTCTACATATCCTCCGAATTCTGAACCACTATTACGAAATGCGAGGGGAAACCAAATCCAAACAATTTGGCTTTCGTCGCCTCCTAGCCGATTCTGACCCAAATTCCGTGCAGATCTTTTTTGCAAGGCTTGGCCCATTTGAATACCAAGTCGCCTGCCGTATCCTTCCCAACGAGGAAACGGAAACCTGGATCCATATAGATGGGATCGCAGAAGAACGAGAACGATTGCAAACCATTGGCAATCAGGATCATCCCGTGTTTTCACTGGTCTGCCTCGGTGATCTGTATGGGATTTCCGTACCGACTCTTCTCTCCATTTAAAGGAAATCCCCAAGAAAAACCTTGCTTCTTTTTCTGGGTCGTTTTAGGATTTGGCGGTGCAATGGCGATCCCTTTCCATCAAAATCATTTTGTTTGGTTGTTTCACGATTGCGCAGGCAAACCCTCTTTTTGCGGAAGATTTTAAAACCCAACACTTCGCAGAGGAAGGGTATCTCCAAGGTTGGAATTTTACCTTTCGAAACGAAAAGTACAATGTATTTGCTACCTTTTTAGTGAGTAATTTTGGACCAGGATCACTTAACAACGGCATATCGTTACTTTTAAAAGCAAAAGACCAACCTGTATTTTATTCCACCCGCGAGTTTGATGCAGATGAATATGAATTCAAAAAAGGAAAGTTTTACCAACGCAGTGGGGAAAACTGGATGGAATATAAAAACGGTATTTATTCCTTTTATATGAACTATGGGGATTGGGAAATCAAACTAGACTACAAACCTCGCCGAGGCAATGTCCCGATTTCCCAAGGTAGATTTCCTTTGATGGAAAAAGGAAAATTCGTACAAGCAGACATTCCATTTTCTTACTCTTCTGTGACAGGCACCATTCGGTACAAAGATGTGATCGAAGAAGTGAAAGGAGTCGGAGGATTGGAACACATCTTAACAAACGAAGCTGTGTACCAGTTTTCCAAAAAATGGGAGCTTGTCAGGTCGCGGACAAGTGATGGTTATCGAATTTTTACAGGTGGATTTCTTGGAAATTCCAACTTCCCTGGAGAGTTTTATCGAAGAGTGGCCGTACTCAACCCATCTGGAAATTTAATTTTAGAAGGGACAGTGGAACGAGTAGAAGTTTTGGAATGGGAAAAGGAACCTACTTCCGGTTATACGATTCCAAAATCAGAAATTTTATACTTCCAAAATGAAACATGTAAATTGAATGTCAAACGAACTCGTCCCATTGCCACCATGAGTGCTTTGGAAAATATTTCGTCTTTTTTACGCTTTTTTATCCAATTGTTTTTTGCAAAACCTTACCAAATCCATTGGATCGCAGAACTTAAGTTAGAGTGCCCAGAATATTCAGGAGAAGCAAAAGGTTACCATTCCAATTATTTAATCAATGAGTGAGTCAAAGATTGATTGATTCTTTCATTGAAAGACATTCCCAATCACTCGAAAATTGAGTCAAAGGGCCAAACCATTCTTTCTACAATATAAACTTTTGGCCTTCATGGGCAATGTGAACCTGCATACCACCTGGTTTCAGGAGCCTTGCTTCATCCAAAATGATCCTTGCCACTTCATGGTCGGTATGGTCTGGTTCATGGTGAGTCAACACAACAGAACGAATCTCCATCATCTCAGCAAATTCAACTGCCTTACTGACAGCTGTATGCCCCCATCCAATTTTTTTCTCAGCCTCTGAAGTGCTATATTGTGCATCGATGATGATGAGATCGGCCCCAGCAATTTGAGGTTTCATCTTTAATAGATGTTCTCTATCTTCTTCGCGGTATTCTACATCTGTACAAAATAAAAAGATTTTATTCCCTTCTCTGATACGATACCCCGTGCAGGACCCAGGATGGCGAAGACCAAAGGGAATGATTTTTAATCCACCTAACATATAGGATTCAAATTCTTTCCATAAGTGGAAATGTTTTTTAGACGCCATTTGTTGGAAGGTGATGGGAAAGTTTTCTGGGTGTTGTTGTCTCTCCAACCGTTCTTGTAAATTTGGAATACAGGAATAAAAATGAATGTTCACTGACGGTGAATAACCAGGTTTGAAAAATGGCCAACCTTGGATATGATCCCAATGTGTATGTGAAACAAGGATATGGAGATCCATGTCCTTACCGCTGAAAGCTTCGGGAGCCAATTGGTTTCCAAGGACTCGTAAGCCCGTTCCCATGTCCAAAATGACCCTTTCGCCTCCGTCCCCTTCAATGAGGACACAAGTTGTATTCCCACCTAAGTCTTGTGAAAGTGGAATGGGTAGGTGGTTTAGAAACTCTTCTTCCGAAAATCCACTTGGATCTTTTTTCCACTCTTCTTTGGCCAAATGCAGAATCTTTAAGGTTTTTTCTCGTTGTTCCTGTTTTGATATCGGTGTAGGAAGGGAACCTCGTACACCAAAAAGAGTTATTTTCATCTAGTTCCTTTTTAAAATCCTGACATTAAATCATCGGAAGAAATGCAATTGTTAGTTAATCCAGAAATCCAAGAAAAACTTTGGAAGTTTACTACCAAAACTTCCTATCAATCAGACTATCTCCTGCAACCTAACGAACGTGGGAAAAAAATCGATCTAAAAAAATCTTTCCCATCAACAACCACTCAGTTTGTTTTAGAGCTTGGCTCGGGTTGGGGTGAAGTTGCCATTGAATTGGCAAAAAATGACCACCAAACAGGTTACCTACTGATGGAAAAAAAGGTAAACCGAATCATCCACACAGAAAAACAAAGGAAAACACTCGGATTAGAGAATATTCGTTATATGACAGTTAACTTCCAATGGTTTTTCGATGAGTTACTCGAGAAAGAAATTTTTGACAAAATCATCATCAACTTTCCCGATCCATGGCCCAAAAAAAAACACCGCAAGAATCGACTCATGCAGCCCTATATGTTACAACAGATATACACATTGCTAAAACCAGGTGGTGAACTTTTTTTTGCGACTGACTACGGCCCGTATGCGAGAAAAACCATCTCCTTGTTTCGAAAATTCCCAAACTTTCAATGGAAGGAGAAGGAATATGAATTCGAAAGGCCTAATTTCCCGATTTCTTTCTTCGAGGCCGAAAAAAGAAACGAAGGGAAAACAATTTATTATCTAAAACGAATCAAAGCAATTTGAACTGACAGTTGTGTTAGAGTCCACTGCTCCCGTAACCTCATGTGAACGGGAGATCCAATCGATCGATTGTTAGTCCACTGTAATCGTACTGATCCTAAGTCCATCACGGTCTCCTTTCCAAGGAACCGAAGTTTTTTCTCTACCTTTGATGAGGAGTAATTCTTTGGATTTGCCCTCTACAACGAGCCCATCCATCGGGAAATAAAAGTCCCCTTCAATTTTGTAAGAATCCTTCCATTTCGATCCACCTTTCCAAAGATAGGTGGTATCGTCTGTATTCACTAGGAGTGATTCAGGGTTTTTGACTACGGAACGTACGGATTCCGTTTTGCCAATGGCATATAATTTTGCTTTTTCTGTCCCTTCGTAGATTTGTCCACCAAGTTGTACTAGGCAGGATTCTTCTAAACAACCAAGGAAATGAGCCGACTCTTTCGAATCTTTTTTATTGATAGGCAATGATACTTTTGTTTCTTTTTCATTGGTCACACCAGGTGTGATCACTTGGACCAAAAATTCTTTTTTGGAATCTCTGATGACAAAAAGTTTACCTTCACCATTCAGAGAAAATCCCACATAATCATTTCCATTCCACTCTTCTTGGATTTCCAAGTTTGGATTGGTTCGAACCAATTTTCTGTTTGGAGATTTTTCCTTTTCTAAAAGTAGATAAAAACCATTGGAATCTGCCGATCCCTGTTTGACTTTCCAACCAGCTAATACCTGTTTCTTGAAGGTCATTTTTCCAGATTCAGGGTAAATTTTTGTCGCGGTATCATTGGATATTCCAACAAGTTCCTTCCCAGCCACAAGTAATTGAAACGGGGTGGATGTGTATTGTTTCCAAACGAGTTCCTTTGTGATACGGTCATAGCCCACAAGAGCAGTTCCATAATTCACAATGATACGATTAGGGTAAACGATTGGTGTGGAAACAGGTGTTCCTGATAAATTTAAGTCTGTTACGTGGAGTGGTTCGTCATCTAATGCATCCGAAGGAAGTAACCTTGCGTATTTGGTTTCTCCATATTCACGTAAGATTTTTTCTTTGACCGTATTACGTTTGGATTTGGTTTTTTCAGAAGGAGATTGTTTTAATTTGGCATCCAAAATTTTGAACTGCGCAAATAATGCTTCTGCCGAAGGTTCTTCTTTTAACACACGATCAATTGTTTTTTCAGCTTCTTCCAATTTGTTTTCTTTAAAGTAAATATAAGCCAATTGGATTTCACCATCCATAAAATCAGGATCTGATTTTCGAATGGACTCGAGGATGGATTTGGCTTCGTTTGTTAGGTCTTCGTTAAAATAGGCAATTGCTAAATTATAAGAAGAAAGTCCAAATTCGGAATCTTTTACCCTTGCCTTCTCAAACTCACGTTTGGCGGCATCCATTTGGTTTAATTTATAATATGCAAGACCTTTTGCCACGTTACTTGGAGCAAAGTTAGGATTGACCAAAATCGCTTTGTCAAATTCACCAATGGCCGCTTCATAATTCTTGCGTTTCATGGTAACAAGGCCTAACATATAATAAGCGTAATACGAATCAGGTTTTTCTTTTAAAATATCATAAAAACCATCTTCTGCGCGTTTGAGTTCCCCTTTTTTATAATAGAAGGAATATATCCCTTCTTTAAAGGAGATTGCATTTTCCTTATTGGACTTAACTGCGTTTTCTAAAATAGAAAGACCTTTTTCCTCTTCACCTTTTTCAATATAACATTCTGCAATTTTTACAAGGAGAGATGCCTTCGGAACGCGGTCATACGCCTTTTGGTAAGGAGTGACTGCTTCGATATATTTTTTACGATTAAAGAGAGCGTTTCCTTCTTTGACAAAAGGTAAAATCTCCGCAAAACGAGAGTTCTCCGAAACTGTTTTTTCTGTTTCTACTAACTCAGGAATGTCTTTTGTGTATTTTTTCGATTTTTGAATGAACTCATTCGCTTTTGTATAATTTTCCTTTGAATTTTCTTCAACGGCGCGTTTGTAGTATAAACTTCCCAATCGGTAATCCACAGCTTCATTGTTTGGAAACTTTTTCTTAAGCCCCATGTAGATGGATTCCGCTTCATCCCATTTACTGGCATCTTCAGCAATCCGACCAAGTGTGATGGCACTAAATGGATCTGTTGCGGATAAGGTTTCTAGTTTTTTTATGAATTCTTTTTCTTTTTTGGATTCTCCAGTTTTTGCATAAACACGAGCGAGTCCTTGCAAGGCACCTGGGTTTGTATTGTCCAATCGATACGCTTCTAAATAAGATCCTTCCGCTTTTTTATATTCGCTGAAAGCAAAGTAAGCACGACCATAGGCATTTTGAACCGCAGGATTTTCTGGGTTCACTCCCATTGCTTTTCCATATTCATCAAACGCCTGTTTGCGTTTCCCTTGTCGTAAAAAAGAATCTCCACTCGCGATGAACTTTTGAGATTCCGCTAGAATTTTAGCCTTTCGGATATCTTCTTTTTTTGCCTTGGGATGGGTCTCTGCCTTTTTTAATACATCCAAGGCTTCATCATAACGACCTGAATCGATGAGAACGTAAGCCAGGTTCATCTTTGGTTCCATGAAATTTGGATCCCAAGAAGAGGAATCTTGGAAGCTGAGAGTTGCTTTTTTGACTTCTCCCCATTTCCATTCGCATATCCCTTGTTTGTTGCGGATTTCTGCGTTTTTAGGAATTTTTTGAAGCGCTTGTTTCGATGTTTTTAAACAATCTGAGTAGTTATGTGTTTGGATGAGAACATTACACAATCCAACATAGGCATTTGCATTGGTATCAGAAAGAGAAATGGATTTTTTAAAACTCTCTTCACTTTCTTTTAATTTTCCATTTAAGAGTTGTGCATTTCCAAGAAATGACCACACAGAACCATTTTGCGGTTGTAATTCGGATGCTTTTTTAAATTCGGCAGTTGCTTCCGTATAATTTTTTTTGTTGAGGAAATCATTTCCTCTTTGGATGAGTGAAGCAATTTTAGTAGAAAGTTTTGCATCTTTTGCAGATTTTAATTCTGGGTTTAATTTTTCCGCTTTGGCAAAATAACTTTCCGCTTCTTCGTATTTTTTAAGCTCCAAACACACATCACCTAGTTGGTTGAGTAATTCCACAGGATAAGGGAAATCTTGTTTGTCTTCCAAGGATTTGAGAGTGACCAAACTCTCTTGGTATCGACCCAAATTTTTTAATAGGATCCCTGTTTTGTATGTATAAATAGATTCTTCTGGTTTTAATTTGTTTAAGGTTTGATAGGTGGAAAGTGCGGCTTCATTTTCACCGAGCGTTGACTGAACAGTCCCAAGCCCAATCAAAATCTTTTCATTTTGAGGGTCTAAGTTATTTCCTTTTTCATAAGCAATTTTTGCATTTTCATAATCTCCCAATTGGTAATGGGATGCCCCAAGCAAAGCATAACCTTCGACAAGTTCAAAGGTTTGGATAGATGATTTTGCCTTTTCCAAAGAAACATCCATGTTTCCTTTTTGGAACTCGTTACTTCCATCAGCGATGAGAGCACGCGCCTCTTCAATTTTTTGGCGATCGGACGCGGCAGATTTTTCAACAACAGAATCTTTTACAGTGACAGCTTGGAAATCACGAGAACGACAACCAATGAAAGATAAAAGTAATACACATAGAATGATATTTTTTTTCATTTTTGGAACCTTTGTTCGAACTTAACCATATCGGGGTATTGAATTTTTAATCCACGAAGAGGAACTCCCACCAAAGGAGCATTATGTGGAGTAAGAACACCTAAATTCCAAAACGTATCAAAACTCCAAGGGAATTCTTCTACCATTTTGTTACCCAAATACAAACGGATCATTTTTTTCTCGAAATCAGTGGAAAACTTTATACTTCGACCTTTTAGTTCATCTTCTTTGTTCCATCGGTAAGAGGAGCGAACAGGTGCTTCCAAATCGTTTTGGGAAAATTTAATAATATGAAAGTCAGTTTGATCTACATAAACCAAAATCGAATTTTGATTGTGGTCATGGATGGAAAGTCCAACCGCCCCATTGTATTCCTTTTTTAAGTCTAACACAAGTTCGGCTTCCAAATAATCAGGAATCAAATCTTCCGAATACACTCCATACCAACCCTTGGAAAGTTCCTTGTTTTTGGCAAAAGTCAATTTTCCAGGGAATGTCGCAGAAAAGTTAGGCGAAGGTGATGTGAGGTTCCAAAATTCTTCTGATTCCCAACCTACCCCATCCTCTAAAGAAATTGGTAAAGCGATGGATGTAATTTGTTTTGGGCGGATTTTGATTCCTGCTTTCGCATATTCATAATGGGAATCAAGAGTAGTTCGAATGAATTGGATCGGATAACTACCGTAAGGTACACCAGACTCTGCGTATTGTGTTTTGCCTTTTTTTTGACCTGCTATCACAACATCGAGTCCAGGAGGAAAACTAGAAACAACAACGGTTCCTTGTGAGATGTCATCATTCCATTCTTGGAACGCTCTTGTGGTTTTCCCTGCACGGACTAAAATATTCCGTTTCACTTGGTCTTTCCCAGGTTTGGCAAAGGATAATGTATGTTTTCCATTTAAGAGAGTATAATTAAGAAGAGGAGCTTTCCCCACTTCTACTCCATCTAAGTAAATGATGGTACCGGGAGAGGTGGAAAATACAGAAACTTTTCCTTGTAAGGAAGAAGTAAAAAAAGATCGTAAATCATCGCTGGAAGGAGAAGAAACTTCTAAAAAATAGGAAGGTACAAATTCGGTTAAAGGAAGTAGGTGTTTTTTCCCGTGAAAAACATCAAAGGATTTCACTGATTTGTTTTTAGGCTCTTTTTCTTCTTGGTAAACAAATACCGCCTTGCCAAAGTTTTGCGAAAGAACTGGATCCTTGTATTGGACATCCACTGTCAATCGTTCTGCAGATTTAGACAAACTGAGTTCCAAAACTAAATCAATATCATTTGACTCAAAAAATTTGGGATCTGGTTTGGAAGGTGATTTTTGATAAGCACCTAATTTGGAATGGGGAAAAAGGATTTTTTCTTCAATGAGGGATAAGTCAGAACTAGAAAACCCCTCTGGAATTTGTTTCCAGAGGAGAGTGAAACTTGGGGTTGGTTTATTTACCAGTCGTTCTCTGTAATCTCTACCCGAAGGAAGGGGTTCAGACTCTCCAAGATCTGGAGTGACAAACTTAGGTTTTGTAAAACTTCGATTGAGTGTTTCGATCTTTGTGACCGAGGAACAATAACCGACTAAAAAACAAAGGACCGGTAAATAAACATATCTCATTTCGTCTTATCAAAACTCTCTTTTGGAGCTAATTTTAGTGAATCTTTTTGCACATCTTTTTTAATGTATTTGGAATCTTCAATTGATTTTGCAGTTGTGATCACTTCATCTGACTTTGATTTGGTGATTTCACGAGTTTTGGCTGCTTTTTCCAATTCCTCAACAGAAGAACCTAGGTTCATTTTTTGAAGTTCTTCGTTGTTTGATTTGAGTTCATTTGCAAGGGACTCAAATTGTAACATTTTTGTATTTTCGAACACTAACATTTCTTTCATCTCACCTAAAGATTGTTTGTCCATTGGTTTGATCATTTTCTCAGATAGTTTTGTGTCTGTCGATACTTCAGCTGACTTTTGTTTGTCGACTACGATTTCGTTATCAGAGTTTGATTTACGGATCGCAACGGCACCATCAAGAACCGTGTATTTCACAACACAGTTAGAAGAACCACAAGCTACGTTTCCACCTTTTGCAGAAGGATTTTCAACATTCGTCATAAAGATAGTTCCACGAACACCCGCAATCGAAGTTGGAGTCACAACATTAAACGATTCTGTTTTTCTTTCTTTGCGAAGAACAGTCACGAGTTTTCCGTATTGCATGTTGACTTCTGTTTCACGTGATCCGTCGTTTGCAGCAAAGGCTTGGCTTACGCTAAGCGACGTATTTTTGTTGAGTTTGAGAACACCGTCTTCACCAACCAAAAGTTCAACAGATCCATTTTGACCTGTCACAATTGTGTCTTGAGAAGTTAAGGTATCACCTAAACTTGGTTTGATTTGGCCATTTTCTCTCAAAACAACTACGTCCCCTTTTACGAAAGCGATGACGACATTACTCGCTGGTTGGTTTTTATCTGTAACGGTTGTTACAGTCTCTTTTGAGTCTTTTTGGCAAGCTGCGGCAAACATGGCAAAAATCGCCACAAATCCCAAAACCGACAATTTTTGTATGATTGTACGTTTCATATTCCTTCCTCCGGAAATAACTTTCTTAAATTAGATAACAACTGAAGCCTTGGCAACTCTTTTCCCTAATATCTTTTTGTGACAGCTTTTGTCCAATGGTCCCTGCGGGTCACACGGTGGGGATTCTCCAGACTTTCGATCATGGATTCGAGGCTCTTTTTTCGGGTTTCGTCCATGGATTCGTTCATGTATTTACGCATTGGACATTCAGAACCGAGTTCACAGCAATAAATTTCCTGACAAGTTTCCTTCTGTTTTCGTAATTCGGGAAAACTTTCCCAAAGTTGGGTAGGTGTCAGGTGGAGGATGCCCCATTCTTTGACTCCCGGCGAGTCGATGAGGACGGTATTTCCTTCCAAAAAAAGGGCAAACGAATTGGTTGTGGTATGTTTTCCCTTTTTTGTCGTCCCACTCACCAAATTGGTCCTTTGTACGGTTTTTTTATGGAGGTGGTTCATGAGAGTGGATTTACCCACTCCAGAATTTCCACAAAGGAATGTACGTTTGCCTTTGATTTTTTCCCAAAGTGGTTGGATGGATTCTTCCGAAAGAAGTGAAACACTCATGACATCATAACCTAACTCGCTATAGTAAGTTTCTCTGTCTTTTATTTCTTCTTCATCCACCAAATCTTTTTTGGTAAAAATAATGAGGGGTGGGATATCGGTATCGTAAGAGGCGGCAAGTAAACGGTCAATGAAGCCAGGTTTGGTTTCTGGATCTTTACAAGAAGCAAGGATGGCAACTTGGTCAAGGTTTGCACATAACACATGACTGTCGCCCTTATCACTTTTGCGAGTGAGATAATTTTTACGCTCAATACGCTCTGAAATGACCCACTCTTCCCCAGAAGATTTTTCGGCAAGGATCATATCCCCTACCACAAATGGATGGCGTTCATTCGAATTTTTTAGGCGGAGTTTTCCTTTGAGTACGGCAAGGGCATACGTTGTCTCTTCTGAATAAATCTCGTAATACGCACCGAAGATACGAGCGATTGTAAATTGTTCTTTACCCAAGTGGAATCTGCACCATAATTATCTAGTTCTTACATTGTATACAATCCACATGCAAATACAAGTTTTCTTTCGTTCCAGCATCATTCTCCTCTCTTCTTTTGGTTGGTTTGCAATTGCTTACGGACTGATCCTATTTCAAGTTTCCTATCTTTTTACATTTTCTGTCCTATTTTTGGGTTTTCTCACTCTCTCACTTTTCCTTTTCCATCTGCCCACAAACCAAACCCTTTTGGAAGAAAAACCCAAAAAAAGAGATGAACTCGTACAAAATCTCTTTGCTCTGGAAAAATTCAAAGAAGAGCTCATTTCCTTCAATGACCCTGACCAAATTAGCGAAACGATCAGCCAATTTTTGGCTTCTAAAATACACGCAGAGTTTGTGCAAGTGTATACTTGGGATGAAAGGGAAGGACAATTTCGACCAAGACCATTTCTCGATTCCAAAAACCAAAAACATCCAAACCTTCCGTCCATCCCTGTATTCAATCCATTTTTATTATGGTTATCCGAAAGAGAAGGAATCCATATCAAAGAAAATTTCATCCAATATGTTTCTCCCAGTCATGAAAAAATTGCAAAAGAGGCCTTAGGTTTTTTTTCAGACACCAAGTCGGAGTTAGTTGCAACACTTTCGATTAAATCTAGTTTGGTGGGCTTTATTCTACTTGGGAAACACAAAGAAGGAAAAATTTACGATTTAGAAGAAATTGAAATCATTTTAGAAATCCTTTCCGTTTCTCTCATGTCACTATCCAATTCGATGATTTACCAACAGTTGTTAAATTTAACGGAAACTTTGGAAGCGAAGGTTAGGGAAAGGACCAAAGAATTGGAAGAAACGCAGGCCCACCTTGTCCAATCCGAAAAAATGGCATCTCTTGGGGTGATGGTGGCAGGGATTGCACATGAAATCAATACCCCTGCTGCTGTGATCAATGGTGCTGCCGATAATTTAGATGCCAATTTGGTCTTCGTTTTATCACACTTAGGTGACATCACTCACCTCATTCAAAATCCTGATTTTCGTTCCCTTTATTTGGATATTTTATTTAGTTTTGTGAAAGAAGATCCAACGACCAAAATCGATCCAAAGGATAAATTCAAATTAAAACGAGAAACAAAATTAAAATTCATCCATGATGGAATGCCAGAAAATGATGCCACCGATTTATCCACGTTTCTCATCGACCAACATTTAATGCACATGCAAGAAGAACTTCTTCGGATTTGGAAATCTGGTGGAAAAGAAACCTTTGAAATGTTAAAAAACACCTTAAGTTTACAAAGGAATATCAAAAACATCAAATATGCGATTCGTAATATTGTACGAATTGTAAAAGCCTTAAAATACTATTCCCACTTAGGGCAAAATTCGTATGAAGTGTCTGACCTGCATGAAGGTTTGGAAAACACACTCGTGATCATGCAAAACCAAATCAAACATGGTGTCGAAATTGAACGAAATTACGGCACAATTCCGCCTGTTCGGTGTAATTTGGATGAACTGAACCAAGTGTGGACAAACCTAATTACAAACGCCATCCATGCAATGAAACGAAGCGATCATCCCAAACTCATCATATCATCAAGTCGGGTAGGAGAGGAGTATGTGATGATCAGTTTTGAAGACAATGGATCGGGTATCCCAATGGAAATCAAAGATAAAATTTGGGATCCATTTTTTACAACAAAAGACCAAGGAGAAGGAACAGGGCTTGGTTTAGGAATTGTGAAAGGGATCATTGAAAAACACAAAGGAAGGATTGAAGTAGAATCTTCTCCTGGACGAACCTTGTTTATGGTCTATTTGCCGTTAGTTGGTCCAGGCGATGTTCCGAATCTCCCCAAAGAAATTTTTAGGGAGAGGAGAGGTTAATCGATCAAAAAAACAGTGGTTGGCTCAGAAGTTTTTCCCAGTTTTCTTTGGTAGTTTCAAATTTTTCTTTCGAAACCACTGCTTCTTTTTCATTGGCCGTTTGTTTCGCTTTGGACCATTTTTGGAATTCAGCGATTGCCGTTTCTCTAAGATGTGCCAATTGTTCTGACCAGGTTTTTAGTTTTTCTTCACCAAGATTTGCAAACTGATGTAATGTTTCTTTTTCTTTGATGAACATCGTCTTTTGTAAAATTTTTTCTTCAGACACTTTTTTTAAATTATATGTAAGGCCAAAAAAAGAAAGAAATTTGATCATCCATTTGGATGGATCGTAATCATACCATCGAATTCCATTCCGGTAATCCATTTGGAATTCATGGTGAAAGTTATGAAATCCTTCACCAAACGTAAAAAAGGCGATGACCCAATTATCTCGTGCTGTTTGTTCTTTTGAAAACGTTCTCTCTCCCCAAACATGGCAGGCACTGTTGATAAAAAAGGTAAACTGGTGAACCACAAATAATCGTAAAAAACCAGCGACAAAAAATCCTTCTAAGAAGGATCCCCATAACATCGTGATGAGTCCAGGTAAAATAAAACACATGAAGATGGAGATGGAATAAAAATGTTTATGTTGCCAAAGCACCAAAGGATCACTTGCCAAATCTTGGACACCTTGTTGCACATAATTTCGTTTCCGAAACAACCAACCTATATGGGCATACCAAAATCCTTTTTTGATGGAATATGGATCTTTGTCTGTATCCACAAATTTGTGATGGATACGATGGTCTTCACTCCATTCGAGCGCCGTCGATTGAAACGCCGCGGCTCCAAATAATAATAACAATAGTTTGATGGGAGATTTTGCCTCATAAGCTTTATGAGAAAAAAGTCTGTGGTAACCGACTGTAATCCCCATTCCTGTCGCAAAAAAATAAAACAAAAAGAGAGCCCAGGTGCCAAGATGAATTGTCTCGTAAAGTGCCACATACAAGGTCCCAAAAATACCAACGAGGGGGGAAGTGAGTAAAAAAATGGTCGTAACCCAATCGATGGGGTTTTTGACTTTGAATTCAGCTTGTGTCGTCATAGAAAATTCCTGTTCCATGGAGTGTGAGTCCCTGTGGAGGACTCTGGTTGCAAAAAAATGAGTACAGACCGTTACAAACCAGGAATTTTAGAACAATGGGGGCGCCGAGTCCTCATTTCCTTCCGTTCGAACGCGAAAACCGACGAAACATTGCAGGTCAGTTTTTCCAAAGCTTCTAGAAGGTACCTTTTTTGGGGTGGATTTTGGTCGTTTTGGATTGGTTTTTTTCCTTCCATCGCCTTTGTTTATCTTTCCATTTACCTCCCTCCCTTTTCGTTGTATTCCTTTCCTTCTCTCTCTTACGAGGGATTATTTGGTTTCCTTAGTCTTCTAACGATTGTTACTGTAATAGAATTTTACCTTCTCTTTCGATTAGGGTTTTATTTGTCCTACCAAATGGCGAAGGCTGCAGACATGGAACTTGCAGACGAACCAGAACTCATCACTCCTATCCCCGGAATGATGGCAAGACTCGTTTTAGAAATCCCTGACCCAAGAATCCGTTTGTATGGAATTGACCCTTACAAACATTTGAATGAAAGGGCATTATTCTTTCGAACCTTACTTTACAAAAGTAAGGTTTTTTTATCAAATATCATCGCAAAACTTTTGTTAAAAGTGATATTAGGAAGAACAGGTTTACGTTTTATCATTGAATACATCTCAGGCCCCATCACTGGGATTTGGGACGGAGTGACCACTTACATCATTTTATTAGAACTTAGGAAACGAATCATCACAAGAAAACTTGCCGATTCTATTTTACTCCAAATCAAATCTAAAAAAAGAAATCCTAATTTGATCGAATCGGTACTTCGCTCTGTTGCCCTTTCGATTGTGTACACCAAAACCTTCCATCCTAATTTTGAATATTTGCTCTTTGGTCTTCTTGGGCTTTTGTCTAAAAAAGAACATTTGCAAAACCTAGATGATTGGGATGCCTTTGTGGAATCCTTTCAATTGTTAAACGATGAGGAAAAAAAATGGCCCATTTCCGTTTTTGCCATTTGTTCCTCCTTCGATGGGAAATTAAATGTGGAAGAACTCCATGCATTTAGCGCACTCACTCACCTCTCCCCATCCTGGATTTTGGAACGAGTGCGGCATTTGAGTGAAACCATCCAAAATGGGGAACTTTCAGAATCTTTTCTTTGGATGGAAAAAATCCTTCCACAAGAAAGAAACTCTGAATAGGATGAATCCTAGTCTAAAAGAAACATAGGAGAAAATATGGCACAAGTAACACTCAAAGGAAATCCCGTTCCTCTAGAAGGATCCATCCCAAAACCTGGAGACAAAGCTCCTGATTTTAAAGTCGCCAAACAAGATTTAAGTGATATTACGTTAAAAGATTTAGCAGGAAAGGTTAAAATCCTTGTTGCGGTTCCGAGTCTTGACACTCCAGTCTGTGCCATTGAAACTAAAAAATTCAACGAAAAAGTCGCAAAGGAAAATGGAATCACAACACTCATCATTTCAGGTGATTTACCATTTGCGATGAAACGATTTTGTACGACGGAAGGGATCAATTCCGATAACCTGATCACAGGTTCACAGTTTAAGGACTTTTCCTTTTCCAAAAACTATGGAACTCATATTTCTAGTGGGCCACTCGCAGGTCTATCGGCAAGAGCAGTGTTTGTAGTGGACAAAGACGATGTTGTACGATACACGGAGCTTGTTCCTGAAATTGGAAGTGAGCCAAACTACGATACCGTACTTGCCGAAGCTAAGAAACTTGTTTAGTTAATGTATGGATTTGGCAAGGAAGGTTTAATCTTTCTGCCAAATCTTTGATTTTCGCAACCAAATCTAAATCAAAACTAAAAAACACGACTCGCCAATCATTTTCCGCGTTCAAAATACACTGCAATGTGTATTCCAAAGCGGCATCTCTTCTAACCAAATCCATATGACGGAAAGGCTCATCTAACAATAAATAGGGGATATTGAATTGATTTCCTATTCGAAACGCATACTCCAAACGTAATACAAAGGAAACTTGTTCTTTTGTACCTGTGGACAATTGAGCAAAGGAAAATTGCCCCTCCTTTGGATCACTAGTGACTTGGATTTCATCGGAAAAACCATTCCATTGGATTTGTTTGGAGGGAAGTGTCCCTTTGATGGCATCCATCCTTGTTTGTAAGGCACGAACGAGGGAAGACATTTTGTCTGTACTTTCAGCTTGCATCTCGGAAAAAATACCAATGAGCACTTCAAAGGCTTGGAAATTTTTTTCCAATTCGGCTTTCTTTTTTTCTTTTGCTTCTAATTTCTTTTTTGAGTTTTCCCATTCTTTTTGGGCAGGGACCATTTGGGATTCTAAAACAGCCTTACCCGTATCCAATTTTTTTTCTAATTCGACAATCTTTGTTTCCAAACTTCGAATGAGTTCCGTTAGTTCTTTCATTCGATTCTCTATCTTTTGTTTGGTGGTGCGATCTTCTGGTTGGAATTGTTTACCGATTCCTTTTTTTTCCCAATCGCTCAATTTATCTTTGATTTTGAGTTTGAGTGATTCGATCCCATCCGTTTCCCATTTTTTCACTTCTATGAATAATGTATCTTCGAGTGTTTTGATTTTATCTCTTCGCAATCGAATCTGCACTAAAGTTTCGCTGAGTTCGGCAATGGAGCTCACACCCAGTTTTTGAAACAAAGAATTGAGTTCTTTTTCTTTTTCCTCTAAGGATTCTTTTTCCTTTTTGATTTGGTTTTCTTGGATTTGTAACTCCGATTCCAGTTTGGAAACCATATCTGCCAAATTTTGTAATTCTAGTTTTTGTTTTGTGTATTCTCTTTCATACCTTTGGAAAATTAGGTGCAGAGAATCCAAATGAAGGGAATCGGGTTTCCACTCTCCCAATGTTTTGGTTTCCATTTCACTGGCAATACGACGAACCATTTCATTCCATTTGGATTCGTCCTTTTCCAATTTTGTTTCTTTCATCTTCATTCCAAAAAACAAACTAAGGGTAAAAAATAAACCAAGTGGAATATAAAACCAATTTCCAAACTCAGAAAAAAGTAATGTGACGAGCGTAACAAGGAAGAAAAAGAACGAACCGATCGCCAAACTTCTGTATAATGGATTCCAAATGGTTTTGGGAATGACAGGAAAATCTTCTTGGAATTTGCGTAAAACATCTTTCCAAGTTTCAAAAAACTGAAAATATGAATCTAATTTTTGGAATTTGGATTCCAAATTGGACTTGGTAGCGATAGTGGATTCTTTTCCCGATTCTAATTCCTTTTTTCGTTCTTTGATCGAGATTAATTTTTGATTGGTTGATCGTATGGATTCTTCGATTTGTTTTGTTTGTTTTTCGGAATCATTTTGCAAAAATTGTGCATCTTTTTTTTTCTCAATCGATAACATTTCCCATTGTAAGATCTGATTGTAGACTCGGTCTGATTCTGTGTGATATTCCCTTTCTTTTAAATCTTCAAATTGTTTTTGTAGGTCAGTGTTTTCCAATTGTAAGGATTCCAATTCTTGTTTTTTGAATTGTTTCTCATTTTCCCAAGTGGGAAGTTCAGCAAATTGGTTTGCAATTTGGTTTAAAGTTCTTTCTGATTCATCAAACTTTCGTTTGGCGGTATCCAATTCAGACAACGCCAGATTCCAATCCTTCACTACTTTACGATTCCCTGTTTTGGCAACTTGTAGTTCTGCTTGTTCTTTGAGATGATTTGGATTGTAACCGCTGTCAAAGATGGATTGTTCGATGACCGAAGTCAATTCACTATCCGAACTGACCTCCATATTCCCTTCTCTAATGACTAATGAATTTAAAAATAAATTTGGTGCAAGGTTCTGTTTTTCAATCCCTAAATCAGAATTTCGATTCTCTTGGTATCTCTCATTTAAAATTTTTCCATATTTCTTCGATCCTGTAACCTTTACAAGTGCGGAAACAAAGGCATCTAAAATCGTTGTTTTTCCTGATTCATTTGGCCCAGTAAACACAGTGACTTTTTGGATCGGAAATTCTTTTGCAGAAAAAATTCCAAAGTTTTCTAATGATAACTTCATTTCACTTTTCCTCCATCCAATATAAATCGGATTCCAGTGACTCGAGTGTGTCGCCACAAACTAGCATCCATTTGGTGTTTTCGTTCGTTCATTTTGTCCAGGAATTGTTTGATAAACTCATTTTCGGATATATTTTGGATGACAACGATTTGTGATTCATCGGGATCAAATTCACAAATTCGAAATTTATGTTTCCAATCTTTTTGTATTGTTTCTTGGAATTTCTGTTTTCCATCCATGGAATCAACATAACCAACAAATCGAAAACAGATCCAATCGTTTGAAAGAGCGTTTGCCAAATACTCTTCTACACTCAGATCTGGATTCCCATCCGTATCCAAACTAACAGTAATTTCGCGGTATTCACCTGCCGATTTCCAAGATAAAAATTCTGTCCGAACCATTCCATTTTGAACATCGAGTAAAATCCCACCTCTTGGTCCAAACTCACCCTTTCGCCAGACGCGAGAAGATCCCGCATATCCCACGTTACACTTTCCTACGGTTCCAAATCGATGTCGATGTAAGTGACCGATGGCTAAATAATCCAAACCCAAGGATTGGATTAAATTAAAATCTAAGTAAGAACCTCCCTCTTCCTCTTCTTCTTGTAAGCCAGTGAAGCTCATTCCTGAAACGGTCCCATGCGCAAGTCCCATTCGGATGGGAGTTTTTTTAGGTGGAGGTGGATTTAATAGAATTTCGGAATAATTTTCTTGGTGAGGGATGGCCACAAATTCAATTCCATCCTCTTCCCATAAAGTAAAAGGTGTTTGGTCCAATACCTTTACTTTTTTGGACCAATCGTAGGCAGCGTAAGAGTTATGATTGCCTTTTCTTTCTAAAATTTCATGGTTCCCTGGCAAAAAATAAACCTGTCCCGAATACGCTGATACTTGTTTTAAAAAGGGAGCCCGTAAGGTTTCTAAATCAGGGAAGGTATTAAACAAATCCCCACAGAAAAAAACTTTCGTACAAGATTTGGATTCTGCAGTTTCTAAAATTTCTTTTAGAACATTCAGGGAATAGTTCTCTTCTTCTTTGGTGGCAGAGGAAAGGTGGAGGTCAGATACTTGTAAGTACTTCATATGTCGTTGTTTCAGGGAGAGTTTACCTCTCCCCTAGGACAAAGTACAGAAGTTCTCAAAAAAAAGCAAGGCTCGGTTAAACGACTCGGTCTTTTTTGAATCCTGAAATCTGATCTTTCGAAAACCCCAATTGGGTTAAAATATCCTCGGTATGTTCTCCATGTTCCGGTGGGTCATTTCGATAGACAAATGGAGTTTCTGAAAAATGAAATGGAGATCCAAATTGTAAAATTGGTCCATACTTAGGGTGATTCCTTTCGAGAATCATCCCACGTTCTTTCATATTGGCATCTTCAGACACTTCCTTCATATTCAAAATGGGAGAAAGGCAAGCATCCGTATTATCAAATATGGGTTGCAAATCGGCAAAGGTTTTTGATTTAAAAAAATCAGTTAACTTTTGTTTGATGATAGCAAAATTTTCTTCTGTCATTGGATGGTCTTTGGTTAAGGTATCCATCCCAGCTGCTCTTAAGAAAGTTTGGAAAAACATATCTTCCAAAGCACCTAGGGCAACATAACGACCTTCTTTTGTTTCATACACATTATAATTTGGTAATTTACCAGATAGGATATCATTGCCTGCTTCGGGAGAAACACCAGATGCGGATAAAATCCCTCCGTACAAAGCAATGAATTGAAGGGAGGCATCGGTCATCGAGATATCAATTTTTTGTCCTTTGCCTGTTTTTTCTCGGTAGTACAAAGCGGCAAGGATGGCAGAAAGAGCAGTGAGTGTTCCCCCACCGACATCGGCCATTTGGAACCCAGCCGGTCTCGGTGGATTTCCTGTTTGGTCAAGCACACCAGAGATGGCCAAATAATTCAAATCATGACCCGCAAAGTCTACATACTTACCACTCGTCCCGTATCCGGAGATCCCACAGTAAATCAAACGAGGGAATTTTTCTTTTAAGACATCATAACCGATTCCCATTTTATCCATTCCATCGGGACGAAATCCTTCCAAAAGGATATCTGCATCTTCTAAGAGTTTGAACAAAATCTCTTTGGCTTGCTCTCTCTTTAAGTTGAGTGTGATCGCTTTTTTATTTCGATTGAGCATCATAAAAAGAGCAGGATAACCTGTTTTCCCTTTGAACATTGCTCGCGACCCATCATAAGCGCGTGGGTTTTCGACTTTAATCACCTCGGCTCCCATATCAGCAAGGTGTTGGGAACAAAGGGGGCCTGGAAGGAGTAAGGACAAATCAACGACTTTCACTCCTGAGAGTGGTCCTTTTTTGTTTGGATTTAGATTGTCTTGCTTCATATTTTATTGCATATCCTGGAAATTTTTTTCTAATTTGGGGCTTTTTTCTCGTAGAATAAAGAGGGAGAACCCTAAATGGGATTCATAAGAGGACAATTCGGATTCGTGTTCAAACTGAAATTCACCCATGTTCTCTTCTTATTCACCACTCTATTTGTCTCCTGCCAATCGGTAACTCCTGTTAATTTGCAGATGTTGTTCGGTTCCTTTTTTGTATCAGCAACCGGACAAGGTTCTGTCATTTACGAAGCTCCCAATTTTTTATTCACGAGTGAAAATGGAAAACAAGCAGAATTCAACCTTCGTTTGAACATGGAACCAAACAGTTCAGTGAGAATTGGTCCGATTACCATCTCCGATCCAACGGAAGCTGTACTTGTCTCGGATACTTTCATCAACTTTACCGAAGAGGATTGGAACGAGCCACATATCGTTCGTTTGGTGGGAATTGACGATCCTTTCTCAGATGGAAATCAAAATTACCGTGTACAATTGGGTAGTATTTTAACTTCCGACATACGATTTTCCACTCAAAGCTTACCTGTACTACTTGTTGTCAATACAGACAATGAATCCTCGGGTGTAGCAGCAAGTCCCGTATTTGGCCTTCTCACTTCCGAGACAGGAGAAACTGGTCAAATCTCTTATGTATTACAAACACGTCCAATGCAGGATGTTTACCTTCGCAATTTTGTATCCAGTGACACTACGGAAGCAACCGTCGAATCTGTAGAGTTAGTATTTACGCCTAACAACTGGGATGTGCCACAATCAGTGACAGTCACGGGAGTCGATGACTTCAGTGTGGATAATAGTAACTTTCAAATTTCTGCTGATGCCACGGTCTCCATGGACCCAGCTTATTTGGGTAAGGTTGTACCAATCATTACTGGCACAAATGTTGATAATGACATCGCAGGGTTCACCGTTGTGAATCTCTCGGGACTCACGACAACGGAGGCAGGAGGTGCCATTAGTTTCGGCGTGGTACTCAACACGCTCCCGACCCATTCGGTTACCATTCCCTCTATTGTTGCTACACCTACCACAGAAAGCTCCATAAGTCCTACAACGCTTACCTTTGCCCCAGGGGAATGGTTCACTCCAAAGATCGTCACAGTCACAGGAGTGGATGAATTCATAGTGGATGGCTCACAAACTGTCACGATCGTATCCAGTGCCGCCACTTCTACTGACTCAGATTACAATGGTTTGGCGGGACCTGTTTTTCCATCTGTGACCAACACTGACAATGATGTTCCTGGTTTTGTCCTCACTCCTCCAGGAAGCCTGAGTATTTCGGAAAATGGAGGTGTTCTGAATTTTAACATCCATCTTTCCTCACAACCTCCACCTGGGTTCACTGTGACTTTAACAGGAATTAATGAAAACAATTCCATTACCAATGTAAATACAAGTTCTTTGGTGTTTACAAATGCCAATTGGAATCTCGACCAAACAATCCAAATCACAACAAACAATAATGATGTGGATGAAGATACAAGAACCGTTACTTTACAATTTGGATCAGTGGATACAGGTGGTAGCGCCGATCCAGTTTACAATGCGATCCCTCCACCAACTCAAGTGAGTTTTTCTGTCACAGATGATGATACAGCAGGGATTACTGTTACCCCTGTTGGAGGACTTGTGGTCCACGAAAATGGAACTCCTTTTACCGAAACATTCACTGTCGTTTTGAATTCGCAACCAACACAAACCGTAAATATTCCTACCATCTCATCAAGTAATACCGCAGAAATCACGGTCTCACCTTCGAGTTTGTCATTCACCACGGCAAATTGGAATACACCACAAACTGTGACCTTAACATCTGTGTTAGATGGAAGTGATGATGGAGATCAGAATGTAAACATCAATTTATCCAATACATCCTCCACCGATCCCAAATACAATTCAATCGTCATTGCCTCGGTCACTGCAATCAATACCGATAGCAATGAACCCTTGGTGCGAATCCAAAACCTATCTGCATCTTCTATCGTGGAAGATGGAACTTCTACCATCACCTTTGAGATTCGTTTGTCTTTAAAACCGAATGCAAATGTGACCATTGGACCCATCACATCCTCCGATGGAACCGAAGCAGTCTTACTGAATAGCACGTCCGGTGTGGCCGCATCTCGCACTCTTACTTTCACTCCTACCAATGCACAAGTCGCCAATTATTCGGGAAACACAAGTGAAAGTGGATGGGACGTCCCGCAAACCATCACCATCCGTTCTGTTGCCGATTCATTTGATGACGGGAACCTTCCAGTGACCATTCACATCCCACAGGCAAGTGGTTCCTATTTTACAGGTTTGTATCCAACAGGAGCAGTGCCAGGTTATACGGATACAAACGGAAATTTGGTGGTCACAGTCACCGATAATGACACGAAAGGATTCACCTTTTCCACAACTACTTTGAACCTAACAGAAGGTGATGTCGATGGTACGTTTACAGTCCGATTGAATGCCGCACCATGTGACACTCCAGGGAACTTAGCGGTATGTGCCAGCGGTTCTGTCACCATTCCCATTTCGGCTGAAACGTTTTCTTTGCCCGACTCCGCACAGTACACAGTCTCCCCCGCAAACCTTACATTCACACACACAAACTTTGTTACACCACAAACAGTCACTGTCACTGTTGTCAATGATTCGATCAATGAATCCAACACAAGGACCCATACACTTACGTTAGGTGCCATCTCTGGATCGGGAACAGATTATGAAGGGATGAACCCAAGTGATGTTACGATCAACATCACCGATAACGACAATCCATCTCCTAAAATTCTTTTCACTTTGGATTCAGGACAACCTTACTTCACAACGGAATCTGGATTTTCTACGTTTTATAGTTTGCGACTGGGTAGCCGTCCCATACCAGGAAATTCCGTGACAGTGACCTTATCCACATCTGACACGACAGAAGGGATGATCAATGACAGCGGAACTCCCGCTAGCTCTAAACAGTATATTTTTGATGAAACCAATTGGAGCACTTCAATCCCTGTCGAAATAGTGGGAGTGTTAGACATATTGAGTGATGGCAATATAAATTTTAACATTACGGTCTCAGGGGCCGAAACTGGCTCTTTTCCCAGTTGGTATGATAGTTTTGTGGGAAGTAATGGCACAACAGCCAATCTAGTGAATTACAGTGTATCCGAAAACCCCGTCACTGTCGTCACCCCTCAGTCTATGGTTCGGGCCGAAAATGCAGTTGCCTTTTCCATTTATATCTTACTCAGCCAAGCGCCGACAGATGACGTGACAATACCCATTTCCATATCTTCTAGTTTTCCGTGTACTCTCTTTACGGGACCCACAGTATCGCAGTTCACACTCTCCACAAACACGATCACCCTTACAAGTGCCAATTGGAATACTGTCGGTGCACACAATACCATCACTGTCACACCGTTTGACGATTCAGTGGATGATGGGAATGTCACTTGTCCAATTGTTGTTGGTAACGTATCTTCAAGCGATGGATTTTTTAATGGTGTGAATCCATTCCCTTCTGCCAATTACCCCGAACTCACGTTAAACGACAATGATGCAGCGGGTATCACGACATCTGGTTTTTCACCATCCACAGTGATCACTTCCCAATCAGGAGCCAGTTCTGAATTTTACATCCATCTCAATTCCCAACCAACATCTGATGTCACCATCAATTTGAGTGCGGCACCTGGTGGACTTGTTTCCTTTCCCACGGCACCTTTGACATTCACTCCATCCAATTTTGGAACAGGACAACTTGTCACCATTCTTGGCCAAAACACAGCCGATCTTTCAGATGTAAATTATAACATCACACCTCAAATCACTTCCAGTGAATCAGGGACTGGATTTTCCCCTTCTACCATTTACAGTGCACTCACTCCTAGCACCATTCCAGGTGTCCATATTTACAATCTTTATGATATCATCCCTTGCACAGATCCAAATCCGATGGTGGCTTGCGGGACTTCACCCAACGGTTCTGGAGGGCTTGTCACTTCACCTAACTTGGTCACATCGGAACTTGGTGCCCAGTCCCGTTTCCAATTACGATTTCGGGCCCGACCGACTTCCAATGTAACAATCGGTGTCGCAAGCTCCAATGCCTCGGAGGGAACAACAGCAGTACCAAACGTGACATTCACTCCCACAAATTGGAACACCTTTCAAAATATTGTGATCACAGGCGTGGATGATGGTTTGGTGGATGGGAATGTTTTGTATTCCATTTTGTTTGGATCTCTTACCGGAGGTGGGACAGGATTCAATGGAGAGAGTTTGCCAAACGTGACTGTCACCAACCAAGACAATGACTAATTAGAAAAGATCCTTATCCGATCCATTCGTCTATATGGCAATCGATCCAAAGGCATCCTAGCCGAATCGTGATCAGAAATCGTTTCGAAATTACCTGGAATTGGAAGTGAGCCTAATTTCGATACCGTACCTGCCGAAGCCAAAAAACTCGTGCAGATTGTCACACTGATTGTGTCATTGCACATAACCTTGTTTTTTTAATATATCCAAGGCATCCGTTCCTAACTCTTGTTTGTTTTCATAGGTTTTTTTAAGCCCCCCCTCTTTCCAGAAATGAACCTTTGTTTGTGGGTGGATGATGGGCCGAAAGGATTGTGATTCGTATAACAGATCACAGTCTTTCGAACAAGCAGAAAGGTTCACTCCAAAATACCCTACGTGAATTTCCGATTTGGGAACTTGGTTTTTCCCAAACCAAACTTTAAATTCAGGAAAACTCACATCTGGATACACTTCAAAACTGATTTGGAATGGAGTTTGGTCTTGTGTACGGAGTTTGATCAACCGACCTTTCTCCTCTATTAAAACATTGGATGGAAGATTTGCCATTCGTAATGTCCCACTCGGTACTGTGATTTGGATTTCCGTATCTTTTTCTAACGGACTTGGATGCACCCAAAGATGGTATAAGGGAAGTTTTGGTTCCATGGAACGAATCTGTTTCCAAAACCTCTGGATCTTTTTTTCCAAATTACCATTTAACTTTAACTCTGCGATCGATTGGATTTGGTTGATTCGGATTGGGGAAATTTGATTTGGATCAGAATTTGTATCAAAATACAAATAAAACTCATTTCCCACAGATCCTTGCCAAAATTTTCCCAATTCATGAAATCGGTAAGACCTTTGTAGTAAAAACTCGTTTCCTTCGCCATACCCTTGTGTAAACCGAGTCTCTCCGTAGTAGGTTCGTTTGGTGGTCTCTTTCCCTTCTATGATGGGACGCAATGATAACCCATGGATGTTTTTTGGAATCGGAATGCCAATATAATCAAGAACCGTTGGATACAAATCAATGGAACGAGTCATAGACGGAACGGCTTTTTTAAAACTGGAATTTGGTAATTTGATGAGGAGTGGCACATGGATGTTTTCCAAAAACAAATCTTGTCCATGCCCATAAAAGGTATTGGTTCCTGTAAAAGGAGAAATTGCATGGGAGGCATGCATCACTTCCCCATGATCGGCTGTGATGAGGATGAGTGAATTCTCCCAAAGTCCTTTTGTTTTGATGGCTTCAAAGACCTTTCCCAATTCTTCGTCAACAAATGCCACCTCTCCTAAATAATTCAATTTACGCTCATCTA
Organism: Leptospira biflexa serovar Patoc strain 'Patoc 1 (Paris)'; assembly: GCF_000017685.1. Classification (NCBI taxonomy): domain Bacteria; kingdom Pseudomonadati; phylum Spirochaetota; class Leptospiria; order Leptospirales; family Leptospiraceae; genus Leptospira; species Leptospira biflexa. The sequence goes on from NC_010602.1 coordinate 3,009,367, forward strand.
ACACTTCTTTGGTTAAAATGCGGCTCGTAAATCCAGGAGGTGGTGTATAAGGTTTGTGCGGGTCGTTATAATTGAGAAATAAAAAAAAAGGATTATTTTTCGATACAACTTCTTCGATCACTTCCATTGTTTTGTTTGTGATCTTCTTTGTATCTTCGCCGTAATTCGAAAAATCATATAAAAAATCAAATCCGACATCCACCCCAAGTCCGAACCTATCGGTCAAAAACGGATTGTTTCCTACCATATAAGTAGTGTAATGGGAAGATTTTAAAAGTTTTGGAAGTGGTTTTTTCTCAGAACGATAGAATGCCTCTGTCTCTGATTTTGTTGTGGGATAGTCCCAAAAATTAACAGGATTGGCGGAAGCATACTTTCCTGTAAAAAACACAAGTGTAGAAGGCCTGGTCCATGCAGCATTTACCAAATGGTAATCAAACTGAACCCCCTCTTTTGCAAACAAATCTAAGTTAGGTGTGACATTATAGCGTCCAATGATATCCCCTCGAAGGGAATCGATCACGATCCAAATCACATTCGGTTTGGAGGATGTTTCTTTAGCATTTTTGATTCCATTCCCTTCTCCACTGAACTCTAAACCATTTTCAGAAACAGAACTTTCTTTTTGGCAAAAAGGAAGGAAAACAAAAACGATGATAATAAATATCGTATGAAAAGAAAGTGAACTTCGAAATAAAAAGTTTTTAATTGAAAAAGAAGGGAATTCTTTCAAGAGTTAACGTCAAACATCTGCAAGGCGGTAAGCCATACACCTACCAGGATAAACGAGATCCCAAGCCATTGTGTAAAATTCAAACGTTCTTTAAAAAACACGGACGACGCAATGAGTACGATGATAAATCCGCTGGAAGTAAACACAGGGTATGCTAATGAAAGTTTTAATCCTTTACCTAACACATATCGATATCCGAGTAATGCCAAACCAAAACTGGCAAGCCCCGCAATGAAATACGGATTGAATACCGTAAACACAAGGTTCCAAAAACCATCTCCAGGTGTGACTTGTTTGTCCTGCATAGAAGATGTTTTGATTAAAATATTCGCCAATGCATTGAAGAATACAGCTATACAGAAGAAGAGGATGACTTGGAATTGCATGGGATAGAGACAAAATCCGATGCAAATGAAGAAGGGTCAAATAGAAAAATGAAATCAAAATCCTTTCGGTACAAAAATTGGGATACTGCTTACTTAGATTCAGAAACACATGGGCCCACTCTCCTCTTTTGTCATGCCAATGGTTACAGTGCCGGTTGTTATCAATATTACTTTGAACGATTAAAAAAACATTACCGCGTCATCGCACCAGACTTTGTGGGGCATGGTCGTTCCGAATTCACTTTGCAATTCAAAAATTGGAATGTGTTCCGCGATCAAATCTTAAGCCTACTCGACCATGAACGAATTACAAATACAACGATCATTGGTCATTCGCTTGGTGGTGCCTCTTCCCTTCTTGCCGCCAAAAAAGAACCACAAAGGTTTACAAAAGTCCTCGCCATGGATCCCGTCATTCTTGGATGGAAGCTCATCCTTTTATCCAAATTTTTGGAGAACCCTTTGGCAAAAGGTGCCAAAAAAAGAAGGACACATTTTAAATCCATAGAGCTTGTTAGGCGGTCATTCCGGAAGTTCCCAGCGTTTGCCAATTTTGAACCTTCCATTTTTGACGATTACCTAAACTCATGTTTTGTGCGAACTGGCCACGAAGACGAAGTGAAACTTTGTTGTGACCCAAGAGTAGAAGCACAAATTTTTGGACACGCGCACTTCCATGTCTTCAAAAACTTTTATGGAATCAAAACAGAAAACCATATCGCCATACCCGAAAAGTTTGAAGTCTGTAGCCCGAAGTATGCGAAACTACTCACGAAGGTCCATCCCAAGTCCAGTGTGACCATCTTTCCAGGTTTCACCCATTTTTTTCCCTTCGAACGACCAGTAGACACTTGGAACTGGATGAAACAAAGTTTAGAAATTGATGGAATGATCGATTGAAGTAACAATTTTTTGAAACAGTATGGGCACCTCGCAATTGTTTGGTGGTCTGGTATCAGATTCCAAAAGCGACCGCGCTTTCCGCTCCAATCTTTCGCCCTGCGAAAGGATTTCCGCTGTAATCGCTGGCGCAATAGAAAATGGATCTGTTTGGCAAACGATATTTTTTATACATGATACAGATTTCGTAAAAACTTTCCTTTTACAGTTTTGTAAATAGAAAAATCAGAATCTATGCTAATGATATTTTCATATTCAAATTTTTCTGCAATACACATTAAGGATGCATCAGCCAAATCCATTGGTAAGTCAGAATATTTTTTCATCCGACTTTTAATATACTTCAGATCTTCAATACTTAGATTAAAGATTTGGATACCACCTCGTTCAATCCATTCCAAAAAATCAGATTGCGCTTCAACTGAGAATGAAAGTAGGTATATAACTTCTGTTACCACAGGCCAGGAAGAGATCAATTCTCCCTTAAATGATTTCAAATATTTAAGAATTGATTTGTGAAACTTGTCTTTTTCGTTAAATAAAGCGATGATGGGACCAGAATCAATGAGTGCTACGTTTTTCATTTTTCTTCCGTAGGTTATCTTGCAGGTATTTTTTTCGATTTTTGGCTAAATCAACCATTCCGGAATTATGTTTTCCAAATAAATCTGAGCCCAATTCAAACGGAGTTTTACGATGCAATCGGTTCTGTAAATATTCCAAAATTGATTGTTTTACGATTTCTGTTCGACTTTTCCCTTCCGATTTTGCAAGCGAATCTAATTCTCTTTCCAAATCTGGTGGGAGGCGTAAACTAATCATAATACCAAACTGTATTACATATCTGTCTTACAGTCAAATCGTATTTTACACTTTTCCTGATTTTTTAAATTTTCTTTATGCTTATGCTTTGTTTCGATTTCATCCAAAACAAAACCCTTCCTCGGACAGGCATTAGGCGAACTTTCAATCAATCCCACTTGCATCCAAGCTTGTACTGCCTCCTTCCCCTCACCAAATCATCTCTCCAACTAACTAGTTTATCATCATTCCCAAAAGTTTACCTACTCCTCAAATTTTTCCGTTTGCCACCCACTCTTACACCAATTCTTTCTTGCCTCCTTGAAACGCTTCTCTCAAATTTGATCCTATGAAAAACGGCAAACAAATGAGACCTAACGGTATTTCTTGGTATTTCTTGTTTTTTTTAGTGCTCTCTTAGGCGCTTGCAAAACTTCGAAAGAGAGTAACGACGACACCACCTTACTCGCCATCCTCCTCGCACAAACGGCTTCCGCTCCTTGTTCCACAAGGTGTCATATGTTTTTAACTAGCTCATCACGAAGTGGAAGAATCGGAATCGGCGGTGTAGCGGGAGCTGATGCTGTTTGTAATGCTGATTCAAATCGAGTACAAGGCAAAACTTATAAAGCTATGGTCACTGTATCTGGCGTAAGAGAAGCATTGGGCAATCCAACAGGAACAATGACATATACCGATTGGGTATTCAAAGCCAATACTTTCTATTCCAATAGCATTGACACGTCCAATACAACGGGTGCAACAACCACTTCCAACCGAATCTTTAGAGATTCCAATACCACCATGCAAATGAATTTTGCCCTCGGTACGAATGGCACTCGCTTTTGGACAGGGATGACGATCACAGGGGGCAATCTAGTGAATAGTAGTGATAACTGCACAAACTGGACGATCACTAATGCTGGTATAAATGGTGTTACAGGACTTGTTGGTGCCAGTACAACTACGTTAGTCGATACAACAACTGACACCTGTAATGTAACAAAAAGTATTGTTTGTGTAGAACAGTAGTTCATTAATACAAAAACAGGAGTCAGATTGTAGTCACCTAACTCCTGTTAGATATTTGTCCTACTTTTGTATGAGTAAAAAAACTTTTCCTCTTTTGGGGATACAATCTCTCCAAGGTAAGTTTGAACGGATTGGATAGTCGCCATTCAGTTTCGATTGAACTCTACAGAGGTTGGGTTGCCTATGATTGGTTTAAGTACTGTTATAAGTCAAATACTTGTTCACAGTGATGAGCTAGGTAACTTGATTGCAAAAATTTTGATTCCTCCAATTTTTTCAAACATTTTGGAAGTCCTCTTATCTTCTAATACTAATGAAAAAACAATAATTTACAAATGAGTCAAATGTTTTTAATATCATAGAAAATTATAGTAATCGAATCAACATTTCTAGCTTTTCTCTATGGAAAATAGTAATTAAAATCAGGTTAAAGAAATTAGAAATTTCCAGATTCAAAGAGGTAAATAAACCTGAATTATTAAAAAAAATGAATATAGAAATTATGGTCTCTATACTGACTCCCGAAATATAACAGTTCGTTCCTGCTTTTCGACATTGATTCCGAATCGATCATTCATCCTCCATCCCCCCACCTTCTCTCCTCAACTTCAATCAAATCAACACTTCTCGATACCGGCCCACAATACAATAAACTGATTGTAAATAAGATTAGATTCGGTTCCAAAAGATGCCGAAACGATATCGATTTCTCCCTAGTCTCTCCTTCTGACAGTTTGATTTCCTGAATTCCTTTTTTTGTAATCTGAATGGAAGGGCAAACGACTTGGTCTTCGCTTAAAAATTCACATTTGTTTGAACCATAAGGAACAGTCGGATTCTTTGGATCATACGGTTCTCTAAATTGAAAGCCATGATAAATTGTAAGATCACTTGTTTGGCAATAAAAGAACGAGGCATCACCATACCTTAGTTTAGTGATCGCATAATACTCTCCCAGTTTTAGAGGGATTACCATGGAAGGATCCGACGGCCGAAGATTTGCTTTTTTTATAAGATGGTCTTGCGGGGAACAATTGTAATCCCCATGGCATTCCTTTGGATCTTGGAAGATTTTTGTTTCTACTACTACATAACCATCTCGGATGGAATTATGCCATCGAAAGTATCCGTAACTTGCATCAGTCATCACATCTGCTTCCAACGTTTTGGGATTGGAAGTAGAACAACGAAGAAGAAGGGTCAGGAGAGATAAGGAAATGTATAGGTATTTTTTCACTTAGTTTTATTTACATTTTATAGTTAGGTTTCGAAACTAAATCTGATTTTTGATCAACTTGAAATATTCTAAAATTATATTCACAGGGATAGGACAAGTTCCTAGGTAAGAATTGATTTATGATAAAGATTTACAAACTCATCAAAAACTTCTTTTCCAATACTAGATTCATTCAAACACCATTCTTTCACTTTTTGTAAATCAAACCTTTGGCTCTTTGCAACGAGTTAAGCTTGGTCTAAACATTCACGTGCGTTAAAACGCAAGTAAGAAGCAAGTCTATCTTTAATACAATCAGTATTCGAATCTTTCCAATTGCATTCGGATAGGTGTAAAAACTAGTCCATAGAGTGAGGTATCATATCGGGATTAGTGAAATAGCACAACTTTAAACTACGAAGAAAATTTTGAGAATGGGTGTAGCTTACGAAAACTCTTCCCATTTCTCTCATAACCAAGCTAACACCTGCACACCTGGCGAACAATGAGTCAGATCTGGTTTTAAAAAATCGGTGAGACCATCAAATGCCTTATAACTAATATTTCGTTTTAAAAACTCCACTTGGAACAATTCCCAAGGTTTATGGTGCACATCCAATGCAGTTTCATACGGATCCTTCCCCCGATACAAAGAGTACCGTTCTGTGAGCCAAAGTTCCCTTGGGTTTGGATGTTTGATCGGATCTGTGACTTGGAATTCCAGCTCTATCCGAGACCGTTTCCCATTCAGATGATACGTATTGTTTGTTCGTTGGATTTTAGAATGCTGGTATGGTAAGCCCGATGAGATTCTTGCAATTTGTGTTGGGATCCATTTTTCCGCTTCGATACTCAAAAAATACACACCAGGTTTTCCGTCTTTGTTCACATAAGTACGTAAATTTACTTCGTGGAAGGTAGAAAGGATTGGGATGGGAAACGTAAACCTTGGATGAACCTTGTCCATAGTAAAGGCAACAACGGAAATCCAATGTTCCCCTTCGAATGGATCTAATTCCAAGTGCCTCGGAACCAAAGAACGTAGTTTCTTTCCATCCACTTGGTAATGGAAAAAAATCGCCTCATTCCATTCTTGGTACCAAAACCATGGATGACTTGGCAAGGGCCATGGACGATGGTTTATTGAATCTAGGATAGTCTTGATAGGTTCTTTCATAAGAAAAAAATCGAGATCGTATCAATCAGAATTACTTAATTGATACGACGTGTTTGCTATATTTCGTAAATATGTTGCGCTTGAAGAACTTTTAGTATTTTCTTATCTAAAGTCCAAAGTTTTAAATTCCTTTGTTTGGTTTCCGAGATTAAAATAGAATCGATAATGCCGATTCCGATCTCTAAATGTTTATTTTCAAAAGATAATTTTCCGGCTTTGACGAACATTCCATTTGAAAAAATGTTATTTAAACTTTCCCAATAATCTAAAACGAAAGCAATTTCACTTTTATTCTTACATCCTTGTAAAAGTTCACCAAAAACAACTTCGTGGGCAATCACATCAGAAGATTCAACCAACCCAACTAACTTTGAAAAATAAGGTTCTTTTCCTCGAAAGAATTCAATCCAAACTGAAGTATCAACTAAAATCATTATGTTCTATTCATTCTTCTAATTTTTTCAGCATTAAATTCATTAGAAAAGTGCAATGGTTGTTTTCTTAATTTTTCATTTAGTTTTTTTACTTTTGCAAGTTTAACCCACTCGGAGAGTGCCTTTTGTAAAGAATCAGTAATATTTTTACCTTCAGTATATTTTTGAACCTCGCTTATTAAATCATCAGGGAGTATCGCCGTTACTTTCATACGATAACAAATACGATACCATTTCGTATTTGTCAATCTTAATATTTTTGTCTAATATGGATTTTGCAAACATGTCTCATAACACTTGATAAACGAGAAAAAAACTCTTTCGAAGTCCATATGAATCTCTGAATGAATTGCTATTCTATCCCTTAGCTTTAACCCTTATATATTGATCGCTTCCCCAAGAACGGCGGCAGCACTTTCCATAATTCCTTCGGCAAGTGTGGGGTGAGCATGGATCGTATTTGCAAGTTCCCGGACTGTGATCTCCATATTGGCACCTAATGTGAGTTCTGCGATGAGTTCCGTCGCTCCAGGACCAATGATATGGGCTCCTAAAATTTCTCCATGTTTGGCATCGGAAACAATTTTGACCATACCCGTTGTATCCCCTTGTGCCTGTGCACGACCACTGGCAGAAAAAGGAAATTTTCCAATTTTGAGTTCGTGTCCCATTGCTTTCGCTTTGTCTTCACTGAGGCCCACACTTGCCACTTCTGGATGGCAATACGTACAACCTGGAATGTAAGAATAGTTCAATCGATTGATCTGCAGTAAATGGGGATTTCCCAATCGAACCGAAATGTCTTCGGCAGCACGAATCCCTTCGGCACTTGCCACATGGGCAAGGGATGGAGTTGGAATACAATCACCGATGGCATAAATATGATCTACTGTTGAACGGTAGTTACCCGTGAATTCTACAAATCCATTTTTTAATTTGACTCCGATCTCATCAAGACCAATGGCATTGGTATTTGGCGAGATCCCCACACCCACAATCACCTTATCAAAGTTTAATTTTTCTTTTTTGGCCGAATTTCTGTCTTGGATGGTGAGCAGAACTCCAGAATCGGAAACAGATGCTGTTTCCACTCCATAACTTAAGTACTGTTCGATCCCTCGTTTTTTAAAACTACGTTCCAAAATACTGGAGATTTCTTTGTCTTCGTTCGGAAGGAGATGGTCTTGGAATTCAATGATGCTCACTTTGGATCCCATACTCGCATAAAAATCAGCAAATTCCACTCCAATCGCTCCTGCCCCAATGATGGCAAGATTAGCAATGACCTTTGGTTCTACCATGGCTTCCCTAGCAGATAATACGCGTTTGCCGTCAAATGGCAAAAAGGGAAGGGCTTTGTTTTTGGCACCCACTGCTAATATAAAATAATCAGCTGTCAGGGAAGTCACTTCGCCACTAATTGATTTCACTTCGATCGATTTGGAATTTAAAAACTTTGCCTCACCACTCACTACGGTGACTTTGTTTTTTTTCATTAAAAATTCCACACCCTTTGCCATTTGGTCTGCGACAGAACGGGAACGTTTGATGACAGCATCAAAATCGACTTTGATATTGTCCGCAGAGATTCCAAACTTGGCGGCTTCTTTGAGATGTTCTAAAACATGAGCACTTTCTAACAAGGCTTTGGTGGGAATACAACCCCAATTCAAACAAACTCCACCGAGTTTATCTCGTTCGACGACACATGTTTGTAAGCCGAGTTGGGCGGCACGAATGGCGGCGACATAACCACCAGGCCCTCCTCCAATTACGATCACTTGGAAATGGTTTGAATTGGACATACGTTCTCCCGATAGAATGAGATACCGTACAAAAAAGGAAAGTCAAGACCTCTTTTTTGCGACGATGAGCATTCGGGCTCCCGTTTTGATGTATTTTTCACCGTCGTAATTGCTATAAACATTTAGGATGTCAAATTTGTTTTCGTCTAAGAAATTTCGCACTTGAGGGAAATGAAACACTCGCATCGTGTGTTTGTCTTTTAAATCCTTTTGATTTAAGTTATATACATAATTGACTTCTACGATCGCAACATCATCTGCTCTTGTTAAGCGAAATCCCCTGTTCCTTCGAATGGAAGTTGTGCCTTGCCTTACATTACTAACAGTCGTGATGGGCTTTCGTTTGATTCGATGAATCGGATCTGCATTCCAGATTTCTAAAACGAGTAACCCTGCTTGTTTTAAGTTTTTTTGACAATTCCGTAAAAAATTTTGAACTAAGTCGTCATTCACCAAATAATTAAACGTTCCATAAAGGCAAATCACAGCATCAACAGGTTGTTTGGTGACATAGGCTTCCATTTTACCTAATTCGAAGGAACAATGTGGGAATCTGACTTTTGCAATTTCTAACATTCGTGGAGATCCATCCACACCCAGCGGTTTGAACCCCATCCCTTGTAGTTCTTTGATGTGTTCCCCTGTCCCACAGCCGATGTCGAGGACGGTATGAATTTTATGTCGCTTGAATGTTTCTCTTAGGAAGAGGATTTCTTCAGAAAACTTGCGGCCGGGTTCTTCAATGGTAAAATAATATTCTGCTAATTCGGAATAGAGTTTCATTTGCCCCTAGCGGAATCGGAAAATCATTTTAGAGAATCCCCTTTTTACCCGTTATATTGAGTAACGGCCAAGGTACCATGAAACGATATACAATTCCTACAATTTTTTTTGCCATTGGAGCGACCTTACAATTCCTATTCTATTTTTCTTGGGTGAGTTTTACCCTACTCACCGTTTCGTGCCTTCTCCTCACACTTTTTTTGTATAGTTTGGATCTACAGTCCCTACCAAACGCACAAGAGAACGAAGCTCCAAATGACAAGACAAGTGTCACTTTAGACCTGGAGCAAACGAAATCACACAACCAAAGTTCTGAAACAGATATTGTCTTTGATACAAACTCTCCCTTAAATTCGGATGCATCCAATGCGATAGAAATGGAAAAAGAAACGAAAGAAATCCTCTGGACCATTGATCCCATTCTCTTTGCTCGTGAATCGGTACAAATGGAAGAAAGAAAACTATTTTGTGATACTGTCAAAGAATACCCGTTTGCTTTTCAAAGTCCAAAACTATCTTCCATCCAATATGTATATTTTGATGGAAAAGAATTCAAAGAGTGTTTTTGGCAAAAATCAGAAATGCTCGTAGAAACGGATGATAACCCAATTGAGTGGAACGAATGGGAAGAAAGTAGAATCCGAGACTCTTTGCCTGTTATCTCTAAAAACAAACGTAAGTTATATGTCCCTCTGACCATCAATGCAAACCTATTCGGTTTTTTATGTTTTTCTACAAAGGAACATTGGTTAGACGAAGATACTCAAACCTTTTGGGAAGAGGTTACCAATCTCTCTGAAAAGATTTTGGCAAAACGAGAATATGCAAAGGTGACAAAACACCCGTTTACAAAACTATACACCGTTTCTCATTTTTACCAAATTGCAAAATCATCCTTTGAAGCTTCGGAAAAGAAAACTTTGGTTCTGTTTAAGTTCATCGATACCAATTTTCAATCAGAACTCGCGATTGGACTGAACCATCTTGGATTAAAACATTCTGTGATTGGATTGGGACTTTTTCAGTTAGAAGAAGATCTTTATTCTGCTCTCATTCCCAATGAAAGACTAGAATCCTTTTCTTCTTTTTTCCAACAATTCATTGAGGAATTGGATCAGTTAGGTTACCCATCGGAAGTGGCAATTGGATATTCTAATCCTACCACCCCCGATTTAAAATTTGATGTTTGGATCAAAAAAGCATATAGTTCCTTGGAAGAAAGTATCCTTTACCACGCCGCCTAAATGGATCCACTGATTGATGAAAAATTCATTTTGACGGTTTCACAAGTATTACCGGAACATTTTTACAAAACCTTACTTGTGTTTGCCGATAGAGAGGCCTACGGGCCTTCCAAAAATGAAGGGCTTTGTTTTGAAAATTGTACACTCGTTGAATTTGTAGGAGATATCAACGGAAAACTTTATTTAGCTTTAGATGGGTATACCAAACTCAAACTTTTACCAAAAATTGCAAAAGCCTTTCAGATCGATCCCACATCGAGATCCCACTCTGCATCCATCATGATGGAATTTGCCAACCAAATCGCAGGAAAATTGATTACTGAAATGCGACTTGGCCGTTATGAAATCGATATTTTACCTCCTGAAAATTTAAACCATAAACTTGTTCCCATCTCGCTGGAACACTTCCGCCAATACATTCTGATCTTTAACTTAAAAGACAGGCGTGGGGATGAATACATGGGAAGATTGTACTTGATTTTATTGTTGGAAAAATTCCCTACTCCCCAAAACTAAAGTCGAATGAAACCTTATGTTTTGGCACTCCCACTCATTTTGAGTTATGCAGGACTAAAACAAAAAAAATCTTTAGAACGTAAGGAATTCACTCTACCTGAAACAGGTAGAAAAACCTATCTTTTTTACCCCAAGGACAAAGATCCAAACTCATTCCCAGGTGTGTACATCCAACATGGTATGAGTGCCATGGGAATTGATGATCCAAGGATCATTGATCTCGCAGAAAATATCGCAAGTACAGGTCACTCTGTCATTTTACCAGAACTACCTGAAGTCAAAGGACTGAGAATCGAAGCAGAAACCATTACTCACATTCAAAACTTGATGATGGAGATTCACGCAAGCAAACGGTTGTTTGATGGTGAAAATTTAGGATATTTATCCGCTAGTTTTTCTGCTGGAATGGGACTCATTGCCGCATCCAGGTCCAATACTCGAAACAAAATCAAAACCAGTATGCTCATTGGTGGTTATTGTAATTTTTTTGAAGCGGTTCCTTTTGTATTCTCTCATTATGAAATGGATCCCTATGCCGTGTATGTCATACTCTTCAACATGCTCCATCGATTTGAACCCGATCTTGCTGAAGAATTAGAAATGGTTTACTATGAAGCAGCCCTTGACAACGGACTCAAACGAATCGGAAACGATGCCAAAACAAGTTCCCGATTAGAAAAAACTTCGAAACGTGCCAAAGAATTTTTCTATCAGGTTCATGCCGACCGGAGCTTTCGCTTGGATCTCGCCAAACAGGTTCTGGACACTGTTCCGGAAAAACTCCCGGAAACCCTCTCTCCCTTCTACCAATTGGAAACCTTAGCAGGACCTGTGGCCCTCCTACATGGAAAAACTGACCCGGTGATCTCCGCTACCGAATCGGAAAAACTTGCCTTACTTTTACAGGGAAAAGGGATCCCTTTCGTCCATCGGACTTCGACGGCCCTGACCCACGGGGATAGCCTCCCTCTCCACTCCCAAATCTTTGGGGTACCAGCTCTACTCCAAACTTTTGGTAGTTTTCTGCACTGGCTCGATCGATAACACTACAGAAATTGTCGTTTCTCCTAAAAAAACTGCCGATACTATTGTCAGAATGGACGTAAAAAATGCACCGGACTTCAATCCGGAACGGGGACTCAAGATCCAAATCTCCGAGGATCGTTTGACTGCAACTTTGGTGGTAAAACCGATTTGGCTGTTAGGTGGTTCTATGAGCAATATTCTCATTTATGAGGCACTTGATAATGCAACCATTCATAGAGACCGCATTTTGATGAAAGATGTGGACCTGGCCGCTCTTGAAATCGAAAAAATTTTAAAAGATCCCACAAAGGTAAAAGAAGAATTTACATTCGTTGTTGGCAAGGGAATTCCCGCAAAACAAGGAGAAAGTGGTTGGGTCAAATTTTATTTCCCAAGAGCCCAACGTGTTGTGTTAAAAGATGATGGATCTGCCGATTTTCGTAATATCAATAAATATGTTCACGTCAAAGAAGGGGAAAAACTTGCCACTTTATTTGAAGGCATCGCCGGAGAACAAGGGATAGATGTGATTGGCAATCCCATTTACCCCAATCCCATCGACAGACCAAGACTCACTCTTGGAAAAAATGTTTTACCGAAAACCATCGATGATCCTGAGAAACCAGGAAGACAATTAAAAGAATACTTTGCATCTCTTAGTGGAGTAGTTTTCTCCACAGACACTTCGCTTACGGTTTCTCCTGAGCTCAATATTGAAAGTAACATTGGACTCGGAACAGGGAATATCAATTTTGAAGGGACCATCCGAGTGAAAGGAACCATTGAAGAAGGCGCCGTTGTCAACTGCCAAGGTTCTCTTTATTTAGATGGGAACGTTGAATCATCGGATGTGATTGTTGGTGAAGACTTAGAAGTCAAAGGTGGCGTCAAAGCCAAAGGTAGAGGTGTCATCCGAATCAAAGGAGACCTTCGCGCGAAATTCATCGAAAATGCCAATTTGGAAATTGATGGCGATTGTATCATTGAAAACTTTATTTTAGGAAGTCGAATCCTTTGTCTTGGAAATATCATACTCACAGGGGAAACATCTTCTATCATTGGAAGTGATCTCATTTCTTACCAAGGGATCACGGTATCATCACTCGGTTCGTCTGCACAAATGGATACTGTGGTGGAAGTTGGTTTTCATTATAAAAATGACCGACTGCTCACAGAAGGGAGTTCTCGTCTTTCTGATATGGAAAAAGAATTAGAAGCCCTAGTCCCTGAAATCCAAAAGATCAAAGAAGTGGTCCAACGTTCTCGTGGTAAGATTGATGAAGCGAGAAAAGAAAAGTTCAAAGAAATCTTTGATGCCTATCAGAAAAAAAACAAAACCGTTGAATTATTAAAATCCAAAATTGAAGAACTCAAAGGGGCTCGTTACAACCAAGACAATGTGAAAGTTGTGGTTCGAAACACAGCCCATCCTGGCGCCGTGATCAAATATAGAAGGCAAGTGGAAAAAATCACGAAGGCACAATCTTCGTTTGTGATGAATTTTTTCCCGAACCAAGATAAGGCGATGCTCACAGCCTTCAAAGGTAAGTAAATAAAGGCAAACATACGTTAGCCTTCATTGATACAATCGAATCTGCTATTGGGAATTTTCTAGTCTAGTCTGGTACAATCTAATCTAATTTAGCCTAATTCAAGTCGATACTAATTTTGTCTCAACTGATTGGTTCGATCTAATTCAACTTCAATCCCAGTTTTTTCAGTTTGGGAAAGATCACATAATGGCAGTACGGATTTTGTGGGTTTAAGGTAAAATAATTTTGGTGGTAGTCTTCTGCAGGGTAAAAGGTGGGAGCAGGAGAAATTTCTGTGACAATAGGATCTGGAAACAGAAACGCGTGTTTACGTTTGGATTCAACTGCTAATTCTTTTTGCTTTTCGTTCAAATAAAAAATCACAGAACGGTATTGTGTTCCCACATCATTTCCTTGTTTGTTGAGAGTCGTTGGATCATGGGAAACCCAAAAGATCTCAAGGATTTTTGCATACGAAATGATTTCAGGATTGTATTCAATTTGGATCACTTCCGCATGCCCTGTGGTGCCTGTACAAATCTCTTTATAACTTGGGTTTGGTGATGATCCTCCAGCATACCCAGAAACAACGGATAAAACTCCTGGAATACGTAAGTACACTGCTTCCGTACACCAAAAACACCCTCCACCTAAAATTGCTTTTTCCGTCATACATTCTTTAGACGAAAAGAAATCTCCTCAGGTACAAAACATCCTAATTCTGTGATAAAGTTTTTGATAAATTTTGCCTTTGTGATGTCAAAGGATGGATTGAGAGCCCGTGCACCGATTGGAGAGGTTTTTCCCTCTGGAAATAAAAAGTTTCCTTCTTCGTTTTTCAAAAAATCAAATTGGGTGACTTCTGATTCTTTGCGCATTTCAATGGGAATCTCATCTCCCGTTTTTAGTTTTAAGTCAAAACTGTCTTTTGTGGCACAGACATAAAATGGCACTTTGTGTTCATAAGCAACAATGGCAAGATTGTAAGTACCAATTTTATTGGCTGTATCTCCATTAGTGGCAACGCGGTCACAACCCACAAGCACGGCATCAATCTTACGATGGTTCATAAGCCAACCAGACATTCCATCCGTAATGATATAACATTCAATCCCCTCTTCCATCATCTCAAAGGCAGTGAGCCTTGAACCTTGGAGGAAGGGCCGAGTTTCATCAGCATAAACCACCACTTTTTTACCTTGGTCTCGCAAACTCCGAATCACACCGAGTGCTGTGCCATGCCCAGCTGTGGCAAGTGCTCCTGTATTACAATGGGTGATGATATGAAACTCATTTTGGTTTTTTGGAAAAAGATCGGCACCGTTTTTTCCTAAGGTTTGATTTGCCTTTAAGTCTTGAACCATCATCTCTAGGGCATATGATTCCCAAACCTTAGCGATGGAATCCCAATGGGAGACCCCTTCTACTCGTTTTTTTGCTTCCTTCAATGCAAAACTTAAGTTCACTGCAGTAGGTCTTGACTCAAACACTTGTTTGATGAGGGAATCAACATCCACTGGATTTGAATTTCCAGATTTTTTTTTGGCACCCAGTGTGATACCAAAGATGCCTGTGATGGCAATTGCGGGAGCTCCCCTAACGGCCATTTCACGGATAGCCACAATTGTTTCTTCCATTGTTTGGATTTGCAAAAATTCCTTTTTCCCGGGTAGTACCCTTTGGTCAAGAAGGGAGAGAAAAGTGGATTTCCACTGGATGGGTAAAAATTCCGGTTGGGACATCTCTCCATTTTTTTTGGTAGGTGTGGAAAAAAAATGAAAAAACGGGTTGACGGATCCGTGTGCATCGCACAAAAAAGAATAGTGCATTGCACAACTGACAACCGAAAAAAGGGGAAATGAAAATGGAACAACAAGTAAAAGACGGATTAAACTTTATCTTAGGCGCAGTGAATACTGCAAAAGTAGAAGCGGAAAAAGCATTCTCTACAATCAATACAGAATTTCAAAACTTAGCAGCGAAAGGTGCTCAAGACCAAAGCGAAGTTTCTGTAAACCTTAGAAAATACGTTCAAGAAGGTCTTTCTCAAGTAGAAACCATCATTGGAAAAGCAAACACTGTTGTAGCTGATGCAAAAGCAAAAGTAGCAACTGTTACATCTAAAGCATAATCCAAATCACTTATCAAAAGACCCGGATACTTCACCTCTATTCGGGTTTTTCTTTTCCCACTCACCTTTCCAAATAACCCAATCCGATCCCAAGGCCAAATGCAGATAAGATTCCACGGAATCCAATGTCAAAAAAGCATCATAATTGATTTCAAACGAAGTTAAATTTTCTCGACTCGAGTTTCCTAGTCGCATTCGAAATAATTCTACAAGCTCCAATCGATCTTTAACAAACATATCTTCTGTATTCTTTTGAGAGTGGGAGAAAAATTTTTCCACGGCATAGGTAAAGATATGATCCGCTGATAAAAAAGAGTATTCAATCGAATCTTTTGCGATTTCAAGAAACAATATTTCCCACAACTCAGCCAGCGCACCTTCTTTTGTTTTACAATCATATGCTTGACAGATTGAGGTTCCATAAAACGAAAAATTTTGGCTTTTGGGATCACCTGTAAAGATAGGATGAATCATACAACCTATCCTTTGTTTGGTGTCATCTACATATCCCAAAAAGGGACAATTATAAGTCATCTCATCTTTTTTTGGAATATGGGCTTCTTTTGTTTCTCTATCTTTGCGATAGATGGGAAAACTATGTCGAATGGAAAAATCCACTGTTGTTTTAAATTCAGTGGTTCTTTCTAAAAGGAGGTTTTTATATTCGTTTGGTTGGAGTTTTAAATTGAAGAGTCCACAACAAGCACCACAGGAAACATTCCCTTTTTCTGGATGGCATAAACTCAATTCTGTTTGGCCCCTAATACAAATGGAATGAGGCCATTGAATACAAGTTCCAAATCACCTGTTTCTTTTTTTTCTTTGAAATAAGTTTGGAAAGGAATCACCATTTTACGACTTTCGTGAACCAAAACCAAGTTTCCCTTTTGATGCGCCAATTGTTCTAATAGTTTTTCGCGCGAACCATGTGACGCAGGATACAGGTATGAAGGTTTGATTCCTTTGAAATAAAAATGTGGATTGTTGTTTTCCGAAACAAGTAAGATACTGATTCGTTCTAGTTCAGCAAATTCGAGTAACATGTTTTCCAAAAAAAATTGAAGTATGATTTGGTAGGATTCTAATTCTTCCGAATTGATATCACCTTGTTCCCAACCTTCCATCCAACCTAAAATTTTAAAAACGGTTTCCTTTTGTTCATGTAAAACAGGGAGAGCCGTCTCAAAGATACTTGTGATTTTTAATTTTTGAAAATCCCAAACACAACTATAAACAAGTTCCCACCATTTTCGAAGTGTAACAGCATCATCCAAATTATTCGGTATGGATTTGTTCATTGCATGTGATGCATGGTCACTAAAAACGATCATTCCAACCACTTGGCTAATTGCTTCAAAGAGTCGGATTAAATTAAGGAGGTTTGATTTATCTACCGTTTTGGTTTTGTTCAAATTAGTACATTTGGAATAGGCTGATGCAATTGGTGTCGGATAAAACTCTATGACTGCGGTTGGGTTCAGGATCTTTGCCGAATGGAAATTCCTTCGCTCTTTTGCAAACATAGAAAAATCAGGATTCCCGTACAAAGAATAATTGGCCCAAGTCAAATCATTGGCATGGTAATTCCTACGTGCAAATTCTTTCGAAAGATAAAGGGACTCACCCACCGATTTATCCGAAAACAAATAGGTATAAAATCGAACCGTAAAATCAATAGTCCTCTCGTTATCCAAAATTTCCCAATTGGTTCCAACAAATGTTTTGATCCCAGCTGTTAAAAAAGCACCCGCATATTGATTGAGGATGTTTGTATTTAGTTTTTTACCTGCCGATTTTGCCGACATACAAGAGTTAGAGAAAACTAAATCGGTATCAATTCCTGTGGATTTGATCTCTCTTGCTTTTAAGACTTTCCCGTCTGATAACAACCAACCATTCTCCAGAGAATCATCTGAAAAATGGAGATGACCCGAATAATGGATGATGTGTTTGTCTTTGATAAGAGAAAGTAACTTGAGTTTGGTGACTTGTTTGCCACCAATGAATTCTAATTCCAATAGATGGTTTGGTACTTTTTGGCTGAGAACAGAAAACAAAACTTCGCCTTCCTTTTGGGCATGAGGAAGGTCTTCCGTGGGATCAGCAATGATGAGCATTTTGATCTTTCTATTTTCTTGGTGAGTGGACCTATGTAATCCACCTCGGATGGTTTTCCCAATCCGAAATTTATCAGAAAGGAAACTATTACCGTCGTGTAAAAGTTCCCAAGGGACAAGAGCCAGAGTTGGATCAATATTAAAATGGATACTTTGTTTGTTTGTGTTTTTTAATTTTTCAATGATCGATGTTGGAAAAAACTGCTGGAAAAAAGTTTCCCCGAGTACCTTTAGGTCTTGTAGAATATCGACATTTAAAATTTGGTTTGGTTTTGATAAAACCGACTGGGAAACGTGGACAAGTCTTTCCACTTCACCCAAATATTCTAATATAAGATCATCGTCTAACGTAGATTGGATATGAGATTCTTCAACGGGAAGATTGTCTTCCAAAACATTGAAGATATTTACATTGCCAACACGATCGATGATGAGAGAGAGCATCCTCTCATGAAGCTATCCAAGGAGAATGGACAAGTCAAACGATTTTGAAACATTAGGACCGACAAACTCGATGGTATAACTACCTGGGGTTAACCCCGAAAAACTAACACTGCCATCCAAATTGATTTTGTTGGAAAGGATGAACCTTCCATCCCGGCGGAGGTTCACTTGTTGGAACCCATGCCCACCTTCTGCTTTGACAGAAAGATACACTTCCCCTTCGTTTTCTTTGACAATTTGATAATAGAACTTTTGGTTTTCCTTTGTTGTCTCCTCAAAGATGACAGAACTTGCCTCATCCGAACGTACTTCAGCAGAGGCAGATCGCATCGCTGGCGCGAGCTCCAAACTTTCTCGGATTTGAAGTGATTCGATGAGACTGTCAATCACACGAATCCCCGATTGCGTGAGACGGACGATGAGATTGTCTTTCTTCTCGGGAGTGGAGAGGTTTTGCTTTGCGTATTCTCGTAAGAACTGTGGAAAAGGCAATTGGGCTCTGTGGAGATTAGATTCCGCTTTTTGGAGGGCAAAGGCTTCTGCCAAAGGATGGTCTTTGGCCGTTTCTTCCCGCAATTGGGCAAAGAAGGTCTCCTCACAATACCAATATGCTTCCCAAAGGTCTGGGTGATCTTGCAACTCAGCCTCACTAGGGAATGCGCCTTTGAGGAATAAATCCCGAGCGATTTCCAATGATTCTGCGTTAAAGTCCTGATGTTCCATGTGGCCCCTCCACGATGTATTGTATGACGAAGGAAATTACGGCTCCACCGCAATTGAATGCATTTTTTTTTGTATTTTTTCGAGTACCCGGAGCAGGGTGACACTCACACCACTTTCGGAAATCCCTAAGATTCGTGCAATTTCCCGGTAAGGGGTGCGGACAAGAAAGTGTCCTTTTTGTTTTTTCTCGATGAGTTTTTTGCGTTGTTCGTACTTCTTCGCAAGGGCATGGTCCAATCGTTCTTTATAATATTGTGCTTCTACTGAGTCCCCTTGGGCTTTTTGTTTTTTTTTGTTCCTTCAAATCGAGAATATTCAAATACAAAGATGTGATCTTATCTTCCATTTTGAGGTTATCCTCTTCCCGATGGGACAAATCCTCTCGGAGATTCAGGATTTCGGTGCGAATTTCTTCCTCACTACGTTTTGTTTTTTCCGCCACGAATTGTAATTCTTCCGGATCGAGGTGCAAATAATACACAAACGACAATTTGAAAACAATCCGGTTTTCCATTTTGATTGTGGAAAGTACGGATTGGAATTGGTCTGTGACGTCATGGGCAAGGGCTAAAGCATCGGCGCGTGTGTCTGGTTCGTCCTCGATCGTGCTGTATTCTTTCCCTTCTTGGTTGACCTTAGAGATGGTTTGGGTTTTCACTTCCCGTTTGGTACGTTGCCAATCGATGAGTAGGTTTCGTAGTACGGAGAAAAACCAAGTTTTAAAACTGGATTTCCCTACAAAACTTTTGAATCGTTTGCCCGATTTTAAACGTTCAAAGGCATAAATATAATAATCAGAGGCATCGTCTTCCGTTAGATGGAACACACGAATGGGGAAATTATAAATATCTTGGGAATAATGCTCAAAAAACTTTTCTAAGGCCTTTTCATTGCCTGTCCCACATTCTTTGACAAGTTCTAATATTTCTTCCGTTGAATAAGAAGTCTGATTCATAAACTACTTTCCTAAAAAAGAACCCACAAAGAGACTTCTAATAACATGAAACGTATTGTTGTGATTTTGACTCTTCTGGCAAGTTTTATTTTCGCGGAAGGACAGAAGTCCGAAGGGAAACTGGAATTTGTTTGGCCCATCCAAGGTTTGGAACTTTCCTCCCTCATCACGAGTACTTTTGGTGAATCCAGAAAAGACCACTTTCACAATGGTTTGGACATTTCTTCTGTTTTACAACCAGTGCGATCCATGGGAGATGGTTTCATTTTATACTCGCGTTATGCGGAAGACAATCCTTTTGAAGAAGAAAGGGGTTCTGGGAATATTGTTTGGGTTGCACATAAAAATGGTTATGTGAGCGGTTATTACCACTTAGGTGGCACTCGAAACGAACTCGTTAAAAATCATAAACCAGTCAAAGCAGGTGATCCCATTGGGATCTCTGGAAATACAGGTCACTCGACGGGTGGACACCTACATTTTGTTCTTGGAAAAGATTTTGGGAAAACCCTACTTGATCCCCTCTCCCATTTACCTCCCGTGGAAGACACCATGCCCCCTCAGATAGCGAATTTATTCATCCATGTGGGGGAAAATTATACTAACTTAAATGATGGTGATAACATCAATGTATCAAAAGCCTTTCCATTGACAGTCAGTATCATTGATGGTGGGATCAAAAATAGCCAACGCAGAGGAATCAAAGAAGTAAAATACCTTTTTAATGGGGAAGCTTATAAAAAAGCAAATTTTGAATCCTTACAATTTGATGGATCCAAATGGAAAACCAAGGACGGACATAGTTTTGAAGATTTATTTTTCAAAGACCGATATCTGGTTGGAGTTCTCAACCTCAAAGCCGGTGAGAATACGATCAAAGTACAAACCAAAGATTTTTCAGGTAAGGAATCGGAAAGAAATTTTAGCATTAACATCACAAGGATCAGTGGAGGAAATTAATCCCTCCACCAACACCAAGTTACATTCTCTAATGATGTTTTGATTTTAATCGTATAAAGATTGGATTTCCTTTTTATACTTTTCTGTGATCACATGGCGTTTGAGTGATAACTTTGCAGTCAATTCATCTCCCACTTCAAATGCTTTCGGAATCACAACCACACCCACAACTCGTTCAAAAGATTTGAACCCAGTTTGGGAGTTGATTTTGGATTTGATTTCCGATTCCATTTTTTGGATTACTTCTTTTTCATTCCAAAAATTTTTCCCAACAGGAGTATCAAAACGATTGAGGTTTGGATACACAAGGGCACTCAAAAACTTTTGGTCTTGGCCCACAACCATACACTGGTCAATCCATTCTGATTCCAAAATTTTCGATTCGATTGGTACCGGTTCCACATTTTCACCACCAAGTAACACAATGGTTTCTTTGGAACGGCCAACGATCCTTAAATGATGATTGGAAGTAAATATCCCTAAATCTCCAGTGTTTAACCATCCATCCACCAATACTTTGTTTGTTGCATCTGGATTTTTATAATAACCAGCCATCACTTGATTACCTTTTACATGGATTTCACCTTTCCTACCATACACAAATTTTCCAATTTCTGTATCAAGGAACACCTCTCCAGTCTGTAAATCAACAAGACGCAGTTGAGTTTTAGGGAATATTTTTCCAACAGATCCTGGAATGATTTCCTCAAATGTCCGCATCGCAAGGACAGGTGCCGTTTCTGTCATCCCGTATCCTTCTAAAACAGGAATCCCAATCATGTTAAAAAATTCATCCACATGAAAAGGAAGTGCTCCTCCTCCGGAAACAGACCCACGTAATTCCCCACCAGTTGCCTTTCTGATCTTTGACAAAACTAAAAAATCAAAAACAAGATAAGGAATCCATACGAGAAAAAAACGAATCAGATGGAAAACATATCGAATCGAAAATTTCCAAAATACAATGGGATGGATATCCAAAACGTTCCCTGTGATGATTTGCCTGGAATGGAAAAATATTTTTGCAAAAAACATCGAAACTTGGAACATCTTTTGTTTTAATCGCGAAGATTTGTTTAAGGTACCCAATATTCCTGAGTAGATGCTTTCCCATAACCTGGGAGCTGAGGCCATAAAATTAGGTTTAACAAACCTTAGGTCCTCTTTGAGTGTCCGCACACTGCTATAATATGTACATGCTCCGTAAGACAAACTAAATATCTCAAAAATCCGTTCAAAGATATGCCAAATGGGTAAGATCGAAAGGGTTTTATCCCCTTTATTCAAACGGATTGGCAAATTATGTAATTGGAACAATATATTCCCATGTGTGAGCATCACACCTTTGGGAGTCCCCGTTGTCCCAGAAGTATAAATCATGGTAAATAAATCGGATTCTATGATTGTATTGTTTTGGAATAAGTGATCTGAAGGATCTTCTTTTCTTTTTTCGGAACCTTTTGCAACTAACTCTTGCAAGGTAAATATTCTTATTTTTTTAGATTTGAGTTCCTTGTTTGCTTTGGGTGGATAGAAGAGTATGATTTCTTTGAGGAATTCTAAGTCCTTTTCCAACCGTATGACCTTTTCAAAAACAGAATCATTTTCAACAAACAATACTTTCGATTCTGAATGATTGAGAATATACAAAATATCTTGGTCTGTGACATCGGATGCCCGTGGTACATCGATGGCACCAAGTAAAGTCGTAGCGATACTGGTTTGGATCCATTCATACGAATTGTCTGCAAAGATGGCTACTTTGTCTCTTTCTGATAAGAACTCTGTGAGTCCTGATGCTAAATTTTTGGCATCAGTCAACAATTCATTATACGTTTTGAATTGGTAAACACCCGATCCCATTCTTGTTGCAAATGCATTTTTATGCCCAAATCGCTTTGGCAGATCCAAATAAAAATCTATCATGGTTCGCATTCATATTCCTCTTTTGAACAAAGAGTAACCGATGGAAAAACTTTTGTCGTCCTCTAGAATTCTTTGAGACTTAGGATGTTTATGATTTTGTTTGTTTGGATTGTTTTCGAAAATCGGTTGGAGTGATACCTACCTTTTCTAAAAAAACTCGGTTAAAAGTAGACTTTGAATTAAAGCCAACCGAGTCGGCAATGGAAAGAATCGTCCGTTCTGTTGGTTCCAATAAATAACGTTTTGCTTCTTCGATTCTGTATTGGTTGATATAATGATAAAAACCGAATCCATATCGTTTGTGAAAGTATTCTGATAATTGACCTGACTTTACACCTACCATCTCTGCCAGTTTGGAAAGATTTAAGTCTTCATCGCAAAACACTTTTTCTTGCATAAGTTCGTATAATTTTTGATCGATTATTTCTAATGGAACCGAAACCAATTTAGATTTTTCATATTTGTTTTTTTGGATATTGTCTCTAACATCCGATACAAATGGTTCCCATAATTCACGAGTGAAATAATAAAAATACATCAAGATCGGCAAAAGGTATGCGCTCAGTTTTCGAAAGAATGGTAATTGAAAACTAAACCCTATACTTCCAATCAATAAATCCAACCAAACCAAAAGGATAAAAATAAGAGAATAAATGGCACGTTTGGTAAAAAAAACAGACAACATCACATTGGGAATCCATTCTCGGATGAGAAAAACACCAACAGACAATAGGATTGATAGTTTGATTCCAAAATTGAGTCCACTCAAAACAGATCCATACTCCGAGCTTTGTAATGACTGAAGAATGTGAATCCTTTCTTCATTGGATTCTAAATAATAAGGAATTAATAAAACGATGGCGATGACTGTGGGTAAAAAACCAATCCAATGGAACTTGATTTGTTTTTCTAAAAATAAAAATTCTAAATAATAATACAAAAACGAAGCAGATAAAAATACAAATGGGATATGGATAAAAACAATCAAAGGGAAATACAAATAAAACCCCGTAAACATAAATGCACCTGTTAACAGCCATAAGCCTGTCGAAAACAGGATGAATGACCAAACAAAATCTGATTTTTTACGATTGTTGACTAAATTGGACAAGGACCAGATGATACAAAAGATTGCACCAGAGCCCATCCACAAAAACTCTAATAATACATTAAGTGTGATCGATTCTGTTTCCACAGAATTTACCCGTATACTCTCACTTCTTCCCCTACTGTGTAACGAACTGCTCCCTTTCCCAAAATATCCGTTAACATTTTCATAAGATCAGTTGTGATTTCGATGGAAAAATGATCATGAGCACGGATTACTTTTTTTTCGTCACCATTACCCACTAAGTGAAAAAATACTGATGAGGCACCCCTATGAACGGAAAGGATGTCCTGGAGTTTTAAAATCACGTCTCTGTTTTTTTCTTCCTTCATATTGATTGTCAAATGGAGTGTTTTTTCCATTTTCTTTTCAATGGTGACAGAGTTTAATTCTTCGAGTTTATTTACGATAATTTGGCCCTTTAACTCTGATTCGTCGGCATCAATTCGTTCCAAAATCCCTTTGATAAAAACAGTGTTGTCTTCCGTGAACAAATGTTTGAATTCAGCATAAGTTTTCGGAAACGCGACGCATTCAATCTCACCTGTTTGGTCTTCCAACATAAAGTTTACAAATTCTTCTTTTTTCTTCGTGAGTTTGACAACCTTTTTGGATAGAACACCAGCAATTTCCACTTTTGATTTAGGGCGGACTTCTTCTAAGTTTTCAATGGAAGTTGGATTTAGAGATTTTAGTTGTTCAGTGAATTTATCCAGAGGGTGGCCGGATAAATACAAACCGGTTGTTTCTTTCTCTCGTCGAAGAAGTTCATCATCATTCCACTCAATTCCATCTTTTGGTAAATTTAAGTTTTCTTCCGATCCACCATTTACACCACCAAACAGAGAAAATTGGCCCTCTTTTTCTTCAGCTTGTTTTTTGTTTGCATAGTTGAGAATGATATCAGTGGATTCGGATATGGTTTTCCTGGAATAACCAAAGGAATCAAACGCACCACCTTGTGCGAGTGACTCTAATACCTTTTTATTGGCCAATCGAGTATCGAGTTTTTTTGTAAAATCACTCAGTTGCTTGTAACCACCAAGTTCATTTCGATTATGAATGATATTTTGTGCGGCAAGTTCTCCAACACCTTTGATAGACGATAGGCCAAAACGTACAGTTGTATCGTCAGTGATTTCAAAAGAAATTCCTGATTCTTTTACATCAGGCCCAAGAATACGAATTCCCATCTCTTTTGCATTATTGATGTATTTCACAACATCCGTGATTTTGGAATGATCTCCTGAAAGTAATGCAGTTAGGTATTCGATCGAATAATTTGCTTTTAAGAAGGCAGTTTGGTATGTCACAAAGGCATAAGCAACCGAGTGGGATTTATTAAATCCATACTCACCGAATTTTTCCAACTGTTCAAAGAGTTCGGTTGCCAACTTTTCATTGATTTTCTTTTCAATGGCACCTTTTACAAATTTTTCTTTTAGTGCAGGGAGTTTGGATTTATCTTTTTTGGCCATCGCCTTACGGAGAACATCCGAGTCTCCTACAGAGAATCCACCCATAATCCTTGAGATACCCATTACCTGTTCTTGGTAAACAATTACACCATATGTTTCACCCAAAACCTCAGCTAAACTTTCATGTGGGAATACTACTTTTTTCTTTCCGTTTTTACGATCTAAATAATCGTCCAACATCCCAGATCCCATCGGACCAGGACGATATAATGCAAGTAAGGCGGCAATTTCTTCAAACTTTTGAACTTGCGCTTTGGCAAAAAGATCTCGAATTCCTGAAGAAGAATCCAACTGAAATATACCCAGAACATTTGCTTTCCGTAACAAACTAAAGGTGGCCGGATCATCCAAAGGGATTTTGTCTAAATCAATTAGTATTCCATGCCGTTTTTCAATGAGTTTTGTTGCGTGATGGATGGTTGTTAAGTTTTTTAAACCTAAAATATCCATTTTGATCAGCCCCACTTGTTCCGACATATTTTTGTCGTACTGAGTGACAATGGATCGACCATCACGGCCTGGTTCACTAACGGTTGATAGTGGGACAATTTCTTCCAGGGCAGTTGGCGCAATCACCACACCTGCCGCATGTCTTCCCACCTGACGATAGTTACCTTCTAGTTTCTGTGCAATTGAAAATACTTTTTTATTTAATTCAGATTTTTCAGCGATATCACGTAAATCTTTTGATGTTTCAACAGCCTCTTGGATGGTGATTCCCAATTTTTTTGGGAACAACTTACTCATTTCGTTTACTTCAGAGAACGGAACATTGAAGACACGGGCAACGTCTTTGATTGCTGCTTTTGCAGCTAAGGAACCAAAAGTGATAATTTGACCAACTCGATTTTCACCATACCGGTGTTTGATGTAATTGATCACTTCTTCTCGTCGTTCCACACAAAAATCCGTATCAATATCAGGCATATCCTTTCGATCGGGATTCAAAAATCGTTCGAAGAGTAAATTGTAACGAATTGGATCAACGTTTGTGATCCCAAGTGCATAGGCAATGATGGAACCTGCAGCCGAACCACGACCAGGTCCCACTGGAATCCCCGTGCGCCTTGCAAAATTGATATAATCTTGAACTATGAGAAAGTATCCGGCAAAATGCATATTCCGAATGGTTTGCATTTCGAATTCGGTCCTTTCCTTGACGATGGGCGTGATCTCCTTGTATTTTTCCTGAATCCCTTCCCAAACCAATTTTTCTAAATAACTGTCTGTGTCAAAACCTGGTGGTACTTCAAATGGTGGGAGTAATGGATTTCCAAATTGGAAATTGAGAGAACATTTATCGCGAATGGCGAGTGTATTATAATAAGCATCTAAATGATTGGGAAAAAGAGTTTTCATCTCTTCAGGAGATTTAACATAAAAATTTTGATTAAATCCAAATCGCATTTCATCATCGATGTTTTTGCGCATTCCAATTCGCAATAGAATGTCTTGCGCTTCTCTATCATCTTTTGTTAAGAAGTGTGAATCGTTGGTTAGCACCAAAGGGATACCAGTTCGTTTTGAAAAACCAATGACTGCTTCCGCCACTGTTTTTTGTTCTGGGATTCCATGATCTTGGATTTCCAAATAAAAATCTTCTTTCCGAAAGATTTCATGGAGTCGACCAGCTAACGCATACGCTTTGTCTTCTTTCCCTTCCAGAATTTTTCTGTTCACTTCTCCAGCAAGGCATGCTGTTAAACAGACTAGGCCTTCACTGTGGCGTTCCAACAGATCGTAATCAATACGTGGCTTTCGATAAAATCCTTCTGTAAAGGAACGACTTGCCAGTTTGATGATATTTTGGTATCCAACTTCGTTTTTACATAATAAGATGATATGGTAAGCACCACCATCTGCAATTTCATCAAGTTCGGTTTCTGCACTTCTCGAAGGTGTTACATAAAATTCACAACCGATGATGGGTTTGACTTCATGTTTGACTGCTTCTTTGTAAAACTCGATCGCACCATACATGTTCCCGTGATCAGTGATGGCGACGGAACTCATCCCCAGTTCTTTCACACGTTTCATCAAATCACTGATTCGTATGGCACCATCCAACATGGAATAGGTAGTGTGCAGATGCAGGTGGGCAAAATCTTCCATGGCTTGGTGACATAGTAAAGTCAATGCCTTCGTACGTAAAGCGCCCCAAGGGAAGGATTTTCGATTTTTTTAGGCCCAAATTGCCAAATCCCAAACCTGCCAAATCCATCCAAGCCCAAAAACGATGGATGAAGAGAGAGCCTCAGGCAAACTGGTTTTGTCCATGTCCCCATTTTCCCTACCCAAAATTTCCCCCGTAACCCATGTTTTGCGAGACAAAATTCGAGAAAAAATTGACACCAAAACAAAACCTTTAGGTTCCCTTGGTGCACTCGAATCAGTAGCACAACAAATCGCCGAAATCCAAAATACAACTTCGCCTTCTTTACGGAATCCGAAACTAATTTTGTTTGCCGCAGACCATGGGATCACCGAAGAACCAGTCTCTCTTTACCCAAAAGATGTAACATGGCAGATGGTGTTTAATTTTTTACATGGTGGTGCCTGTGCCAATGTATTTGCCAAACACAGTGGAATCGAAGTTGAAGTAGTGGATGCAGGTGTGGATCATGATTGGGATAAATCCACAATACAACTACTCCAAAAAAAAATCAGAAAAGGTACATCTAACTTTCTTAAAACTCCTGCAATGACAAAAGAGGAAGCATATCTTTCTCTGCAAAATGGAATCCATTTAATAATGGATGATCGGTACAAAGACACCAATGTATTTTTATTCGGAGAAATGGGAATTGGCAATACCTCATCCGCATCCATGGTATTATCTCATCTAACAGGAATTCCACTCTCTAAATTGGTAGGAAAAGGAACTGGATTAAATCCCAAAGGAAAAGAAACAAAATTAGAAATATTGGAAAGGGCCTACCTAAGAACAGGAAAACTGAATGATCCTCTAGAAATCCTTTCTGAATTTGGCGGATTTGAAATAGGGATGATGGCTGGAGCGATGCTCGGGGCCGCATCCAATCAAAAAGTTTTCCTTGTGGATGGATTCATCACTACCGCAGCATTTTTTGTCGCCTATCATCTGAATCCACTCGTAAAAGATTATGCTATTTTTTCACATGTTTCTGATGAAGAAGGCCACATCATTGTTTTGGATCATTTTCAAATCAGACCACTTTTAAAACTAAACTTACGATTAGGAGAAGGAAGTGGTGCGCTTGCCGCCTACCCTCTCATCGAACTCAGTGTAAAATTTTTGAATGAAATGGCTTCCTTTGCCGACGCAGGTGTCAGCGACTCAGAGACAAAATCTTAATTCACTATGAAATATATCCTATTAGAAATCCGTTTGTTTTTTGTTTGTATGTCCTTTCTCACAAGGATTCCTTCTCCGCGTTGGATCGGTTTTCAAGAAGAGTGGTTACACCATTCCATTAAATATTCTCCCTCTGTTGGTTTTTTACTCGGCAGCTTACAATGGTTTGTTTTCCTTCTGTTCCAATTTTTATTTGGACCTACGATTGCGTTTACAATTTCTCTTGGTTTTTTACTCATTCTCACTGGTGCCTTTCACGAAGATGGATTTTCCGATTTTTGTGATGGGATTGGTGGCGGATGGAAACGAGAAGATATTTTACGCATTATGAAAGACAGTCGTGTCGGAAGTTTCGGTGCCGCCGGTATTTCGTTACTTTTACTTTTAAAAGTCTTAGGTGTCTCAGAAACCTTTCACCAATATGAAATCAAAGGACTTCCATTTACCTTTGGTTCGTCTGCCCAAATTCACCTCCTCAGTGTTTGGTTGTACTTTGTGACTGCCCAGAGCTTTAGTCGATTTTTATCAATACTCATGATGAAACTTTTACCTTATGCGAAAGAAGAAGGATATGCAAAACCGATGGCAAAAGAAATCAATTGGCCTCAAATTTATTTTGCCTGTATCTTTGGAGTTACTCCTTTTTTAGCACTGGTGTATTTACATCCTTACTTTTTGCTAAGCCTACTATGTATCATCCCAAGTTTTGTTTATATGTTTTCGCTCATGAAACGATGGATCCAAGGATTCACTGGTGATTGTTTGGGGGCTGTCCAACAAGTTGTGGAAACTTGCATTTGGATCTCTGGAGTATTTGTATGGATCTCTATTTAATTCGCCATCCAGAAACCATAGCACCCAAAGGCACTTGTTACGGGCGAACTGATTTTCCACTCAAATACCCTGTAGAAGACACTGCAGAAACTACATTCGCCCATCTACCACCTAACTTTGATCATTTAGTAGTTAGCCCTGCTCCACGTGCTGTTAAATTGGCAAACGCATTACTTTCTAAATACAATCCAAATGAAAATGCTTATCATACCCAATTGAATAGAGACGAACGATTGTTAGAAATGGATTTTGGGGATTGGGATGGAAAACTTTGGGAAGAAATTCCGAGAAAAGATACAATCCCTTGGATGAAAGATTTTGTGAATGCCAGAACTCCCAATGGGGAAGCTTTTACTGACTTAATCAAAAGAGTGGATCAGTTTTTAGATGATTGGAAAACCCATGGAGCTTTACGCGAAAACTGGGAAAAGACAAACAAACAAAAATTAAATGTAATGATTGTTGTCTGCCATTCTGGTCCTATTCGAGCCATACTTTGTCGGCTCCAAGGAATTCCACATGAGGAAGCATTTAAGTCCCCTGTGGATTTTGGTTCTGTTCACAAACTAGAAATCACTTAACAGACAACTGTTTCCTAAACGAATCTAAAGGCTTATACCTTCTTTTTTTCACCTAACGGGCCTAATTTGGCGAGTATCAGTTCATTTACAAGTTTTGGATCAGCTTTCCCCTTTGTTTCTTTCATGACTCCACCGACAATGGCACCAAGCACTCGGTCTTTTCCATTTTTCCAACCTTCCACAGATTCTGGTTGGGATTCAATCACACGGATCACAATTTCTTCAAGGGCTTTGTCATCACGAACCACTTTCAGACCATTTTTCTCCACAATGGTTTCGGGTTGGTCTTTTGTAGTTAACATATCTTCAAAAATCGTCTTCGCAATTTTTCCTGTGATTTCACCAGAGTTGATGAGTTTCACAAGTTTACCAATCCGCACTGGATCAATGGCAAACTCTTGGATGGAAATATTCTCTTTATTCACAATTCCTAAGATTTCATCTTTGACCCAATTTGAAGTTTTTTTTGCATCACCTGCAATGACAAGTGCCTCTTCAAAGTATTCTGCGATTTCACGTTCACTAGTGAGAACTTCCGCATCATATTCGGGAAGTCCAAGTTCTGTTTTGTAACGTTCTTTTTTTTGTCGTGGCAACTCAGGAAGAGTTTTACGAATGTCTTCAATGAAAGAATCCGAAATTTGAATCGTAGGTAAATCTGGTTCTGGAAAATAACGATAGTCATGGCTCATCTCTTTGGAACGCATCGGGATGGTTTTGAGTAGTGTTGCATCCCAAAGTTTTGTCATTTGTTTGAAGGACTCACCTCTAGAATATACATCTTTTTGCCATTCGACTTCATAGTCTATCGCTTGTTTTACGGCCTTAAATGAGTTTAGGTTTTTGATTTCCACTCGAGTACGAAATCCTTTTTCTCCTTTCGGACGAATGGAGACGTTTGCATCACATCGTAGTGATCCCTCTTCCATATTACAATCAGATACTTGGATGTAACGAAGGATGGTTTTTAATTCATTTAAATATACATAAGCCTCATCAGAAGATCTTAGGTCTGGTTCGGAGACAATTTCGATGAGAGGTGTCCCTGCACGGTTATAATCCACATACGAACGATTGATAGAAGGATCGTGAGAGTGGATGAGTTTACCCGCATCTTCTTCCATGTGGATACGAGTCAGAGGAATGAACTTTTCTTCTTTTTCCCCTTTTAATAGAACATGAATTCCACCTTTCGTAGCATATGGTTTATCAAATTGTGAAATTTGATACCCTTTCGGTAAGTCTGGATAAAAATAATTTTTACGATCAAATTTTGTAAATTTTGTGATCTCACAACCAAGAGCCACACCAGCTCGGACTGCTTTTTCAAGGACCACCTCGTTTAACACTGGCAAGGTGCCAGGCAAGGCAACACATAAAGGAGAAATATGAGTATTGGGACTACCACCAAATTCGTTTGTGGCAGTGGAAAATATTTTTGAATTGGTATTGAGCTGGACGTGGACTTCCAGACCGATGATGACTTCGTATTCCATGGTTTGGTAACAGGATTTTCACGGAAAATGAACCTGGCAATTCAAATTCCTCCAGTTTTTAATCCAAGAGGTCTGGGACCGATTGTAGGACCAATTTATATAGATTTTTTTGCTCCCTCGAGATCCCAATTTCCCCGGTTTGATGCAATTTTTTTGTAAACTCAGAAAGTTCTCTCACCCTTGACTCAAATGCCAAACCAATTTTTTTATCTTCCAAAGCGATATGTGAAAGTAACCAATTCCGTAGGTCTTGCACCAAATGTAAACCAACCCTAGGATTACCCAATTTATACTCATCATTTCTCATTTTAATAAATTCGATAAACCGTTTGTGTTGGTTCATATGTTGTACTACATCAGTGTATCGAAAATAACGCATAATTTTATCTTCCACACCAAAATGGTCTTTGGTGTATTCAATTGCCTCAGCAATTACTTTATGAAAGGTTTCACTTGATCCATCACCTAACTTAAGTGAATGATCTAACTCTACAATCATTTTTAAGAGCCATATATGTTGTAAATCGATAATGGGAATTCCAGTAGATAAATTATAAGTTTTCCATATGTTTCGAATTTCTTGGATCGTATCAATTGATTGTTCGTGCAGTGAGATGGTTGATGTATCAATTTGCACAATATTTTGATAGATCAAAAGTTGTTCTTTTGAAATGGGATACTTACCTGATTTTAGAATTTGGTTACAATACGATTTGAGATCTACGTTAGATGCTTTAAAAAACTCTGCATAGTCTGTATCATCGTGTAAGATGTGTTGGAATAACCATTTTTTTAAGATTTGTAAAATTCCAAGTGCAGCCATTTGGTTATTTTTGGCTTCGTAATATTTTTCAGTGAGTCGTTCGACAAATTTTCGATGACCCAATACGTGTTCTTTAAAATTGGGATAGTTAAAATGTTCTAAAATATCTTCTTCTAACGCAAAATGTTCTGCCACATAATCAAGAGCCTTTCGAAAGGAAGAATGTACGTCTACATCAGAATCCGATTTTTCCGCTTCCACAATTTCTTCTTCCAATTCCAATATGATGTGTACAAGCCACACATGTTGCAGGTCAATGATGGGAATACCAAGATGGAAGGGCTCACTTAACCATGTGATTCGTAGGGAATCTAAATGTGCGGAGGAATCCTTTTGCATGTTTCCACAAAATTTAGGTGACCCGAGTTGTCACACAAATTGAGGAAAAACCCAAATTGATATTTATCATTGAATTAGAATCATTGAAACTAATTTGATTAAGATTTTGTTTATGTTGAGGAATGTAGTAAATATCAGGAAATCACCCCCGAGTTTCCCCCGGGAGTGATTTGTTTTAGACAATGTTTGATCGTTATTAGACGAAAAACTTGGTTGTCAATTTTACCATAAGTCTCACAAAACCAGAGTAAGGTGGATACATCAGTTTTGCAATAGAAGCTTTTGGTGTTTGTAAAACGGACCTTTCGTGAGAGAATGTTTTAAATCCAAAAATTCCGTGGTAACTTCCATGTCCTGAATGGTTGACTCCACCAAACGGTAAGTTTGGATTCACAAGGTGTAAAATCACATCGTTGATCACGGCTCCACCAGAACTTGTCCTACGTAACACATATTTGGATGTACTTCTCTTTTTTGTAAAGATGTACAATGCTAATGGTTTTGGTCTTTCATTGATGATATGAATTGCATCATCTAATGACTTGTATGTGACGATTGGAAGGAGAGGTCCAAAAATTTCGTCTTCCATGATTTTAGAATCAAGGGAAACATTGTTTAAGATGGTGGGTGCAATGAAGTTATCAGAACTTCTCACTTCACCACCATACGCAATTTTGGCGCCTTTTTTTACGGCATCATCAATGTAGGAAGAAACTCTGGAAAAGTTTTTTGCATTCACAATACGGCAGAAATCAGTACTTGCTGTAAAATTCTCTGGCTTCGATTTGAAAAAACTTTCAGTCGTTTCTTTCGCGTATTTTACGAATTCTTCCACTTTCGCTTCAGGGATGAGTAAGTAGTCAGGTGCTACACAAGTCTGCCCAGCGTTCAAAAACTTACCCCACATAATTCTTTCAGCTGCCACTTTCATATCAGCGTCTTCTGCGATAATAGATGGAGATTTTCCACCTAATTCGAGTGTAACGCTAGTTAAGTTTTTTGCAGCAGCTGCCATCACAATCTTTCCAACCGGAGTAGACCCTGTGAAAAAAATATGATCGAATGGAATTTCGAGTAGGGCTGTCGCAACACTCACATCCCCTTCAAACACTGCCACTTCATCCTCAGAGAATATTTCATTTAACATTACGTTAATGATGTTTGCAGTATTTGGAGTAAATTCTGATGGTTTCAACATCACTGTGTTACCCGCAGCAATCGCAGCGGCAAGTGGAGCAATTGCCAAATGGAATGGATAATTCCATGGTGCGATGATCAGACACACTCCTTTTGGTTCATACACAATTCGACTTGTGGCACCAAGCAAGGTGGGAGGAGTCATTACATTTTTAGGGCGCATCCAATGTTTGATATGGCGAATGGCATCATTGATTTCTGCGATGGTTGGTAAAATTTCAGTGATGTCCACTTCTCCTGCGGATTTTCTAAAATCGGCGTGAAGTGCATTTTGGATTTGTGGTTGGTATTTTAAGACTACATCTTTTAGTTTCTTCAGTTTTTGAATTCGTGTTTTGTAATTCGTCAAACGAAGTTCGAGAGCTTTTTTCTTTTGTGCATTAAAAATTCTATCGATGTCTTTGGGAGTAAAACTTTTGGTTTGGATGACGGCTGTGTTAGAAACATTTGCCGTAGAAAGAGTGGCTTGGGTCATGGGAATCTCCGTATTACTGACTCTCGTTCAGTTAGAGAGGAAATTCAAGAACTTTTTCAAAAACCTAGGCGATTCTATGTCTTTTTTATGCCAAAAATCCCTTTCCAAACCCAGGAGGAGGTCCATTTTGGAGGTATTGTTGGGATCGTTCCAAATACAGAAGGGCTGCCTTGTCGGAAGGGTCTCGATTCAAAACTGATGAAAATCCAAGCTCCGCTGCCCGAAAGTCCCCATCCCAAAACAAATTCACACTTTCTTCAAATTCTTCTTTGGTTTGGATCTTGAGCTGAAAGGATTCTTCGACCCCCTCCACTAAAACTTGTGCAATTCCGATTAACTTTTGTTTTGCGGGAATTTTAATAAAATCCAAAAGTCGATGCGGATAAGAATCCGGTTCTTTTAATTCTAAAAGTGCATCTAAACTAAGAATGATTTTTGCCCCATATTTTTTCGTCATTGATTCTAAGGAATTGGCAACTCCCATGGAATCGGAAAGTACTGCGGATTCAATTCTTTGTTCTTCCCCAACAATTCCTAACATCAATTCACCAAAATGGATTCCAACACCGATTTGGATTTCCCCAACACGATGGTTGTGACTTTCTTTGTTCCAATTCGCAATCGTTTTGTGCATTTGAATCGCTGCCGAAAGTGCATCTTCTGGTTCTTTTTCAAACAATGCAAAGATGGCATCACCAACATACTTTTCGATAAATCCATTTTGAGAACGAATGATAGGCCCAACTTGTCTGAGATAATCATTCAAAAAAAGAAATGTTTCCTCTGGACTAAGCGTTTCCGAGATTGCTGTAAAATCACGAATATCAGACGACAATACTGACATGTGTTTTAGGATAAAATCTCCACGTTTGACTTTTGATTCATCTTTTTTGGAAAACAATTGGATGAGTCGTAAGGGTACAAATTTTGCATAAACTTTGTTAGATGATTCAAGTCGATTGTTTACTTCAATTAATTCTGTTGTTAAAGTATCCATCGAGGAATAAAAACGAGCATTCCTTCTCGCAAGTAGAATACTTTGGAACAAAAAGAATACAAATAATGAAAATGGCATAAGGGGTTGGGCTTGGAACCAATAATTCCCTGCCATCAAATCATGTGTCGAACCCAACATCAAAATGAGTGAACCATAAAAAACTAAACTACTATCTCGTTTCCTTTGGCGATAGATACGAAAGATCACATAAAAGGAGCAGATACTAAAAAATAAGATAAAAACCTGCGAAACAATATTGGTCGTTGTAAAGAGTTTCGGATCTGTGAGTAAGACAAATAATACATATGTAAAACTCAAACTCCAACAAGATTGTAACATCCAATTGGGTACTTCTGATTTTCCAGGAAACAAACTGCGTAAATAACTTAAGAAAAAACAAACAAGCAGTGGTGCCGAAGAATAATCCAATACTTGCATCCATTTCCATGAAAAATCGGGAAACGCATATACTATGTAATAATTATCTAATATAACTAAGCGAAGGCCTGTGAACAAACAAAAGAGAGCAAAAAACAGTGAACTTTTCTCCTGCCTACGGAAGAAAAAAACAGTGAGTTGGTACAATGCCATCGTGAGCATAGCACCGAACACAAATACTTCACCAGCCGAATATATGAGTGACTCGTTTTGGATGACTTCTTTTGTACCCATTTCAATGGGTTTGCGATAACCACCGCGAGCATGATGGAAATTACTGACAACATAAATGATTTCTTGTTCATAAGATTCAGGTTGGAACGAAACATATTGAATTTGGTATTTTGGTTTTGCGGACAATTGATCCACACCAATGACCCCTGAATAAGCAATTTTTTGCCGATTGATGTACAATTCATAAGCACTGGTTGCAGGTTGCACTCTCAAATAATAACGAATGTTAGGATCTGGAACTTTAACAACTAAACGAAAGCTGGCATACCCATCCCCACCGATTCCTTCTGGCCGAACAGAGTTCCAAGATGAAGGAACGTTAACGTAAGTTTGTTTCTTTTCCGCTATTTTTTGGAATAAGGCATCGCCATAAATCTCGTTCCAATAAAATTCCCATTCTCCATTCAATGAAATTTTTTTGTGGTTTTCCACAAATACTTCTGGAATTTCCAAATATCCTTTTTTTGCAACTTTCGTATTATCAAAGTTACACGAAACTAACGCCAAACAAAAGAAAAGAAAGTTTACTAATATCAAATGATTTAGGATTGGTTTTATTTTTCCCATGCAGAAACCCCATCCCAATCTTCGCCAACGCCGGCAGTTTGGTAGTATTCACACCTTTCAATATAGATTTGTGCAGCAATGTCTTCGGGATTGTTTGTATGTACTTCTCGAAATCCATTCAATGCAGAAACAAAATCGGCTCGTTCGTAATCAAAGATGGCGGCTTCAAATTGTTCACGGTATGCAATTTTTTGATCGGAAATGGAATCAATGCCAGGAATTAATACTTCCGCGATCATCACTGTTTCCTGTTTGCCTTTGACTCGCACAAAATCTAAAATCCGATAAGGAATGGTATCCAAATCTTCGTGTAACATCAAAGAGGTTAAACTAACAAGGATTCTAGCATTGTACTTTTTGGTCAATCCTTGGATGCGACTTGCTAAATTCACAGTATCCGATATGACAGTGGACTCGAGCCTTTCTTCTTCACCTAAAATTCCGAGCATCGTATCCCCGGAATGGATTCCAATACCTGCATGTAAGGGTAAATATCCGAATCCTCTTCGCCTTTCGTTGTATGTTTCCAATTCCCACTGGATGTCTTCTGCTGCTTTGATCGAATTTTGAATTCCACCATCAAAAAGAGCCATCACAGCACTTCCAATGTATTTATCGATAAATCCATTGTTCTTTCGGACACAAGGCCCAATTCGACCTAAATATGAGTTCGTAAATAGAATACGATTTTCAAGTGGAATGGAATAGATGATATCCCAATATTCCCAAATGTCCGCAAATAAAACGGTCATCTCTCTTTCGCTACTGTCACCTAACTTTACTTCCTCGATACTTTCTTTACCCAAATGAGTTAAAAAATCTCGAGGAATGAATTTTGCGTAAAAACGATTTGTCAGGATAAATTGTTCATTGATGGTTTCAAACTCTTCTTTTAAAAGGACCTTTTTATGAAAGGTTCTAGCCGTACGAAGTGTCACAATCGTGGATTGAACTCCAAAAAACAGAAAGACAGCGATTTGTGATAAGGATGATTCCCCTTCTCCAGTGTAAGCAAGAAATACATCATATACAAACCCAAAAAACAAAATCAAATACCCTAAAAAGAATATATGTGAATCTGGTAATCCTTTCACTACCATTTGGTAAAGTCGAATCCCCAAAAAGACAGCATAAACAACACCTAACACTTGAAATACGACTTCAAATTCGGTATAAAATTCTGGTTTGATAATGAGTCCGTAAACCAAAACGAATTGAACAAAGGCACTAAAGTATCGAATGATTCTTGTTTCAATGAATCGAGGGAATAAACCATCCACAAACCATAAAAACAAAATACCTAAAACAAAAACAGATGCATATTCAACATATATCACAAGTTCCCAAGGGATATTAGGAAACATGGCATAAATCGTTTTACTTCCCACAAATGGTAGTCGGATTGCAAATACCAAACAAAAGAATCCAAAATAGAATGCCTCCCTTTGTTTGTTACGATAAAAAAATAAAATAAAATGATACAATCCAAACATAAACAGAGCACCAGTGAGTGCAATGTCCATCGTACTCTCTGCCAAAATATAATTTTGAACCGTTTCTGCTGTTCCAAATATAGGAGCATTGGGTAATCCACCTTCTTTATGATGGAAATTACTCACTTCAATTTTGATTTGAATATTGTCTTTGGCATGAAATGTAAAACTTTGACCTTGTGCGCTCGGGATTGTTGATTTTTTATCCTTCCCAGGCAATCCAGAAAGTAACGTACGATTAGCGGCGGTTACTCGGAAGTTAGTCCGAACTTCGGGTAAATACAATGAATAAATCTGCGACTCACTCGGAAGCAAAATATCCAAAACATAAGTCCCATATCCCTTCCCATCCACGATCCCTGACCTGAGGGGAACTTCATTCCAAAGAGATGGAACTGGAAGTAGCGAATGACTCGCGTCAGGTGGTATTTCTCCCAAAGTATGAGGATAAAATTTCCACTCACCGTGGAGTGTGATTGCCTTTCCCGTTTTCCATGGGAATGCCCTCAAGTCCAAAGTACCCGATGTGACTTCCCCAGTGGGAGTCACAAGCTGGCAGGACAAAGTGAGAAAAACGAAACAAAGAATAATGCGGTTCTGAAGGGTCATCCCTAACCTTCAGAGACATTTCCGACGGTTATTTGGAAAGGAAGTTTTCAAAATGAAAAAAATAATATTTTTTGGTTTGTACGAAGCACTCGATAAGCTATTATGTCTCCTAAATGGCACCAACTTCTGGACCCAACAAAGCCGCGCTGGCATACCAAATTTTAGGCCAGTACCTTCCAGATGAAGTGTTCGCCCATTTAACAGATGCAGAGATTGAATCCCTACTGTTGAAAGTAGAAACAAATCCTTCCCCAACCAAAGGCCAAGAAAAAGACCTCCTCCTCTCTTTTACCAATTTTCTCAAAAAAAAAGGGATCCAAGACAAAAAAACGGACGGATCTCCTTCTCGAAGTGGTATTGACCCCGTTCCCCATCTCCATTTCACGAACAATCTCTCCCCTACCCATCCGCCAACCAATCGTTCCCACCCAGAAACGAACGAATTGTATTCTTTGCTCGATGAGATCCTAAAAGAAGAGGATTCCAAACGAACCAGCCCCCTCTGGCCGGAACTTCCCAAATTTTCCACGGAATTATTACGAAACTTAAGCATGGATGAGTCTCCTGAGGTTGTGGCTAGGTTACTCAGCTTTTCGGATCCAGAAACGGCATCGGAAGTCCTTTCAGATTACCCAGAATCCCTCCGAGAAGAGGTCATTTTGGCTCTGGCAGAAATCGACTTCCATTCCGACAGGGAAAGGGACCAATTGGAGCGGTTCCTACGCTTCAAAATGGAGCTCATCGAAAAAAAAATGCCGGTTTCCAAGATCCGCAGTCGGAAAGCCAAAACTGCCGGCGAAATTCTCACCAGGCTTCCTTTTTTACCATCTCAAAATTTAATTGAACGAATTCAGAAAAAAAGCCCAGAATATGCCGAAACTATAGTAGAACACTACTTTCGTTTGGAAGACCTCCTTCATTTGGGAAGGACAAGTCTCACTCGGTTTTTTTCTGAGATCCACCCTCTTGTCATTGCCTGCGCGCTAAAAGGAGTGGAGACTGAATTTCGTGATCAAGTTTATTCCAATTTGGAATCTTGGCTTGTGAAAGAGATAAAGATCGAATGGGATTCGTTAGGTCCTGTTTCGCTTGCGGAGATTGAAGAAGCCCAAAAGGGAATCTTAGATCGTTTGCGCGAAGCAATGGATGAAGGCAAAGTGAAACTTTGGAGATTGAAGTAAGGATATGGCAAAACTAGTTTTTAAACCCATTCAAATTGCCGACTTACAAGAAGAAGTTGAAATCCAACTTCCTGATAAGTACAAAAAATTTCATAAAACAGACGAACAAGAAGATTTCGAGATAGACCAAGAAGGGAATATCATAGAACAATACCAAGGTCCATCGATTGAAGAAATCGAAGCGGAACTCCAAAGGTATCGTCAAGAAACAGAAGAACAAGTTCGCCAATTATTAGAAGACGCAAAAAAACAAGCAAAGGCCATAGAAGATGAAGGAAGGACGAAAGCCTTCCAAATGGTCCAAGACTCCAAAGAAAAAATCAAATTAGAAGAAGACTCTGGTCGAGCCAAAGCAGAACAGATCTTAGATCGTGCCAAGATGGAAGTCGAACGTATGATCAAAGAAGCCGAAATGAAACAGGCTGAGATCGAACACGAGGCATACCAAAAAGGATATGATGCGGGTCGTGAGGTTGGTTTTAAAAAAGGCCAAGGGGAAGTGAGACGACTCATTGACCGACTCGGAACCATCATCGGTAAGGCAATTGACATCCGTGAAGAAATGATAGCAGCTTCCGAAAAGCAGATGGTTGAAATGATTCTTGTGATTGCACGAAAAGTAATCAAAGATGAAATTATAGAACGTAAGGAAATTGTTCTCAATAACATTCGCGAGGCAATGAAACGTATCAAAGATCGAGATCGTATCGATATCCGCGTTAACTTCGCAGACCTTGAACTCACAACTGCTCACAAAGACGAACTCATCAAACTCATGGAATCACTCAGAAAAGTTAATATCTATGAAGACTCACGTGTCGATCGTGGTGGGGTCATCATTGAGACAGATGTGGGTGCAATCGACGCAAGGATTTCCACTCAGTTAAAAGAAATCGAAGAGGCAATTCGAAACGTAGAACCAATATGATTTCGAAGAGCCGATTTTTCCAATTTTTATTTGGTATCTCATTGTTTTTGTCACCAACTGTTGTCAGTTTGGTGGCAGAACCTTGCGGAACCATGATCTCCTCATTTGAAAAACCTGTAGTTTTAAAAACAGATTGGTTATTCCGAAAAGGAGACAATTTAGATTGGCGAGATGAGTCAGTCGAAGATACGTTTTGGGTCAAACGATCTGTTCCTGATTATGGAATTTCCAAAACGGAAAACCTAACAGGGTATCATTGGTATCGTTGTTCTTTTTATTTACCTGACAATTATACAACTCCCGTTGAACCAATTGCCATCCAATTGGGGAGGATTCGTGACATCGATGAGTTCTATCTGAATGGAACATTGATTGATAAAACAGGAGCAGTCCTACCTCGAATGGAGGTAGATTTTCAAAAAATTAGAATTTATTCTCTTCCCACACATTTATTAAAACCTGGTTTAAATGTTATGGCAATCAGAATATATGCCGCAACCAATTTAAACGGATTAAAAGAAGCTCCTAAAATTGCCAAAGAACGTTTGTTACGTGAAGAAGTTTTTTCGAAAGAACTTTTTGCAATGGTTTGCGGTTATGTCTTCATATTTATGGGGATTTATTTTTTAGTGGGATCGATTGTTCGCGGAAGAGCAGGTGAAAACTTTTTCTTTGCTTTATTTTCCATTTTTATGGGTATTTATGTACTCATTCGTACCCAACACCGAGATATTTTATTTGAAAGTTTCACCTGGTCCTATGTAACCGAACTTCTAGTTTTGATCTGTTTGCCAGTTTTTTTCATCAACTTTATGCACCAATATTTAAAGATGAAACGAAATATGGTGTTACTCGTTTATGAGGTATTCCTTTCCGTTTTATTTATCATTACCTTGTTCTTTAGAAATCCTAAGACATGGATCCTTGTCATTGCGCTCTTCAATTATGCATTGCCTATTGCTATGGGACTTGTGGTTTATTTATTTGTAAAGAATGGAACGACCAATATCAAAAAAGTAAAGTTCATCTTAATCGGAATCGCTTGTTTATTACCAACCATCCTAATTGATAGTTTGTCCGCATTAGAAATCATCATTTCAATGCCTGGTACTTTGTATTTAGGTTTTTTAATTTTCCTCGTCATGATTTCGATTCAACTATCCAATGATATTGTCCTCGGATTAGAAAACTATATTGGACAAGAGAAAGAACTCATCCAAATGGAAAGAGTTAAAACTGGATTTTTGATCAATCTATCTTCCGAATTTAAATCAGGAATGGAAAAAATCAAAACTGCGATTGATAACATTACAACCAATCAAGGGAAAATTTCGATAAAGCAAGCCGGCAAAACGACAGCAAAAAAAGCCGCTAAGAAAAAAATCAAAACATCTCCTTCTCCAAAACAAACGGGAGACCCGATCAAACAAGCAGAAGACCACATATCCTATATGAGTTATATGGTCGAAGAAGCAATTTTACTTAGAAAACTAGAAGAAAGAACCTATATTCCTTTTTATGAAACATTTTCTGTTTCTGAATTGATTAAAAATTGTGTTGCGAGTGTTGAAAATCATTTAGGCCAACATAGAAAAAATGCCTTCATCGATGTAAAACCAAAAGATCTGGAAATTTATTTCCCAAAAGAATTGTTTTTTTGTATTTTACGTAACCTTGTAGAAAACGCCTATCAATATACAGATCCCAAAACAGACATTCATATCGAATTTTATAATCGAGATGGATTTCACCAATTGATCGTAATGGACGAAGGAATGGGTCTAAGCCAACTCGAGATGGAAACCATATTTCAAAAATTTGTCAGAGGATACCATGACAAAAAAAATGAAATCCCTGGTGCCGGAATTGGTTTAACTTTAGTTGAGGCATCAACAAACTTCTTATCAGGAACTGTAAGTTTAAAATCAAGCGAAGGAATGGGAGCAAAGTTCACGATCCGAATCCCAGAGAAACCAAAAAAATGAAATCCTTACCCTTCAATCGTATCCTTATATTTTGTTTATTTTTCCTTTCTCTAAATTGTTCTCGTACAACAGATGAAAATACCGTAGTACTTAGATTAGATGGAGAAGACTGGGGAATTTACTTCAATGATAATGCCGATTTATTAAATCCTGAATTTAATCCAAATAATCTAGATATAATCGTTGTTCCCAATAATTTTAGAAACCTTAACAAATCATATCGAGGATCCATTTGGATTCGAAAAAGTTTTGAAATCACAACAGAACAACACCAAAAATCCTTAGCGCTGCAACTAGGAAAAGTTTACCAATCCGATGAAGTTTTTGTAAATGGCGTGCTCATTGGAAAAAACAATTCCGCTTTTGGAAAAGACCCAGAAGAGTATGCATTTGGTAGACCTCGCATTTACCCGATTCCTCA
This sequence comes from Leptospira biflexa serovar Patoc strain 'Patoc 1 (Paris)', assembly GCF_000017685.1. Classification (NCBI taxonomy): domain Bacteria; kingdom Pseudomonadati; phylum Spirochaetota; class Leptospiria; order Leptospirales; family Leptospiraceae; genus Leptospira; species Leptospira biflexa. The sequence goes on from NC_010602.1 coordinate 3,052,726, forward strand.
CGATTTGTTGCTCGAAGGTGAAAATGTTCTTATCATCAAAATTGATTCTGCATTATCAACATCAGCTGGGATCATCACAGGTCCGATACGAATTGTTACATATGAAGAAGCAATCAATGGGAATCTATATGATTCACTTGTTGAATTGATATTCGTTGGATTTTATCTATTCATCGCATTGTTTTTCTTTATCAATTTCTTTAATTTGAGAGATAAAAAAGAATATTTGAGCTTTAGTATTTTGGCTTTAATATTTTCTGGTTACGAACTTTGCAAAAACGAAGTTCGATTTTTAATTTTGAATCATTTTGCAATTTTAAAATTTTTGGAATATTCTTTTTTATTCATCCTTCCCTATGGTTTTATAAAATTCATACAAGATTTTTTCGAGTTAAAACCTTTCAGATACCAAAGAATTTATCTTTTATTACAATTTTTCTTTATCGCTGTTTTTCTCATCATTCAAAACCCCGTTTTTTGGTACAACTTTATCGGTTATTGGGATATCCATTTACTCGCAGTAATTGGTTATGCTATCTACGTAACGATCATTAAATTTCGTGAACAAAAAAGAGGTTCAACAATCCATTTATTGGCACTTGTATACCTTCTGTATTCAATTCTCAAAGAAATATTAATTGAACGAGGTTATTTAAATTCACCTTCTTCTCTTGAAACTAGTTTTTTAGTATATTTGATTTTAATGACTCTTGCTCTTCGATTTCAGTTTTTAATGATGAAACGAAAACTACAAAATCGATATGAGAGACTAAAAGAAGCAGATTCTCTCAGAGAAAAAATATTCTTTTATATGGATGCGATGATATCGGGTCCGTTAAAATTGATGAAAGAAAAACTTTCTGCATACAGAGAGTCTACACAAAAAACGAAAGATAAAAACCTAGTGAAAGAAGTAACCGATGTTCAATCTTCCATTGACAATGTGATGGATGATATCATTGAACTTTCAAGATTAGAAGTTTTAAAAGAAGTTCCATTCAAAGAGCAAGTTAATTTTATTTCTTTTATCAACGATGTGATTCCAGAAGATGATATCACTTATTCTATCAAAGTAAATCCTGAAACAGAAATTTATAATAGTTTGGACCTAATCAACTCTGTTGTAGTAAGACTTGTCGATTTCCCGCCATTCAAAGAGTTCAATCATAATGATTTGATCATTACGCAAGATTTAAAAGGAAATGTGCATTTCCGATTTTTATTATTTCATAACAATTCAAAAGTTGCACAAAAACTATTCAATGAACTGACCGAAAATTATAACCAACTCACTCCAATTAAAGTAAAATGGGCGATTATATTAGAAATCGTAAGATTGTTAGGTGCTAAAATTGATTTCAAAATCATCAAGAAAAAATATTTAAAAATAGATTTAGGAATTGCTGCCATTGTACCAATCTCAGAATTACAACCAATCAAAGATTCTAATGGTATACCAAACGCAAATCTAAACACCAAAAAATCAGAAAAAGAAGATTGGAGAGTCACCTTAAAACGAATTTTTAAGTTTCTGAAAGAAACAGAAATTAAAATCCCAAACTTTAAAAAGAAAAAGTAAAGAATACAACTGAATCAATGATCATTAAATACCTTACCAAACAAAGTCCAGAATCACTTCTAAAAGCATTTGAGGCTTGTAAAGAATTAACGTTTGATAAGGATGAATTTTTATTCCATTCAGGTGATGAAGTAACCCATATGGATCTTTTGGTCAATGGTGATCTGCAAGTATTCAAATACGATGGTAACATGAATGAAGTGACATTAACTTTTTTTAGACCAGTGAGTATCATCGCTGAGTGGGCTGTGATCCAAGGAATCCCTTATCCCGCTTCAGCTCGATTCACCAAAAAAAGTACCATTCTTAGAATGCCACTCACAGAAGTTCAAAGTCGATTGAATTCCAGCATCGCACTCAATCATATACTAATGCATTCATTGATGAATAAAATTGATACATTAAATCTTGCCATCAACCGAGGCCTCACGATGGATGCGATGCAACGTGTGGCTCATTTTTTATTTTATGGAACTCCGGATTCTCTCGCATTAAAACAAACACAAATGGCATCTTTGTTGTATCTTCGGCCTGAAACTTTTTCAAGAATTTTAAAACAACTGAAAGACCAAGGTTTGGTGGATACACAAAGAGGTGAAATCACAATCCTAGACAAAGAAGGACTCTTGAAAATTTTGGCTTAGTACTTGATTTGTATCAAGGAAATGATACTGATTTAGGTTAGTATCAAAATATGAAGAATTTGTTTTTTCAACTCAGTTTTTGGAATACAGCATTTCGACCTTTTTTTTGGTTCGGATCATTGTTCGGAATCATTATTTTAAGTATTTGGTTATTCGTACTTTCGAATATAATCACAAATCCAATCCAAGTCAATGCGATTCACTGGCATTCATATGAAATGGTATTTGGTTTTACCAAAGCCATCGTGTTAGGTTTTTTGTTCACTGCCGTTCAGAACTGGACCAACTCCACAATTTTAAAGGGCGAAAATCTATTTTATCTTTTACTCTTTTGGTTATTAGGAAGATTTTCATTTTATTCGTTTGGTTTTTTGGGATATTTATCCTTTGGATTTGATATTTGTTCTGACATCTTTGTCATCTATTTACTCTACCCAAAATTAATTGTTCCGACTCAAAAACACAACCGACCCATATTATACCATTATGTATTTTTTACAATCTTTCATATCCTAAGTGCATTATCAGCATATTCGTTTCTCAATCCAGAACAAACATTGCTCTACATACACCTTAGTATTTTTGTTGTTTTGTTTCTGATTCTCATCATTGGTGGTCGAGTGGTTCCATTCTTTACTGGTGTTGTTATCCAAGGTTATTCATTCAAACGGATGCCAAATCTAGAAATAGGACTCTTGTATCTGCCTTATGTTTTCTATGTATCAAAATGGTTCCAAGGGTTTTTCGAATCTAGCAGTTTTGGATCTATGAGTCTTCGTATCTTCAATGGAATTTCGATTCTGGCTTTGGTTTCATTTTTAATTGGATTTCTTTTATTTGTGGCCAACTCCATTCGTTATTTTTCTTGGAAACCTTGGAAGTCCTACCAAAGGCCGATTCTATGGATCTTACATCTCGGATACTTTTGGGTTTGTTTGGGATTTTTATTCTATAGTTTATCCGATTTAAATCTATTTCCCATCTCTTCAGCCATTCATAGTTTAACTGTAGGTGGTCTCGGAGTCTTTATTTATGGAATGATCACTCGTGTGAGTTTGGGTCATACCGGTAGAACCATTGTGGCATCACCACTCACTGTGTTTGCTTATGTTGTACTCAATTTATCTGTAATTTTTCGAGTATTTTTACCCTTATTCAATGAATACAAGTATGCTTATTATTTATCGGGTATTGGATGGATTTTGTGTTTCTTGATTTTTTCGATCCAATACTCACTCATTCTATTTTCCAAACGTCCAGATGGAAAACCATCTTAGCACAAGATGTGAATTCGATGGTTACGATGGTAAAAATCTAAATCAAACGCGAATGGCTCTTCGAAAAAATTCCTGTAAGGAATCGAGTAGCCTTTCCGGATGGAATAACATTTGGTAACTTGCGTTTCGCATCATGGCAGGAATTGTTGGTTTTTCTTCTTTACCAATTGCCAGCGTGTATACTTGAACTCCATTTAACAGACATTCACCGACGGCTTTATTGACATCTTCAATGCCATACTTTCCTTCATACTGGTCATAATCGTTTGGCCTAGCATCTGTGATTAAGATAATCCATTTTTGTTTATAACCACAATTTTTGAGCAGTTCATTGGTGTGCCTAAGCGATGGTCCAACCCTAGTATATCCAATGGGTGACAATGGGCCCAAACGATCCCGGACTCCCATCCAGGATTCATTCATTTGTTTTAGGTGAATGAACTGATTGTGATTTCTAGTGCGAGAATAGAATCCAGCAATCCCGAAAGGAATTTTTAGTTCATCCAAACATTCCGAAAAGAGTAACAAACTTTCCCTTTCGACATCCAACACACGTTTATCATGAATCCAGGAGTCCGTAGACAAACTAAGGTCCATTAGAAAATACAATGCAATGTCTGAAACATCACGAATGGGATTCATATAAATGGCTTCTGACGGACTTTTTTTCGCTTTTAAGTCCGCATAACGATCCACAAGTGCATCCAAGTCGATATCAGCACCAGATACCAATCTTTTTTTGATCCGTGTTTGGTTGAGAAGTGCCGTCATTTTTTTCTTTAAAAGTAAAAGTGTACGATGTTGTTTTTCTAATACATTCGCTGTATACGAATGATCCATTGACTTGGGAAACTCTTCTACCACAGAACAGTAACTAGGTTTGTATTTCTTTTGTTTGTAATCCCATTCTGGATACAAAAATGGTTTTTCATTACTTGTATCTTCTAAAATTTCAAGTAAGGTACCAGATCCTGATTCACTAGTTCTTGTTGTATGAACCGGGTCTTCGGTTCGGATGATGTGTTTGAGATTGAGTTCCTCTAGGGCCTCCTCTTCTTCCATATCCTCTTCGCCATCGATGTCTCGCCATTGCCCATCAAACTCTTCTACCGTTTCAATCTTTTCAAAATTATGCCCTAAGGTATATTCTTCGATTTTTTTCTCATCCACTTCCAAAATTTCAGCATCACTTGGATCCAATTTTTGTTTGGATTCTTTGGATTCTATTTTTTGATTTTGTTTTGCGGAAACAAAGTCTTTCCCTATGGGAAAGTTCATTCTTGAATGGGTGAGAGAGAATTTGGCTTTGTAAAAATGAGAGATAATGTTTGTATACTGTTTTGGATCTTTTTTTCGAAGTAACAAACGTTCTTTTCGAATCTCTTTCCAATCACTCCGAACACCAGGGAATACTTTCAAAAAGGAACGAAAGTTTTGGTAAAAAGTTTGTTCTTCGATCGCTTTCCGTTCTTGTGTTTCTGTTTTTTTTAGATTCGTTAGCGGTACTTCCTGTTTGGAGAAAGTAGTTGTTAAGTTCGTGTTAGGTGAATTTAAATCAAAGAGGTAAGATAAATAGGCAAGTAGGATCCGAACCTGTTTTTTTGTATCCAATTCCTTCTCATACCAGTGGATCACTTCTGGAAATTTTAAAAAGTTTTCGCCAAGCGAAACCACTACCCCTCCATAAACAATGGAGGTCGTTTCCAAACGTAAGGTTTGTAGGTATTTGATGATTTTGATTTCCTCTGTTTCCATTTGGTATGGAAAGTAAGGACTCGGTGGAGTTAACTTAGTTTTTAACTTTTTCCAAAGTTTGTGGCCTTGGTAAAATACAAATTGATCCCATTCCAAAATTTGATCCTAAAAGATTAAATCAAAACTATCTTGTAAGGCCGTAACAGTGTCATCATCATCTGTTAAAGGTAAGATAATGGCAGTTCGACCTGCTAACCGAGAAGGAAGGCCTTTTGCGATTAATTTGGCACAGGAAACAAGTAAACGAGTAGAAACGGTTTCCGCTAAACCTAACTCCGGTTTATGTCGAACCAAATTGGCGTATTGGACCAATTTTTTGGAAATTGATTCTGAGATTCCTGTTTCTCCTACAATGATTTTTTCTTCTACAGATGGTTTAGGATACGGAAAGTCCATTCCCAAAAACCTTTGTTTGGTGGATGGTTTTAGTTCTTTGAACCCTTTTTGGTATCCAGGATTATAAGAGGCAACGAGTAAAAAGTTTGGATGGGCGATCACTTCTTCGTTCTTGCGTTCAATAAACAATGTCCGCCTGTGATCGGTAAGGGAATGAATCGTGACAAGAGTATCTGGCCTTGCCTCCGCAATTTCGTCTAAATACACAATCGCACCTTCTTTGACACCAGTAGTGAGAGGACCATCCATCCAAACGGTATCAGAACCCTTCACAAGGAAGCGTCCCACCAAATCCACAGCCGAGGTTTCATCATTACATAATATGGTGATGAGTTTACGGCCCATTTGGTGTGCCATAAATTCTAAAAATCGAGATTTACCGGAGCCAGTAGGACCTTTTAACAAAAGCGGCAGAGAATTCTCCGCCGCCATTTGAAAAATTTCCACTTCCTTACCGATTGGTTCGTAATAGGGAATTTTTGTTGTTAACATAAGTTAATCTAGATCACCTACATTTTTTCCAAGTGCTTCGTTAGATGGAAGTCCATGTCGAATGAAATCCACAATAAAGTATGTGATGCCAATCGTAAAGAGGGTCGCCGCAAGTAACATTCCGTAAAAATGGAAAATGATTTCTTTTTGTACGACAAGAAAGTCCATTCCCAATTTACGTTCGAGATATACCTGTGTGATCCCTGCCACAGCGAGTGCACCTGTCATCCCTAACATTCCAATGTTCGAAGCCCAAAATGCTAAATATCCAGACATTCCAGTAAACAATTTTCTTCCTGTCATGTTTGGCATGGCATATGAAATCACAGCTAACACTAACATAGCGTAGGCTCCCCAGAAGGCAAGGTGTCCGTGCATCGCGGTGACAAGAGTTCCATGTGTCCATTGGTTGACCGCAGGCCAAGTATGAGCAAAACCAAGAAAACCCGCTCCAATAAAAGACATCATGGCACTGCCAAGTGTCCAATAGAGTGCAATTTTGTTTGGATGGTCTTTTCCTTTTTTTCGGTACATATTGAGTGCCCAAATCGCCATTCCAAGGAAGGCAAGCGGTTCTAACGCGGAGAAAATCCCACCCACCATGAGCCAATACTTCGGTGTTCCGATCCAATAGTAATGGTGTCCCGTTCCCAAAATTCCAGAAAGGAAAGTGAGACCAACAACAACATACAACCATTTTTCAATGACTTCTCTATCCACTCCCGTGAGTTTGATGAGTAAAAATGCTAAGATACCACCCATGATGAGTTCCCAAACTCCTTCTACCCAAAGGTGAACGACCCACCAACGAAAGTAGGAATCGAGAGTTTGGTTGTCGAAGTAAATCATACCTGGGAGGTACAATAGAGCAGCACATAACAGACCAAAGAAGAGGACAAGTTGTGTTGTACTTCTTTTTTTGGCTTCCCAAATTGTCATAGCAATGTTAAAAAGAAAGGTTAGAACGTTGACTACTACAAGGTAATCAAGAGGTCTTGGAATTTCCAAAAACTTTCTTCCTTCCCACCAATTAAAATGGAAACCAACAATGGCAACAACACCTACAACAACCCAAGAAATGAGTTGGATATAAGCAAGTTTTACACTGTATAATTCCCTATCAGATTCTTCCGGGATGATGTAATACGCAGCACCCATAAATCCTGTTAATAACCAAACGACGAGTAAATTGGTATGTGTCGCACGTGCCGTGTTAAATGGAATGTAATCGTGTAATCCATCCATTCCGATACGAGCAAAACCCATGATAAAACCATAAACGATTTGTAACGATAAGAGTAACATACAAGTTGCAAAGAACCAATATGCGACCTTTTGTGATTGGAATCTCATTGTTTCTCCTTATTTTAATGCAGAAAGATAAGTGACGATGTCCTTTCTTTCTGTATCACTTAACGGCAACTTCGGCATATTTGTTCCCGGTTTGATTGCTTGTGGGTCGATTAACCATCGATTGAGGTAATCGGCATCAAACTTTGATCCCACATGGTCAAGTGCCGGTCCCACATTTCCACCTTTACCACCTACTGCATGACAGGCGACACAAAGTTGTGAAAACTTTTCTGGTTGTGCCACTTTGACAACGTTTGCAGTTGTTTGCGAAGGAACAGCTGTTGCGATCGAATCAACTGGGATATTCGGTTTTGGAGGCCAACCGTTTGCATCAATTTTTCCAACCCAATCCAAAAATGCGATGACTTGTCCTTTTTCTTCTTTGGTAAAATTGTATTTCACCATCTTTCGTTCTCCAGGGAACATGGCTTGCGGATCATCTAAGAACACATCGATCCAACTCACACCACGTCTTTCGACAACCTTTGTCAAATCAGGAGCGTAATATGCTCCTTCCCCAAGTAACGTATGGCATCCCATACAATTGTTTTTTTCCCAAATTTCTTTCCCTTTTAGCACATCTTCCGTTAAGTTTTGCGCATTGGTACGGGTATCGTTTTGTCGCACAGAATCTATTGTGAGGAACACAAAGATAGCACTGAACAAAAACGTTCCACCCAGAAAGAATGCCCTTGCTTGCGATTTTGAAAGCATCCTTACCTCCTTTTTTCCATTTTACAAATGTAAGTGGAGATTATACAATTTGCATTGATTCTAATCAACTCCTTATTCATTTTATTGTGTTATCTTAAAATTTAAGCGGAAACAATGATATAATTGAGACTTGGAATCATTATAATCAATTAGTGTATCGAAACACGAAGGTACGCTGGGCATTTTGAACGATTTCCCGAAAGGGAACTTCCAAGATGTGTGGAAGAAATTTGATTTCGTAAATTCGATGTGTGAAATGATATGATTTGAATTAACAAATTAAGTGATTCCATTGTTTTGAATTTTCGATTGTTTAAAATTTACTAAAAAGGAGTTCCAATGAACACAACCAACCAAAAAGAGGAAGATGCGATATGGTACCCACCAGGAGGAATTCTCATCTGGCTCATTGTATTTGTAGAAGTGATCACATTTTGTATGGGGATTGGTTCCTTGGTTTATGATAAAACCCAAAATCCATCGGGATTTTTATCCATGCAAAATCAATTGAACAGAAGTTTTGCGTTTTGGAATACCATCTTCCTTCTCACAAGTGGTTTTTTCCTAGCAATGAGTGTTTATGCCAAAGAAATTCAAAAAGAATCTATGTATCTCTATGGATTATTGTTTTCCATGTTTTTTGGCATGGGGTTCTTGCTACTTAAGCTTTTGGAATTTTACGATAAATGGACGTTAGGTTTTACTTTAGACGAAAGTGTTTTTTTTAGTTACTATTGGTTGTTAACAGGATTTCACTACTTACATGTGGCAGTTGGCCTTATCATCCTTTTCATTGTATTTTTGAATCGGAAGACCATCGAACTCGTGAATTTGGAAGCTGGTGCGATTTTTTGGCATATGTGTGATTTGATCTGGCTGATTTTGTATCCAGCTTTGTATTTGATCCAATAAGGAGGATTTATGTTACGAATTGTTTTGACTTATCTCATTTTACTTCTCATCGTTTATCTTTCGTTTTACGGACTTGGTTCCTTTGTACCAGGAAATTGGAACTTGATACTTATGAGTGCTCTCAAATTCCTATTCATTTCGTATGTGTTTATGAATTTAATGCGCGCCCATTTTTTTTGGAAATTGATTTTCTCAAGTTTAATCTTTGTGTATTCGTTTGGGATTTGGTATTTTACTTAAAAATGTTCCCAAACCGGGAATGGATGTGGTTTTTGGGCCAGGTTTCCTGGTCGATTTAAAATCACCACATCCATACCTGTGGCATTTGCAGCTTCCGCTTCCTCGACAATGTCCGTAAAAAAACGAATTTCACTTGGAGATACAGCAAGTGTACTTGCGATCCTTTCATAACTTGTTTTTTCCCTTTTTCCACCCACTGCTGTATCAAAGTACATAGTAAAATACTGCCGCAAATCACCTAACACAGAATATTGGTAAATCAAATGTTGTGCCTCAACGGAGCCTGAAGAGTAAACATGATTTTGGATTCCAGATTGAATTGCGTCATTTAAAAACTTGGGGACATCATCAAATACTGTACTTTTGATTTCACCCGATTCATATCCTTCTTTCCAAATTTTCCCTTGGATCTCTTTCAGCGGACCAAATTTACGATCTTTTTCAATCAGATATTCAAAATACACTGAAACCATGTCTTTTGAAAGAGTATTGGGAACTTCATTCACAATCAGGCCCGATGGTACATTTTTAATTCTGAATTTTTCTATGAATAAGGGATCGCCGGAAGAAGTATCCTTTTGGAATTCTGTTTGGACTTCTTTCCACTGAAGTTCCGTTAGTTGGTATTCTTTTAAAAAACGATGGATGTTTTTTGTAGCATAAGGGAAAAGGATTTGATGGACAAAGGCGATTGGTGCCGTTGTCCCTTCAATATCAAGTAAATTGTGTTTGATCTGCATTGAATCTATTGTGTTACCGTTGAATTATTTAGGACAAAAAGATAACCTAGGAAACATTCTGTTTCATCATCAAATGCATGTTTGCTTCATCTTTTTCATAATTGAACAATACCAAAAACCATGCTAGGGCACAGGGAATCCAAAAAAGAATGGAGATCGAAAGAGCAAGTCCACGATCAGGCGTGAGTCCAAGTATGACAGCTGACATGACAGGCCCAAGTCCTTTTCCTAAATCATCTGTTAGGTTGTAAATCGAAAAGATAGCACTTCTAGATTTTGGTTCATTCACATTGAGAAGTACTGCCCTTACATTCGGTCCAGTGACAGAAATCATAATCCCAGTGAAGATGTTGAGTGCAATAAAAAGCCCCATATAGGGAACAATGTCAAACGAATACAATAAGAGAACTGCAGGGAACACTCCAAAAAATGTTGTACCCATACACAGTAGTGGTTGGTACGTTTTTTTCATATTGTATAAAATTTGACCAATTACCCCACCAAAAAAAGTTCCTATAAAAATTCCAATAGCTGCAAAGGTAATCATTCCTGCTGAAACTTCTTTGGATAAGTGATAAGTATGTTCGTAATAATCGGCTAAATAAACAAAAAATACTCCCCAAGGAATACAACCAGGAAGGCCTTGTAAAAAAGCTCCGAGATTGGTTTTGTTATGAAATAACAATCGGAAGTCTTTGAGTGTGATTTTATGTGAAAGTTCATCCACTCCCACTTCTTCGGCACCACCACGTTTTGGTTCTTTACAAAATAATAAATACACAGCGGCAAAGAAAAAAGAAGGGGCAGACATATAAATAAATGATGCTCTCCAACCGTTGATCGGATCAGCGCCACCCAAAATCCCACCGAGTAACTGACCTACCCCAACACCAAGTCCCATTGCAAGTGACACATAACCAGTGGCAATCGCTCTAGATTGGCTTGAAAAATAATCTCCAATCAAACTAAAAAGAAGTGGAAAAATCCCACCAAGTCCAAAACCACATAGGGTTCTTAGGATCAAAAACTGATCATAAGTTTCCGCATACGCTGTCAAAAAACAAGGAATCTCGCCTAATAGTACTGTAGCGACAAGTAAATTTTTGCGAGAAAATGCTTGGGAAAGGTAACCCATTGAAAGGGATACAAATCCACCTAAAATAAAAAACAAAACAGGAATGATCCCACCAAACTTCCAATCCACTTCGTTTGGATCGGTGATACCTAAGGAAGCTCCAATATTTTTCATATTGGGTGCTATCAAGTTTTGATCGCCAAACAAAAAGAATGCCATCCCCATAATCATCCAAAAGGCTAATATCCCCCTCGGGCCATGGTTCACAAGTTCTGCAAGACCAAAAAACCGAAGGTAGGTGGTTTCTTGTTTTGATTTGTTTTGGTTCATAAATTGTTTTTCCTTTCTGTTTGTTTGCGATAGACAAAAATAAAAGAAAGTGTGAATAAAAGTCCTAAAAATCCAATCACAGCAAATAAAGATAAATCCCAACTCGTTAAAATCGATCCATTCCAAATCTCAGGATTCGGAGAATTTGCCATAGAAGGAAGGGCCTTTCCACCTCTAAAGCGAAACTCCACCACTGTTCCAAATTCAAGTGCATTCAAAACATAAGCACTGAGACCTTTGGGAACATCTTTGTCCAATTTCACCACGGGAGTTTTTTCATTTGTGATCACTTCCATATCTTGTGGTTTGACAAAAATAGGATATTTACCATTCTCAGACTCAATTAACATTCGTTCGCTGAACGAATGTTGTGAATTCGGAATCAAATACGAAACTTGTAATTCAGAACTTCCTGGTAAAATGGCACGGTCAAGGATCTTGCCGCCATTTGGCCCTTCAGGCACACCCAGAGGGATTGCCATTTTACTCCCTGGTTGTTGGAGTTGTGCCATGATTTCTGTGGCTTCCTTTGCTACCGAATATTCTAAAGCTCCACCAGATTTGGAATCATAGGATTTGGGAGGATTACTTGCATTATCAATGAGGAATAATTTAAAAACACGAAGTCCCTTTTTCTCCCGCATAACTTGCATTAAGCTCTTGATAGAAACTTGTTTGCGATTGGCCCCAGTGTCATAGACAGTTATTTCTTGCGGAGAAGTACGAAACATTGTTGTTGGCGGGATCATTTTATTATAATTTACGCCTTGGTATTGGACTTGTAAAAGAATGGGAGCACCCTCTGGTAAATCCATTTCGGGAAACCGAAATTTCCCCGATTGAGGGCCAATTTCCGATAAGGGCACCATCGCACCTTGTAAGGCCATCATCCGAATCGAGTCCGCTTTTCCTATACCTCTAGTTGTACCGTTTTGAATGGTTCCAAAGATGGATATTTTTTCCGCATAACTTGCGCTTGAGAGGAGAAGGACAAAAAAAATGAGAAAACAATTGTGACGAAACATTTTGATACTTTTTCTCGTTCTCTCGGTTCCAATCCAAGTGAAAAAACGAAAGTTTTTAAAAATTTAGAGGCGACAAGAGAGGTACTGGACATAATGCTTAAGTTAGGAAAGGAAAACCTGGCTACATGAAGCAATTGAGCGAAATCGTTCACAATTCCTCAAAAGACGAGAGAGATATACTACTCGAATACCAGAATATCGATGTTTCTAAGTTGGAAACCTTAAACGTTCTGGGAATTCCAATAGACAATGTCACAACTGATGAAGCCATTGCCAAACTCTTCCGCGTGCTTGAGAAAAAAGAAGGCATGCACCACGTACTGTTTTTAGATCCGATCAAACTCATGAGGATGCGCCCGAAAAAAGCCCTCCACCGCATTGCGGAAAAAGCAGGTACCATTTTAGTGGAAGGTGCCGGGATCGGGTGGATGACAAAGGGACGATTGAAGGAACGAGTGACCCCAATCGCTGTGATGATGGACCTCATCCGCCTTGCAGAACTCAAAGAATTTACGGCATTTATTTTTGGTGCCAAAGACGAAATCGTAGAACGAATTTATTTTAACCTCACAAGGCATTTTCCAAAGGTTCGCATTGTGGGAAGGCATGCTGGCCATCTTGATAGACAACGTGAAATGCGAGTCAAAGAAGCCATCCGTAAAACAGGACCCGATATCATCTTCCTTGCCATGGACTTCCCTGAACAAGAAATTTGGATCGAAAATAACACTGGTTACTTTGGCAAAGCAGTTGTCATCGGTGTCGGCGGCGCCTTAGATATGTTATCTGGTGCTGACAAAAAAGCGCCTGAATGGTTCAAAGAAAGAGGTCTTATCTGGTTATGGCGAATCATCGCAAGACCTTATCGTATCCGAAGGATGGGGGAAACTTTTTACTTCATCCTACTCGGAATCCGCGAACGATTCCGCAAACATTAAACTCTATTTTTTAATCTGATCCAAACGATCGAGGGTTGGTGCGAGCCAATCTTCGAGTAGTGGTTCTCTATCAAGTTTTGCACGTGCAAACACCAAATCTTTGTTAGAGTTTGCAATTTCACTCACAGAACCTATTTTACGAGCAGTTTCCATCGCCTTCCAATAGTATTTGAGTGCATTGATGGTATCTTGTTTTTTCTCATACACAGCACCAATATTATTATAAAGAGCCGTAAGAGTTTCGTACACTTCTCTGTGATCAGAATTTTCCGTATCAATTCGTCCAAGGCTTTGTTCTTTCAGTTCAAAATCATCTTTTAACTTGAGATAGTTGCCAAGTGCCGCATTGTATTGTCTTGTATAATAAAATGCATTTCCTTTCCCAAATAATAAGGTAGGATTGTTATAAATATCTTCTTCTGGTAATTCTGCCCAAAAATCCAAACTTTGCGCAAAATCTCCGTGGTTATAATCAATCCAACCTAAATAATAATAACATTCTCTTACGATCTTTGGATCTTTTGTGATGTCCCGATCAAGAGCCGAAAGGAAGGATTCACGTGCCATAAAAAGACCATTCCGTCTCTCTTTTTCTTCGTAAGAAAGGGTTCCAATACTTCTTTCTGGATATACTTTTTTACCAGGAAACTCTCGTATATTGTCTGTTTTGTTGATGCCAGCTGCTTCCAAAAATTGGATTTTACCTAAGTTAAATGAAATCCTTCCAGGACTACCTTCGAGTAAGGTTTCATCCTCATCTCTTTCTCCTAAACGATCACGATAATTTTGGTAACGATCATCCGATTCTCTGAGAAGTTTTACTGCTTCATCATAGTTTTCTGTTTGGATGTAATACTCAGCCATCAGTAAAACTGCTAAGTAATGACGGATGTCGTAAGTTGAGGCAAGTTCCAGTTGTTTTAAAGCACGAGCGGCTTCTTCTTTTTTAAAATAAAATCGTGCCCTTTGGTAATACCCTTCCGCAAATTTGGATCCACCATCTTTGCCATAAGCAATATTGAGTAAATATTCTACGTTATCATCAATTTCCATACCCGTCACTTGGTCTTCAGGATTGATGTTGTATTTGATACGAACTTCTTCCGAATCCAAATCAATGTAGAAGGAAGCAAGTTTAGCCAAAACAAAAAGAGAAAGTTCATCCTCAATGTTTAACGCGTTACGAACCTGTCTATGATGATTGAGCACATATTGTGGATTTTTATCACGTTTCCACATTTCGATATAAGTTGATAATATCCCACCATGCCCAATTGGGTTTTTAGGGTATTTTTCAATGATATCGTTATAGTATTTAACTGCTGTTCCAAACTCTTGTTTATTGTAAAAGATTTTCGCAATGCCTGCGATGGCATCTACGTTGTCAGGATCACCACCATCAGTAAACACTCGTTTGAAGTATTCGATGGCCAAATGATCGTTTTTGTATTTTTTACGATTACTACCTGGTGGGACTTCGATAAAATCTTTTCGATGAAAGGAATGAAAGTTTCCAAGTGCAATATAAGTATCGATGTCGTGAACATTGTATTTGAGTCGAGATGCGATATAAGCACCTGCCTTCAATACCTTTCGCGGAACTTTATCTTGTGAAGTTAAATAAAATGCTAGTTCTGGAAGTGGCCTGCGGCCTGCAGTTTCAATCCCTGCATCATTCCATTCCGTTTTTTTCGCAAAACTGATGTTTGGTACTTCTTTGCGGTTTTCCCACGCTCTTTTGTGTTCTTTGTCTTCTGGTTCAGAACCAAAATCAGGTTCTACTTTTCCAAAACATTTTTCAAAAGCACGCTCATAGAGTCCTGCTTTGGTATATGCATTACAATATTTGTTCAAAAACTCTAAGTTATGTGGAAAAATTTCTTCCCCTTTGATGAAGTAATTCTCTGCATCAGCGAGTAATTTTTTCTTTTCTAATGCATCGGTTTCATAACTAAATTCTTCAATTTTTTCAAGACCCAGTGCGTATTGGGCTTTGGCACGATAAGGAACAATTACATACTTCCATAAAGTAACCAAACCAAAGACTAAAAAGATAGCGGCAGCAGATGACAGAATGGTTCGTCTAACAAGTTCACGTTTTCGAGCAGCACCTTCTTTGGTGTAGGCATCTTTACTGGCAATGATGGGTACACCATCAGCCGCAAATTTTCCGCTCGTATCACTTAATTCAACACGTTCGCCGAGTAACCCACTTAAGTAACTGGCAATGTCTTCCGGTTTTTGTTGGGCCTTAATCAGTTCGATGATTTCTTTTTGGTTTCGAACTGGAATCCTTTGGTTCACAATCGTATCGATGATTGTCCGTCGAAGTTTTGGCGGGTATCGAAGTAATTCGGATTGGATGACTGCAAGTTCTTCATCCGTTAAATTGGCTTCCAGTGATTCTTCTGGTTCTTCCTCTTTGCCAAGAGACATGAGGTCTTCTTCAAATCCACCAGGCCCCTCATCATTTCCACCGAAGTCATCCATGGAGGAAACAGGCATATCATCAATGGAAGGTGCTAAATCATCGAAGGAAGGTGCTGCAAGATCATCATCAAGGCTTGGTGGTTCCATTCCGACACCGAGGTCACCGAATGGATCATCAAACCCTCCACCGATATCGGCAGGTTCGCTTTCTTTTGCCGCGGGAGTGGAATCGATATTGGCAAAGGGATCGTCACCAAATCCAGAATCTGTTCCTGAATCAGTTGGAGTGGAACCCATATCAGCAAATGGATCATCACCAAACGAAGCCCCTACATCGGAATCGGTAGGAGTGGAACCCATATCGGCAAATGGATCGTCCCCTTGTGGTGAATCAGTTCCAGATCCAAAATCAAAATCATCAGTCGCTACTTGGGGTTCGTCTGAACCTGAATCAAAACCAGCAAATAAATCTTCATCGGTGGTTTTGGGAGTGGTGTCGTCATCGCCCCCTAAATTGGCAAAAGGATCGTCTCCAATTTCAGGTGCTTTCGTTTCTTCCACCGGTGCTTCATCAATGGCATCTAAATTGGCAAAAGGGTCATCTGTGGTGTTTGTCTCTTCGTTCGGCGAATCAAAGTTCGCAAAGGGATCTGCTTCGTCGGTAGCCGGAGCCGAAGAGAACGGATCTTCCTCTCCTGCCATGTCTGTGTCCGGCGCATCCATCCCCAAATCGTCAAAATCGGATGCTTGTGGAGTGGGCGTTTCCTGGGATTTTGGGCTATCTTCACCCAAAAGTTCATCTAAATCGATGCCATCGTCTTCTTCTGGTTGGTTACTGGAAAGTTTGGGAGGACCAAAATCGTCCTCGTCCTCGAGACCACCAAAGGGATCCGCATCGCCTCCCTCGTCTGTGTCGGGAGTACCAAAATCATCTGGTAAGTCTGCCGTTTCGTCGTCCGTGGCCTCTGGTTCTTCAGTTCCCGAAAACGGGTTTGTGTAACCTAATTTCTCACGTAAAACCTTCGCCATCGGATTGAGCTCTTCCGAGGACATAGGATTTTTATTGAGAGCCGAAAACATCGTCTCGATTTGTGTGATTTCTTCCGGACTCAATTTGTCTATCGGCTCAGCCATGCGAGGGTCTATTCCTAATGAATTATCGGCCCCTTCTTAAAATGACAGAATATTTTTTTTATTATGTCAGATCGTTCCTTCAGAAAAAAACCTTTCACTCTCTTTTTTCAATCCTGCCGAAAATAAAGACAAAGGACTTTAGAGACGACTGCACTATGTTGAAATCCAAATTCATCCGAATCGCCCTCATTTTACTCTTTTTCACTGGAATTGGAATTTTCGCCGACGAAGGGATGGATTGGATTGGTAGTTTTTCCTCCGGGGAACTTGAAATGTCGGACGAAACCGAAGACCAGGACACGGTCTATTACCTCTGGCAATTGGAAAGTTTGAAAAAAAACATTGCCCCACGTTACATTCGTTATCTTGATGTCGAGTCCTATGTGTCCAGTGGGAACCTTTTGCACCGAGGGATTCTATTTACCTACAATGGCCTACGAGATGAATCGGTTGAAATTTGTGGGAGTTTCAATCAGTGGGAATGTTCTGAAATGAAACGGAACCAATACGGGATCTATTATACGGTCATTGAACCTACCCAAATCAAAGAAAACTACGAAGACGATCCAGTGTATGAATACAAATTCCGTGTGAATGGGCTTCTTACCTATGATCCAGAAAACTTTGATAAGGTGGAAGATGGATCCGGGTCTTATTATTCTCGTTTTGTCTTGGATTCCAAAGACACAGAGCGACAAACGAAAACTATGGTCTTAGAAGATTCTCCAAATGAAGAAAGAGACCTTCGTACAGTCAAATTCCAAATTTATTTACCGAATGCGGAAGTCGTACGAGTGGTTGGCAATTTTAATGATTGGAACCCGGAACATGATTTTTTGAAAAAAGACAGGAAGGGAGTATTCACTCTAGAGAAAAAACTACTCCCTGGGGAATACCATTACCAATTCATCGTAGATGGGGAAACCGTGTTAGATACTTATAATCCAACCACAAACATCAAAGTAGATACCAATGAATCGGTTTCTTCGCTTCTTGTTCCAGAACGTAACTACGCCTTAGAACGAAAGATGTAACACTGAATTGAAAGAAGATGTCACAGAACACCTAACCATCTAAAGTTATTGTTCTAAAGTTGCAGTCATGGAACCTTTCGAAGAACTCATCCGAGGGTCTGGTCCATAATTCAAAATTCGTTCGTGGATGAATTCGGCGTGTTCTAATTCCCCGGAAAAGACGATGGTTTTTTTACGAGTGTCCACCTCAACGGCATGTTGGAAGGCTTTTTCCCAGGTCATCTGGCAAACATCCATCAGCATCTCGATCACGTATTCGTACGTGTGATGGTCATCATCCCACAACACAACCTTCCAAGGGCCGTCATGTTTCGTGGGTTTGATTTCTGTTTCTTCTAGAATCGAAGGTTGGGTAGCTCCGGAACCGGTCATCACCGAAGCCCTAAACCTATTTTTTCTTTTTGGAAATCGCAAGTTCCGCGTGAGTCACAACATCCTTTGCGCGGAGACCAAAATAATCAAGGAG
Source organism: Leptospira biflexa serovar Patoc strain 'Patoc 1 (Paris)' (assembly GCF_000017685.1). NCBI lineage: Bacteria > Pseudomonadati > Spirochaetota > Leptospiria > Leptospirales > Leptospiraceae > Leptospira > Leptospira biflexa. The sequence continues at coordinate 3,071,260 of NC_010602.1, forward strand.
CCCACTCCATGTTCCTGATTTTCCAAAAGTATCCTTCATCCCTACTTTGATGACTGGTACGGGATATTCTTCCGATAAAAGTTCAGAGACTGCAGAACCAAGGCCACCGATGACATTGTGTTCTTCGCAAGTCACAATCGCACCACACTCTTTCGCTTTGGCAACGATGGCTTCTTTGTCCAAAGGTTTGATGGTTGCCATATTGAGTAAGCTTGCATGAATTCCTTTTTCTTTGAGAAGTCCAACGGCAATCATTGCTTCGTTGACCATCACTCCATTGGCGATGATACAAACATCCTTTCCTTCCGAGATCACTTCTGCCTTTCCGATTTGGAATTTGTAGTTTTCTCGTTCGATGACAGGAATGGCAGGTCGACCCACTCTCACATACACAGGGCCTTTGTAATCGGCAATGGCATGGATCACTTGTTTGGTTTCATTAAAATCAGAAGGACAGATGACGGTCATCTCAGGGATCACACGCATGATAGCAAAGTCTTCGATACATTGGTGGGAGGCACCGTCTTCTCCCACAGTGATCCCACCATGAGAAGCCACTAATTTCACGTTTAACTTTGGGTAAACGACACTATTACGGACAACTTCCCAAGCGCGACCAGATAAAAACATAGCAAAACTAGATGCAAAAGGAACAAATCCAGAGAGCGCAAGGCCCGCCGCATGACCAACTAAGTTTTGTTCAGCGACCCCTACATTAAAAAACCTTTCTGGATACTTTTTTTTGAAGTCAGCAGTTTTAGTGGAACCAGAAAGGTCCGCATCTAAAACCACCACATCTTGTCTAGATGCACCTAACTCAACTAAGGCTTCGCCATATGCATCTCTTGTTGCTTTTTTGTCCGCTGTGGATTGGCTAGGTGCTCCCATAATTATCCTTTTTTCAAAGCGTCTGCTTTGTCAGTTTTTTCCCAAGTGAATGTACTTCCTGTTCTTCCGAAGTGACCATATGCTGCTGTTTCTTGGTAAGTTCTTCCCTTTCCAAGAAGATCTAAACCTTCTACGATCCCTTTTGGAGTGAGTTTGAAGTTGGCAAGAACTCGTTTTGCAATTTCTTCATCAGAAATGGTTCCTGTTCCAAAAGTATCCACAAGAACGGATACAGGCTGTGCCACACCAATAGCGTATGCCAACTGGACTTCACATTTATGTGCAAGACCTGCTGCGACTACGTTTTTTGCAATGTAACGGCCCATGTAAGCAGCGGAACGGTCTACTTTTGATGGATCCTTTCCAGAGAAAGCCCCACCACCATGACGACCCATTCCACCGTATGTATCCACAATGATCTTACGACCTGTGAGACCAGTATCACCATGTGGACCACCAATTTCAAACTTACCAGTTGGGTTGATGAAATAACGAGTGTTCACAAGAAGTTCTTTTGGTATCATTTTTTTGATACATTCTTCAATGACTGCTTCTTCGATTTGTTTATGAGTGACACCAGGTTTGTGTTGGGTAGAAATCACCACTGTATCCACACGTTTTGGTTTTCCATCTTCGTACTGGATGGTGACTTGTGATTTTGCATCAGGTCGAAGCCAATCAATTTTGTTTGTGTGACGAAGTTCTGCTAAATGCTCTAAAAGTTTATGTGAGTAATAGAGTGGAGCCGGCATGAGTTCAGGGGTTTCTGCAATCGCAAAACCAAACATCAAACCTTGGTCGCCAGCACCTTGTTCTGTGTGGAGGCCTTCCCCTTCATTCACCCCTTGGGCGATATCAGGTGACTGCGCATGCACGTGAGAGGCAACCACAGCAAAGTCTGCATCAAAGTACATATTGATGTCGTTGTATCCAATTTTACGAATCACATCACGGGCGATTTCTTGTGTGTCAACTTTTCCTTTGCTTGTAATCTCACCAGCAATGACGACTAAGTTTGTGGTCACGAGGGTTTCACAAGCAACACGGGATTTTGGATCTTGCGCTAAATACGCATCGAGAATGGCATCAGAAATTTGGTCACAGACTTTGTCTGGGTGTCCTTCAGATACGGACTCAGAAGTGAAGATATAGTTTTTTAGAGAGGACATATTTTTTACCTTACTTGGTTAAAGTTTCGTTTTTAGGTGGTACGTCAATAGAATTGTCAGGAAAGAGTCCACGCACATAGCTCTCGAGGGAGTCCGCATTCGCCTGCATTTCCGTTTCTAATTTTTTTGCATATTCGTCAATTTGGCTCTCCGTGAGACCTTTGGGAACATGGAAGGGTTTCCCATATTGAATGAAAAGCCTTGCCCCAAATTTTGGGAAAAAATGGCGGTCCCAACTTTTGAAAACATAGGCCCTGTCATAAGAGGAATGGAGGTACAAAATCGGAAAACCGGTGAGAGAAGCGGTCACGATGACGCCAGGTTTCACTTCCTTTCTTGGTCCTTTTGGACCATCCACGGTAAAGATGGGAACGGCACCTTGTTTCATCTCTTTTAAGATATTTCGAAAGGCACCAGTTCCACCTCTTGTGGAAGAACCTCGCACGGAACGAAGCCCTGAGCGAGCAAAGGTTTGGTGGATGATCTCTCCATCTTTGGATTGTGAAACGAGTGCCACCATGTCCGCTTTTTTCTTTGATTTTAAGTACTGTGTGGCATGGCGGTATAAGGACAAAGTTGTCTCATGGAAAACTGCGATGATGTAATTCCTTCCCTGTTCAATTACCTTTGCTGATTCCTCTGGAATCATAAACTTTTGGTTGCGGACAAATAAATACCAAACTCTCACAATGAAGTGAACCACAAAACTTAAGATGATGTATTTGGTTTTAGAATAGGGTTTTTGTTTATTATCGGGAATCAAAAAGAATGGTCCTTGCCGATCTCCCAAAGGACATCGTTTTCATAAATTTTTACAACGGGTAACGATCCATCTGCAGGTTGGTCCTTTAACAAAGAATGGATCATTGCTTTGGCAACATAAGCGGCTTGGATGGGTTTGTATTTTTGTAATCCCAAAATTCCAAAAGGAATGAAGTTCCCCATCACTTCCCCTATTTTTTCGCCAATACGAAATTCTTCTCTGTCTCCGATGAGTAAGGACGGCCGAAAAATTCCTAAAAATGGGAATTTCAGAGTTTTTAATTCCCATTCCAACTCGCCCTTCACTCGGTTATAAAAAATGGAAGAGTTGGGATCAGATCCCATAGCAGTGATGATATAAAAGCCTGGGATCTTTTTTTCTTTCGCTTGTCTTGCGGCAAGTAAAGGGTAATCAAAATCAATTTCACGAAATTTTTCCTGGCTACCTGCTTTGCCAATTGTTGTTCCCAAACAACAAAAGACAGCGTCAATCCCCTCTGGGACACTCACTTTGCCTGACTGGAAATCTTCCCAAGTGGCTCTGATCACTTCGATGGGAAGGTTTGGTTTGGCGGAGTTTTCAAAATGACGAGCCCAAACGATTACTTTTTTGATTTGTGGGTAGAACAGGAGAGAAAGTAACACTTGTTTGCCGACAAGCCCCGTTCCACCTAATAATAATATTTTCATTTGATCTCCAAACTTCTGGCGAGCATCGAATCTGTTAAATTGATTTTTTCTAAAAATTGAATCCCCGCAATATGGTAGATTACATTTTTGATTTTAGAATTTTGTGTCCACATGACGGTCCCTTCAAAGAACAAACGTTTTGTGCCTTTTGCCCAAACAATACTTCCCAAAACCTGGGATTCAATTTCATCGCTGAGTAAGTCGTCCTCACCCAAAAAACAAAGACCTTCTTCAGAAATATTTCCTAATTTGCCAAATAATGTGATCCCTTCGAGGTCCAAATGGACTTCGAACTCGGAAAAATCACCTGGGGAAATTCTAGGAAGCCTTCGCTCACTTTCCATAGCAACAAGTTACATGGAATCCTAGAATTGGAAACGAAAAAAGCAAATCAGAATTGAAAGTAGATGAAAGGAACAGAATTTTCTGGTGTAGCTAAATTTAAGACAAGAAATACAATCGGATACATGGCAAACTCCAAACTGGCAGGAATCTTTTTTCCTTTTCCCTTCTCAAAGAGGAAATAACCAACAATATGTCCGAGGATGAGAAAACCAATCACCCAAAGAAAATCCTTCCACATATAGGGCCTCAAATTCCCGTCCTGAAAAAGGAAAATCCCTTTTAAATGGATCCAAGCATTTTCCCAAGTGAGGGACCTGAAAAAAATGGCTCCTAAAAAGAAAATGGAATTGTTGAGTAGATTTTGAAACAACCAAATGGGAACTCGAAATAGATTCCAGAAGGGAGAGGATGGTTCATCTTTTTTATCTGGGAACCATTCTTTCCAGATTTCTTCTAAGACATAAAAAAATCCATTGAGTGAACCCCAAAACACAAAGGTCCATTGGGCTCCATGCCATACCCCACTCACAAACATGGTAAACCATAAATTGAATTTACGCCGTACAGAAGTTACACGACTTCCACCCATGGGAATGTAAATATAATCTCGTAACCAGGAATTGAGAGTCATGTGCCACCGACGCCAAAATCCCGAAACAGATGTCGCAAGGAAAGGAAGGTTAAAATTTGTGGGTAGTTTGTATCCAAGTAACATGGCACTTCCAATTGCCATATCCGAATACCCACTAAAATCCAAATACACTTGGATGCCACCGAGGGCGGCCGCTATCAGTAATGCGTAAGCATGGTGCCCGGCAGGATTGGCATAAATCGCATCGATTGTGGGAGCCACCATATCTGACAAAACTGCTTTTTTAAAGTAACCTAACATAAAAAAACGAATTGCAACTCGGAACTCAATGTCTTCCAATTTTTTGGGACTGTACAACTGAGGCATAAAGGTCCGTGCTGTAACAATAGGTCCTGCCACAAGCTGAGGGAAAAAACTCACAAACAATGCAAAACGGATAAAATCTTTTTCGGCAGGAATTTCCTTTCGATAGACATCAATAGTATACGACAAGGATTGGAAGGTAAAAAATGAAATCCCGGCAGGTAATATGATTTTTAAAACAGGTAAAAACTCACCATCAAACGCATATCCTGTGACTGTATTTACTTGAGTCACAATAAAATTATAATACTTAAAGAATCCTAAAATAAAAACTAAGTTTGTGATCAAACTAAAGAGTAATAGATAATAACGAATCCTTTCTCTCGTTTCCGTTGCTAGTTTGAGTCCAACATAAAAGTCAATTGCTGTTGAAAGCAAAATGAGAGCACCAAATCGATAATCCCAAGACATGTAGAAAAAATAACTACTGATGAGTAGGAAAACATGTAAAATACGAGTTTCTTTAGATTGGTTCGAAAAGATGGCTGGAAATAAATACCAAACGGTAAAAAATACAAAAAGAAAGAAGACAAAGTATTCAAAATCAGAAAAGATCAATGGTTTCGCCTTCTATTCAGACCAGAATCATCGAAAAAATGCCGCTGTCAATCATTTCGACTTGCAGAACCCAATCATTTCACTTATGATTGGTCACTAGTTTTCAACTAAAAAATGTAGAGGTAGAAAATGAAAAAAATATTTAAAACAGCTCTTGTCGGGTTATTGTCATTTGGTCTTCTTTCCAATTGTTTTGGAAAATTCGGTGCCATCAAAGCAGTGTATTCCTTTAATGCAGGAATTCAAATTGGATCAGGAAAACTTGCGAGTTTCTTTCGTTCCTTATTGATGATTTTCCCATTGTACATTGCCTATGGAATCGGAAGTTTTTTAGACATTCTGATTTTCAACTTAATTGAATTCTGGACTGACCGAAACCCAATCGCGATGGCAGAGTATGACTTTGATGGAAAACTTGTGAAAGAATACTCTGAAAATGGCCAGACCATCACTCTCACTTACACTGAATGGGGTAAGGTATTAAGAATGGATGCTCCCACTGCGAAAGGAATGGAGTCTGTTTATTTCTTAAAAGACAAACCAGAAAAAGCATACCGACTCATCAACGGAAAGTATGTTGAAATCCAACAAGTCAGTGGACCAATCCTCCCTCCAATGACTGCAAAACACATCTAAGACCTATATTGCCCCTAATTTTAGGGGCAATCCTTTGCCGATACTCTAATTATGAAACGTGCTCATTTAATCATATTCCTTTTGTTTTTTGTTTGGAAGTGCCAAACACCACAACAGGTCATGATTCCGACCTTTCCCACACAATCCGAACAAATCAATTTGAATCGTATCAAGATGATCACCAAACAAGAGGCAAATCCTGGGTTAGAATCCAATTCTAGAAAACCCCTCACCCAAGAACCAGGTGTGAATGTGGAGTATTCAGAAAACAAAATCCCTTTCATCCAACTCGATTTGTTTTTTGAGGACGCAGGCATTAGTATCATCGAAGAGATCATTGCCGGAACCATCATTGACCATCATATCGTTGTACTAAACCAAAAAGGAGAAATCATCGCAAAACAACCCGTCAACTTCCAAGCCTATGAAATTCTTGAAACAAAAACAGAAGTGATGCGGAACAAAGTGATCGTTGGCGAATCCAAAAAACCAGTAAAGGTAAACAGCACCACTCCCGAAACAAAAGTCACAAGAGAAGCCATTGAAAGACAATATTCTGATCGTGACACTGTCCCACAAGTATTAGAAATTTTTGATGGCAAAGTGCCATCGCCAGGTGAATACATTAGTATTTACTTAGAGTTAACATACGTTCACCCTTACTTAGAACCAAACTGTGAGTCCTATAACGGAAACTGCTTTGGCGCAAAACAAAAGTTCTTCGAAGATGTCACTTCGAGAAACCGAAGAGAATTGGATATCTTAAGAAATCGTTATGTAAATGGCGAAATTGCACAATTTCCTAATCTCACAAAAGAAGAACAATCCGAATTCAAAACCAATATCAAAGTCAAAATTGAAACAACCAATGGAATGTATGGTCCGAAACATTCCTTTACAAAATTCTTTTTTAGAGAATGGAATTTGGTTTCCTCGCCGCGTTTTTTTCGAATCCTTTCTGTTGGTAAAAGCACTAAACAAACAAATGTAGAAGAGGAAAAACGACCTGAGGAAGGAAAAGAAAATGCTCAAACGGAAAAAGATGACAACCATTCCATCTTTGATTCTCCCACTCATACCAAACATAAAAAAAGAACGATCACAACTCCCTAAATTCCAATACACGGGTGAAGGTGGAATGCCAACACCCGCAAAGCTTAAGCGACTTTTTCTTCTCGTTTCCTCATACTATCAAAACGAACGGTTGATGCAGTGACCTTTACCTTCGATTTATTTTCCCCATCAGGAGTTTTCCATCGATTTTGTTTTAGGTTGCCCATGACAGTCACTTTGCTTCCTTTTTTTAAGTACTCTACACAGTTTTCTCCTAATTTTTCCCATGCTTCCACTTCGAAGAAAGACACATCATCTTTCTCTTTGGAATCAGGGTTGTTTTGAGAGTGATTGACGGCAACTGTGAAGTGTGCGAGTGACTTCCCCCCAGCGATTGTTTTTTCTTCTGGATCAGATGTTAAGTTCCCATCCAAGATGATATACGATAGATTTTTCATTTGAGTATCCCTATACAGTTTTTGTGGCCACAGATAATGAGGTGGAAAACTTGAGGGATGGTAAAAAAAATTTGGTTACCACCCGTTTTTATAATTAGAAAAAAACTCTGATTTGGGATGGACAAGTGAGTCCGATTCTTATTGAATAAGGGTGTGCCACTTCCAGATTCGGAGATATTGCAGTTATTAACCTCGATTAGCCGAGAATTAGTATGCTTACATGAAACGGATGGAACTTACATTTATGTCAGTCCCAATTCCGATACCGTGATTGGATACCAACCGGAGGAATTGTTGGGAAAAAATCCTTATGATTTTTTTCATCCAGATGATCGACGATTGATTTTTGAAAGATCTCACCAACCCCTATTACATGGGGCAGAAAATATCAATCCCACATTTCGTTTTCTACATAAGAATGGATCTTATATTTGGTTACAGAGTGACAACCGGTTGACCACCCATCCCACAACAGGAAAACAATATTTACATACATCTTCTCGTGACATCTCGGAAAAAATAGAATCCGATGCAAACTTAGCTCTTTCGGAACGAAAGTTCAAAACATTATTCCGCGACTCACCAATTGGTCTTGTACTTTCCAGCAAACAGGGTTATATCGATGATGTGAACGAAGCCTTCGCAAAATTTTTAGGATATGAAACTTTTGAACTGCTAGGAAAACATTTTTCTGAGATCAGTTCACTTGGAGAACTCGAAGAAAATCTCCGTTACAGAGATTCTGTCCAAAAAGGAATGATCGATCATTATTCCATTGAAAAACAATATTTCCACAAAGCAGGGCATTTGGTATGGGCATACATCACAGTGACAGTGTTACGTGATGAGATGGGCCAACCCATATACTATTTGGCGCAAATCATCGATATTGACGAAAGGAAAAAAACGGAAAACCTACTTTTAGAAAATAATGAACACCTAAAGGCGACAAAAAATTCCCTTCTCATCCAAAACAAACAATTACAATCATACAACCAAATCATCTCTCATCATTTACGTGCTCCTGTCAGTAACCTAAGGAGTTTGGTAGACCTTTTAAAGGTCACAGATGCAGCCGAAGAAAAAATCGAACTCCAAAATCATTTGGACGAAGTGACTGAAGATTTAGAAACCATACTTTCTGAACTCATCACCACTTTAAAAATCCAAAGTTTGGAACATTACCATCCGGAATGGATTTCCATTAAAGATACATTTTCAAAAGTACAAAAATTGATGGAAGGGGAATTATTGGAAAAAAAGGTACAGATCGACCTCAATGTGACAGAAAAGGAAAAGGTCTTTGTTTCAAAGGATTATTTAGAAACCGTACTCTTACAACTCCTGAGCAATTCCCTACAATTTGCTGACCCTTCCCGAGTTTTGAGGATCGTGATTGAATCCTTTGCCATTGGCACAGAAACCATCATTTCTTTCTCCGACAACGGTTCTGGGATCGATTTATCTCGCTATGGTGACCAAATTTTTCAGTTAAAAAAGACTTTTCATCGTCATATGAGTGGCAAAGGCCTCGGCTTGTTTTTAATGAAATACACGATGGAATCATTGGGTGGAAGGATCGAAGTGAAATCGAAACCAGGTGAAGGAGCTACTTTTTTACTCTACTTCCCATTCGGGAGTACAAATCTATGAACCCCAGAATTTGTATCATTGATGATGATAAAATCTATCAATTCACTACGAAAAAGATCATCGCAAATGCAGGGATCACAGTAGAAGTACTGATTTTTTCTGACGCCGAGAATGCTCTTAGTTTTTTCCAAGAAGAATCGGATAACGTTTCCCAACTCCCTGATATTGTTTTTTTGGATATCAATATGCCGTTTATGGATGGATGGCAATTCCTGGAAGCGGTGGAACCACTCCTCTCTAAATTTCCCAAACCGATCCGAATTTATCTGGTCAGTTCTTCAGTGGATGATGCAGATACGGAACGAGCCGCAAAAATACCTTATGTCTCAGGTTATATTTTTAAACCATTCACCAAAGAAAAACTTTTGGATTCTTTGGCCCATCTACAATCTTAGCTTGTCAATACTTGAGTTCGAAGATAGAAATGGATGCACAAATGATGAATCAAATTTTGACTTGGATCGAAACAAATCCTATCTCCTCAACATGGATTGGGATCTTACTTTTTTTTGTGTTTGTTTTCCTTCGTGACATCACACAAAAAAAACATACCATTCAAAGAAACTTTCCCATCGTTGGAAGGCTACGTTATTTTTTAGAAATGATTGGCCCAGAACTCAGGCAGTACTGGGTTGCCAATGACAAAGAAGAAAGGCCATTTGACCGGACAGAAAGAAGTTGGATCTACGCAACAGCCAAAGGACAAAATAATAATTTTGGTTTTGGAACAACAGAAATCCAATACGAACCTGGATACCCCATCATCAAACACAAAGCCTTTCCTTATCCGGAATCAAAAGCATATATCCATAACAATGACCCAAGTTGTATCCCATGCCTCAAAGTAATTGGTCCAAATCGGAAATTTCCTTACCGTCCCTATTCCATTGTGAATATCTCTGCTATGTCTTTTGGATCACTTGGAAAAAATGCCGTACTCGCATTGAATCGAGGCGCAAGAGATTCCGGTTCTTACCATAACACTGGTGAGGGGGGGCTTAGTCATTATCATATGGAAGGTGCTGACATCGTTTGGCAAATTGGGACTGGCTATTTTGGTGCCAGAGACCATTCTGGAAAGTTTAACTTAGATCTGTTAAAAGAAAAAGTAGGAACAAATGCTTGTGTGAAAATGATCGAAATCAAATTATCACAAGGCGCCAAACCTGGTAAAGGTGGTATTTTACCTGCCAAAAAAGTAAACGCAGAAATTGCATCCATTCGCCATGTAGAAGAAGGCAAGGATTGTATCTCACCTAACTCCCATAGTGAATTTACCAATGTGAAAGAACTGGTTCAATTCATTGAAACCATTGCCAACGGAACAGGTTTGCCTGTTGGTATCAAAAGTGCGGTGGGAGAAATTGAATTTTGGCAAGAACTAGCAGATGAGATGAAACGCACCTCAAAAGGACCTGATTTTATCACCATCGATGGTGGGGAAGGTGGAACGGGGGCGGCACCTCTTACTTACGCAGACCATGTTTCCTTACCGTTTAAAATTGGATTCCAACGAGTGTACACTCTGTTCCAAAAAGAAGGATTATCGGAACAGATCGTTTGGATTGGATCAGGAAAATTGGGATTTCCCGACCGAGCCGTTGTTGCAATTGCCATGGGTTGTGACCTCATCAATATTGCCAGAGAAGCGATGTTATCCATCGGTTGTATCCAAGCACAAAAATGCCATACCGACCATTGCCCTGCAGGTGTTGCCACACAAAACTGGTGGTTACAGCGCGGAGTGGACCCAACCATCAAAGGGAAACGTGCCGCAAAGTACATCCAAGGATTCAGAAAAGAATTACTCAGCTTGGCACATTCTTGTGGGTATGAACACCCAGGCCAGTTCACAGGGCAAGACATCGAAATTAGTATGGGGATGAATCGTTACCAAACCCTTGAGGGACTACTCGGTTACAAACGTGATGAGGTAAAATTTACCAAACTCCAAGACTATACCGTGTTTCCAAAACGACAAGCTTAGATGAAAAAACTCATTTTATTCTCTTTACTATTCCTTGTTAGCTGCTTGTCTGAAGAAAGGAATACCATTAAAGAAGCAAAAAATGGGTTTATCAATTTAAATCAACACTCCTTCCAAACAGATCCATTTGTTGCCTTAATGGGTGATTGGAAATTTTATTGGAACACGGCTCCAACAAACATTCAGGAAACAAATTCGGATCGGATCCTAAACCTACCCAATCATTGGAATGGCTACCAAATGGAATATGGAAAGATCTCTGGATTTGGGCACGCTAGCTTTCGATTGCATATCCAATTGCCAGATGACTTACAGGAAACCATGGCTCTCACTGTCCATGAACAAGACACATCATATGCCATTTATATTGATGGAAAGTATTATGGAGGATCTGGAGTTCCTGCAAGCAACACCAATCAATTTGTTCCCATGGTTCGGTCGACCATCATTGTTTTACCGCAACAAAAAAACATAACCATTGATTTGTACGTAGCAAACTATGTGCATAGGAAAGGTGGTATTTGGAATGACATCGTACTTTCCACTTACACCAAAGCGGAAAGTCGCCTCACCAAACACAAAATGAATGAAACGATTCTTTGTTCCATTTTTGCATTCGTAGGAATTTTCTTTTTGGTGATGTATTTTTACAATCGTGATGGAAGACAAACTTTAGGGATCTTTTTATTTTCACTTGCTGTATTACTTAGAACCATTTCCACAGGGGAACGGATTGTCCTTGAATTTATAGACTTACCGTATTGGATTTTACTCCGGTTGGAATATTTATCGTGGTACTGGTCGGCTCCACTCCTCTACCATTATTTTTACACAATCTTTCCAAATGAATTTTCTAAAAAACTGGGAAATGTTTTTTATACGCTTTCGGCCATCCTTACGTTGGGACTGATTTTACCACCAGTGTATTTCACAGAAACAGCTTCCATTTATCCCATTGCCTTTGTGCTCAATGGATTATTTGTATTGTTTTATTTATTCCGTGCTTACCAAAAGAACCGAATGGAAGCAAAACCTCTGTTATTTGGCATAGGTCACATTTTGGTAGGTGCTACGAATGATGTATTGCATGCAGAAGCAATCATCCATACAACCTACATTGCGCCGTCTACGGTTGTGATTTTTGTTTTTTTACAAGTATTTACCTTCGGAAGGATTGTCCGTCAAAACATCATCAAAACTTTAGAATTTGCAGAAGAACAAAAACAATTTAGTTCATCCTTTAGCCGGTTTGTTCCCACTGAATTTTTATACCATTTAGGAAAGGATGACATTCGGCAAGTGGACCTAGGGGACCAAGTGCAAAAACGAATGACCGTTTTATTTGCAGACATTCGTTCCTTTACAGAATTTTCTGAAACCCTCACTCCTAAAGAAAATTTTGACTTTTTGAATAGTTACTTACAACGAGTAGGACCAATCATTCGACATAACAATGGTTTCATTGATAAATTCATTGGTGATGCGGTGATGGCACTCTTTCCGTATAATATCAATGATGCGGTAAAAGCAGCTGTAGAAATGCAAGAAGCCATTCGCCTATACAATCACCATCGTGCCAATTGTGGATACATTCCAATTGAAGTGGGCATTGGCATTCACACAGGGAATTTGACACTGGGAATTCTAGGTGAACACAAACGTATGGAAGGGACAGTGATTTCGGATGCGGTCAATTTAGCATCGAGAATTGAAGGAATCACCAAATTATTTTCTTCCAGGATTGTGATCAGTGCAGAAACCTTTATCGAATCTTCCGATACTTTGGGTTTTCATTACAGATTATTAGACCGAGTGAACATCAAAGGAAAAACAGAATCAGTATTTGTAGTCGAAGTGTTAGATGGTTATGAACCTGAAAAAGCGAATCGATTGATTTCCTGTCTTGATGATTACACTCTCTCTTTAGATGCTTACCGAAGAGAAGACTTTGAAGAAGCAAAACAAGGTTTTGCCTCACTTCTAGATAAAAATCCAGATGATTCCGTCTCACGACTGTTTTTCGAACGCTGCAAGGATGCACTCGAACGTTCAAAACTCGAGATTGGGACGAGCTAAATCAAATACGATTCCTTCTGGTTTGGCTCATATTATATCCACCACCTAGTAATATTCCTACGACAAACACCACGATTGTTAAAATTGGCTCCGCATAAAAGACAGATCCAAACGCAAATAGACCAAATAAGATTGCAACAACTGGCAAAATTGGATACAGGGGAGCCTTGTAAGGACGATCCAAATGAGGTTCTTTCTTTCGTAAAATGATATAAGAAACCAAACTCAATAGATACATGCCACATGCACCTAATGCAGAGATGGTGATGAGTTCTGCTGTATCTAAAAACAGCATACATAGAATCCCCAAGATTCCGCCAGATAAAACTGCATTTTGAGGGACAAGAGGACCTTTGGTTAACTTTGACAAATAATTGGGAAGGTATCCTTCTTTACTCATCGCATACAACAAACGTGAGTTTCCTAAGATGATACCAAAAAGGGAAGCAACAAGCCCAAACAATCCGATGAAAGTGAAAAGAATGGGCCAAATGGATTCAACTCCATACAATGAATTTAATACAAAAGACAAAGGATACTCAATTGTTGCAATTTCATTTGTTTGCACCACAGAAGCAGTAAATACATAGATCATTCCAGCTAAACAAAGTAAGGTGAAAATACCTGCGATGTAACCTTTGGGAATATCTTTTGCTGGATTTTTAACTTCTTCAGCCGCCAAAGCGACTCCTTCCACAGCTAAAAAGAACCAGATCGCAAATGGTATCGAAATGAAAATTGAAGAAAAAGAGATGGATGGAAATGTTGGAAAACTCGGAATTCTTTCCATAGAAAGATGAGGGAAAACTAATCCCAAATAAAACAAAAGGCCCATCACAGCAACGAAGGTAACAAACAATTCAAAGCGAGCGGTTTGTTTGATCCCTGTTAAATTGATGAGTAATAATAAAACAAACATTCCAATTCCTGCATAAAACGAAGGAATGATGGGAAATAAAAAATGAATGTATCCACCAAGTGCTGAAGCGATGGCAGGTGGAGCAAGGAGAAACTCGACTAACACAAGATAACCTGTATAAAAACCAAACGTATCACCCAAAGCACGTTTTGCATAGGCAGAAGGTCCACCTGCTTGCGGAATGCTGGCAGCAAGTTCAGTAAAACACAAAGCAAACATCACATAAAATAATGCGATCCATATGATGGCAAAACCAAATTCCCAAAAGTTTGCTTTTGCCCAACCGAAATTCCATCCGAAATAATCACCAGAGATCACAAGCCCAACAGCCATCCCCCAAAGGTGAACAGAATGGAGGGCTTTGTGCAATTTTGGGCTATCGTTCATTATTGTGCCTTTTTTTTTGAATCATAGGATTCCAACATTCAAATCCCATTCCTATACTTTATGTCTTCCAATTTTTTTTAGAAATGATCTTGCTAAATGAAACAATGGTTCGATGGAGAGATTTGTTGCGAATTTGACACTGTATTTCACAAATTCTTTTAATTTCTTAATTGCATTTGAGAAACATTCTAATAATTATAGGACAAATCCTAGATTTATTGGTGTCCATTCCATGCGAAACAACAAACTAACATTCCTTATCCTGATTTATTTCTTTTTATTTCCTCTTCAAGCTGTGCAAACCATTCTCTTAAAAGAAGGTAAGTCCATCAAAGGGATCGTCACCAATCAAAATGTTGATAGTGTCGAAATTGATGCACAGAACGGCAAACACATGGTGATTTCTAAAAAATCTGTCTTAAAAATCATCTACAAAGATTTAGCCGAAGCTGACGAAGAAAAAATTCGAAAAGAAGAAGAAGAAAAAAGAAAACAAGAAAAAGAAAAAGCAATCGCAGCCAAACAAGAAGAGATCCGCAAACGTAGAGAAACCCTCGCGCAACAAGAATTGGAAAATCGCAACAAACTGGGAGAAGGAACCAAGGTCGCACATAGCCTTCGTGACTCCTTTATCCTCACATCAGTTGCCGATGGAAATATGATCACCCTTGCCCCTGAATCAGCAAAATGCCAAACCTTTCAAGAATATCCAGAATACTTTTGGTTGTTTGGTGGACTTAGATTCAAAGAACCAGATTGGAATGTTTTACTTCCAAATGACAGTCGGCCCGTACGAATCCGTCAAACTTCTACTTGGAAAGACTTAGCAATCACACTTCTCGGTGGGTTTGCAATCACCATCACAAGAAAAACCATTATCGTGGATGTCTGCGAAGGGAATGGATTTCGTATGGTCTCTGATTCTGAAATCAATCGTATCAAAGAAGAAGCAGTTGAACAAATCAAAACAGAACAAGAGTTAAAAGAAGCACAAGAAAAGTACGAATTAGAACTACTTGAAAAAGATTTAGAATCATTGAAGAAGAAAAAATGAAATTGATGAACCAAATAAATCAATTGAAACAGTTGATACAAATTTTTGATCAGTTTCATCTTCTGAAACGGAAAAACATCTCAAAAGGAATCTGTCTCTTACTGTTTCCGATTATGATGTTTCAGAATTGTTATTTGAATCCATTTGTGTATGACTTACTGAATCCAATGTTAGAAGAAGAGAAAAAAGCTGGCCTCTTGGATGGAGGTCTTTTGTTGGCACTGAATGGCTTATCATCTTCATTCTATCTTTCTGGTATCATCCGAAACGGATCAGGTGTAGCTCAGTTTAATAAAGAATATTCCGTCACAGCATCCGAAAGTATCGCTGATAGTATCGGCCTCACGGGAAATACTGAGAGTTCAGGTCGTTTTTTCCTTCCAATAGGGCAAGGAAATACTACAATTCGAGTGACGGATGCAGGAGAAGCACTCGTAACATTTACATTGAATGTCAGTGGGCCTGGTATGGTCAGTGTTACGAGCATTGACCCACCAGAATATGAAATTGGTAGTTTGTTCCCTTATGATCCAACGAACAAACCCGTGTTCTTTGATATTATCTCTTCAACTCCTGAAAATAATGGAACTGCATATTACTCTACAACTACCATCACTCTTACGTTTTCAGATACCTTACCGAATTGGGAATTCATCGAGTTGGAAAGCATCATTAACAACAATATCATTGTTTCTCCCTCCTCCATAACCTTTGGTTCCCCTGCGGTATCAGGGAATCAAATATCGATCATGGCTATGGTGAGTGTGTTTGATATACTATATACCATGCAAATTGGTCCTGGAATTTCTTCTGTAAAAGGAACACCAGTTACACCCACAACGATCCGTTTTTTCACCCAGGAAAATCTTCCGTAACGAAAGATTTTCTTCTTTCCAAGTGAATCGAAATGAAATAAATTATAGATAGAATTTCTGGACCGCAGGGTGGAAAGGAGATCGTAGTTTTTAGAGGAAGGTAAGTATGAAATCAAATGTAGCAAAGTTCATTTTTTCTTTTTCCTTCCTCATCTTTGCAAATTGTTATTTCAATCCACTCGTCAATTCCATTGTAAGCCCGGAAAAACCAGAGGAAAACAATTCCTTCCTTGGCCTTTTAGGACTTTCTGGTCCCACACTTTTGATCACAGGTCAAATCATCGATGCCAATGGGCTGGGGGAAGCAGGCCTTGTTTTGCAACCAGGAAAATCCTTTGCTCCTCAATCAAAATCAACAAGTTCAGGTTATACAACAGTTGCTGGTGGTAGATTTTATATCCCTTACCAATCAGGGCAGATCTCTTTTACGGTGTATAAAGAGAATTTGTATTATTTTGAATTTACCTTAGACGTAGTAAGCACTAGTCAAATCACCTATAGTTTGTACGGTGCTGCTCCAGGGATTCAAATCAATGGACTTGGAGCAATCAACATCGCAGATCAAACAAATGTATTTGATTTGGTAAAAGCGTATACAATTGACGGACAATCAAACCAAGTCCCTCTTAATGCAAATGTAAATGTATATATCAGTGCAATGATTTTTGATTTCTCAGAGGCTCCAATTTCTGCATTGGAAACTGGTACTTTAGTAGACGCTTGGATTTCTCAGAACATCAGTCCCTCACCTGCTATTTCCTTTGACAATCTCATGAATGTATCAGACAATACACTTACAATTTATCCAATGGGATTAGGAGGAATGACGGCTTATGAAATTACTCTTGGATCAGGAATCCTATCTGCAACTGGCAAACCATTAACACCGAGAACGATACAATTTTTCTATCAATTTAATCCTTGATTCTAAACTTAGGATAAACTGTAATTTCTTCAATAGATTCTCCCGTTTTTCCCCTTGACATGATATTTTATTATATTCAATATTTCCTATATTGAGTTTTACTCACGTTCTCTACTCACAATAGGAATGTACGACAATGAACCGAATTCTTAAGACCTTTATTATCCTCCTCTCAATCCTTTGCGTTTCGAATTGTTACTTCAATCCCATCCTTCAAAAATTTGTGTTCACGGAACCCGAAAAAGAAAACTCACTTTTGCAAGGCCTATCCTTACTATCTGTACCCTCAGGTCCCTTTGCAATCTCAATCACAGGTCAAATCCGCAATGAAAATGGGTCAACTGTCACAGATGCTCTCCTAACAGTGACCAGTCGCACATACGAATTGGATGGATTGGATGCAAGTGCTACCACGGATGAAGGGGGAAGGTTTTTCATTCGTCTTGCCTCTGGGACAACGACGTTTGCCGTTTCGCAAGAAGGATCCCCGTATTTTACATTCAAACTACAAGTCAATTCCCCAACGGACATTCAAGTTGTGGAGATAAGTGACAATTCGTTCCCTGTTGAGGTTGGTAGTTTTGTACCCTATGAACCAGGGAACCAACCTAGTTTTTTTGAATTGTTGAGTTCCAATCCATATCAAAATGAAGTTCGTGCCAATACACCAGAAGGATTTGAATTTTATTTTACAGAAGATGTAGCTGGACCAATACAAGGACAAGACGCTCAGTGGCTTTCTGAAAACCTAACGGTCGTTCCGAGTCTTACATTTGGCCCAGTGACAATGAGCACGAGCTCCTTTTATGTTGAAACTAACAATTTTTCCAATGGAACAACCTATCAAATCACTTTGACATCAAATTTGCGTTCTTCAGTATCAGGAATCCCTCTCACTCCAAGGACGATCACTTTTAGTTGTATCTCCCAATGTGGACTGTAACTCATACTTGACAAACCAACAGATTCCTCGTATGTTCTTTAGATCGTGAATCTAGTGAATCGCATGCAATCCCATTCCAATTTCCAGACCACAAGGCAAAACCCAAACCAAAGTCACAAAAGACGCGCTGGAGTTTTCCTCATTGGTCTTGTTTTGATTTTCACTGGATTACTCAATTTACACTGTTCCGAATCCAATGAAGAATCCCTCGATGCCCTCGTTGCGAAAGTTCCCAATCCAAAAACACTACGCAATAGTTGGGTGGAAGACAGTGCGGGAGTCCTTACTGACACTTCCGTAATCGACCAAATGATCAATGCAGAAGAAGCCTCATCGGGATTAGAAATCGCAGTGGTCACACTTCCAAGCATTGGAAGTTATGTGCCGAAGGATTTTGCTGTCGCACTTTTTAATTATTGGAAGATCGGAAAAAAGGGAAAGGACAATGGAATCCTTGTCCTCCACATCATTGACCAAAGGCGTGTGGAAATCGAAATTGGGTATGGCCTGGAAGGTGATCTTCCTGATGCCACAGTCAAACGCATCATCGATACTTACACAATTCCTTCCTTCAAAGCCGACAATTTCCAAAAAGGCCATGCCGATACTGTGGCCGCTCTCATTGCCAAACTTAAGTCTCCAGAAATCCCTTTGGAAAATTTGGTGACAAATGGAACAGCTAACTTTGATCTAGCGGATACGAGCTCTGACCCAACGAATTCGGATAGTGTCACTGAATTCAAACGTACTGATGTATATGATTACCAAGGCAAAGCTTATACAAATCTCAGTGCGGAAGAAAAACAAATCTTTGACCAAACAATTGATTTGTATAATACCACGCCCAATTTTTTCTTAAATGACGAAGAATCCAGACTCTTAAATGAAAAATTCGCAGAAGAAGAACGTATTGAAAAAGAAGTATCGTTTCAATTCAAATCCACATTTGTTTTGGGTTATCTTGGAATTTTTATCTTATTGAACATTCTCCAGCGAATCATTGTTTGGCTCACACCATCTCCTACTGCCAAATACCATATCGTCCACAAAACAGATTTTTTTCTTTATTATGGGCTCGTGGTCAGTCCCCTTGTCCTCATCATCACAGCCCTATCATTATACTTAGGGGAAGCGTTATTCCCTGTTTCGATTTTTCTCATCATTGCAAGTATCGTGGTTTACTTTTTCTTTTTTGGCGACCGCCGTATGCAACAGTTGAGGGCAAGATTGCAAAGTATTCGTAATATCCCAAGAACATGCAAACATTGTGGGAACACAATGACCAAACTTTCCGAAGAAGCAGATAACAAACATCTATCGGCAGGTCAGGTTTCGGAAGAAATTGTCAACTCAGTCGATTATGATGTATGGGTATGCCAAAGTTGTAAAAACCATTCGATCTTTAAATTTCGTAATATCAGCCCAGAATACATCTATAAAGGAACGTCCTTTCCGAAAATCAAAGTTTGTCCCGAGTGCAAATTTGAAACCTTCGTATGCAAATCCAGTCGTGTTCTCTCTCCGGCAACTTACAGCAGTTCGGGGGAAGTAGAAGTACGAAGGAACTGTGCCCATTGCAAACACCATGCAACCGAATATGAAACCATTCCTAAAAAACAAAAAAGTAGTTCTGGCTCCGGTAGTAGTGGTGGCGGAGGGGGCGGAAGTTTTGGCGGTGGATCTTCCGGAGGAGGGGGAAGTGGTGGCAGTTACTAAGGACAAAATTTCCATTATGAACTACTCAATTCCATACCGTTTGATTCAAATCAAAGATCGTAAAACTCAAATTAGATTGTCATCGAAATGATTCTCATATGAATTTGGAAACGAAATGAAGGAGATGGTAATTTCCCAATGACAAAAGTGAATCCAGATTTTTTAGGTTTTCTCGGTGCACCTGCCCAAAGGGCCCTCTTCCATGAACTGGGGATCACCAAGCTGGAAGACCTCTCTCGTTACTCGAAACAAGATCTCCTCCGTTTGCATGGATTTGGTCCGAGTTCCCTTCCGAAACTGGAGAGTGAGTTACGTAAACTCGGAATCCAACTCAAAACATAAAGCATCCCCAAGTTTCACAAAACCGTTAAAAACGGTGCAAACGCGTTTTCAGAACGTTTTGAACGGAAAAATCTGACTTTTTTTCCTTCCCAGGAAAATTCCATTGAGATTACAGAGTCATTTGCTTGGATAGAATTTCCAAGTATGGATTTGGAAATATGAATTTGAAAACGGCCTCTGTTATGCGAAACAAACTTTACCTTTTATCCTTCCTCTCTCTTTTTACATTCCAATGCATTGCCTTCCTTCCCGATGGATCTTCGCAACAGGGGTTCAATCCGTTTGTTTTTTTGCTTGGTCTCATTGGTGGGAGCCCAACTTCCACTCAGGATCTATCCCCTGGCACCACCCTCGATCTTTCGGGGGATGGGAAAACAGATGCGACTTTGGTTGATTCGGATGGTGATGGTGTTTCCGATGGGATCAACCTAACAGGAGGGACCACTCCCAATCTCATCCTTCTCGATACAAACGGGGATGGAATTCCCGATGCCGTTGACAGCAATGGGGACGGCAATGCCGACTACTACATCAGTCCAAACCCTCCTGGCTTTTTAACAACTGCTCCTGGTGGAACAGGAAACCCAGTTGCCATCATCATTGATTCGAATGGGAACCCACTTGGGTTTGATACAGACGGGGACGGCGTCGCCAATGACACTGCCATCGTGACAATCTTAAGTGATACCACACCACCCACTCTCACAAGTTCTTTGTTAGCTGGCACGTTTTCTACGGCACAAACGACAACTCTCACTTGTTCGGATAATACAGCACCGGGATCCATTGTGTATACCTTGGACGCGAGTTCCCCTAGTTTTTCTCCAAAAACGGGAACGGTATTGAATCGATCATCTCAATCCATCTCCTTATCGACAGAAGGTAGTCATACGTTACAAGCCATCTGTCGTGACCTGGCGGGGAATCTATCAGCACCACTAAACATCAATTATACGATTGATAGCCAAATCCCAGCGATCACTGTTGTGAGCCAAACGGCAGCGGCCATCAGTTCCCAAGTGGGTGCCATTTCGAGTTCGACAACCACTTGGAGGACCAATCGATCCGGCACCTTTGTGATCCGAGAGGGCAGTGATTGCCAATCGGGAACCCAAGTGGGTTCCGGTAGTGCCACTGCCAATGCGGACCAAACTTTCTCACGTTCTCATACTGACTTTTCTGGGGAAGGAACAAAGACCTATCGGATTTGTGTCACAGGTTCAAATGGACTCATCGGTTTTGCATCTACATCACTTTTACGTGACGATACAGCTCCTAGTGTTACTACTTCACCAGGAGCTGGGAATTTTAGTTTGGCTACTTCTGTGTCAGCCTCTTGTTCCGATACTGGTGGATCAGGATGTGACAAGATCGCCTATGCCGTGCAAGTTGGTTCTTCGCCTACGAATCCATCGATTCAGGGAAACTCAGGTAATATTACCAGTGGGAGTCTATACAATGCTGCACTTGCCATGACGGATGGTTCTACCACCTATACAAAGTTTGTGGCAAGGGACCTTGCTGGAAATGTATCCTCCGTCCTTTCTCAAAATTATACTTTGGATACGGAAGTCGCAAACATCACAGTCAACTCATACACCCAAGCCATCAATGGCACTTCCCATGTTTCCCTCCATTGGCAAAGTTCAAAAGCTGGCGCATACCATATCCGAGTCGGTGGCAACAATTGCACAGACGGAACAGCGGTTAGCAATGGAGGGAACAATGCCAATGTCACAGGAAATGCATCTGCAGCAACAGAAGTCACATCCACCATTGCCAACACTGCTTTGTCGGAAGGCGACAATACCGTTCGGATTTGTGTCGCAAACTTAGTCGGAAGCTTCGGCTCCAATTCAAGAACCATTCAAAAAGACACGACTGCTCCTGTGGTGACAATGGCATCACCTTCTGGTGTTGGTCCTTTTGCAACGGGTACCCAACTCCAAATCAGTTGTTCCGATACGAATGGAACTGGCTGTGATAAAATCATTTATACGTTGAATGGCACAGATCCCACGTTTGATGGAAGTGGTGCCGTGACCAATGGATCTGTGTATACAGCACCAGTGGCTCTTTCTGATGGAAGTAACCAGGTGAAATTTCGAGGGATTGATAGCGCAAAAAATATAAGTTCTATCAGTAACGAAACGTTTTATTTGGGACCACCGGTGATATCGTCTACTGTGGTAGGTTCTAGCCAATTAACTGTAAACTTTTCACTTATTACTGGTGCGACAGGGTATAAGGTTTACTATGGTACGAGTCCTGGAGTCACGAATTCAAATTTGAGTGTGTCAGGAACTAGTTCGCCTATTGTTTTAACAGGATTAAACAATGATACAACTTACTATTTACGAATCAGTTTGATTGCATCATATGGAGAAAGTAGTTTAGGTACTGAGACTTATGATATACCGTCTGGTCTTCCTCTTGTCGATCATTGTATCCTCCAATATCCTTCCAGTCTAACATTAACTCGAAATGAGACTGCAACTGATCCCAATTATATTTTTGTCCAAGTGTATCAGAACCAAGTTACAAATCTTACACCTGCTGATGCGAGAGTACAAGTTCAAATCGGATATGGACCAAATGATTCGAATCCAATGACGGAACCTCAGCGATGGACATATTTTCCAACTACGTTTAATTCTTCGTGCGCGTTCTGCGGAAACCAAGATGAATACTATTCTCTCATTACGGCTCCTGCAAATCCGGGGACGTATAAGTATGTTGGAAAAGTAAATATCACGGGTTTGGCAAGGACAACATTTTGTGATTTAGATGGATATGGAGAACCCCAAGCCATACCAATGACTTTTTCAACAAGTCAATTGGGTGTACTCACTGTCCAATAAAGAAAACTGGAAGGACATTGTATTCTCTTGTTAATCCCCCGCGCCAGGGATCCGAAGGGCTTAGGTCACCTGCCATCTTAGATGGCGGGGGACGGGAGCGTTAGCGCACCCCGGAGTGAGCCCGGTCGGTCTGCCATAAAGTAAAAATCACCTAACCAATTCGAGGCGCCAAAATAAAAAAAGCCACTCATCGTTTCCGAAGAAGTGGCTTCTCGATTGTTATTTTGTTGAATTGAATTACCAGCTAACTTTCGAAAGCTGGCAAACGGATCTACGAAACGACAACCCTTAGCTTTTTAATTCCGAATGCGATTTACGCAATCGGGCCGTATTGGCTGTAATCAAATTCCTTTGAACCAGTGAGATACTTTTTGTAGTTTTCTACAAATTGTTTCGCAAGGTCAGCGGCAGTTTTGTCGTAGTCTTCTTTGTTTTCCCAAGCGTTTCGTGGGTTTAGGATATGTGCATCCACACCGTTTACGGATTTCGGGAAAGACACTTGGAAAACTGGGTGTTTTTCAAACTCGGATTTTTCGATGTTTCCGTTCAGGATTTCATTGATGATTTGGCGAGTTGCAGGAAGGTTCATCCGTTTTCCCACTCCATACTTTCCACCCACAAGACCAGTGTTGATGAGGTAAGCATTCACTTGGTGTTTTTTCATTTTTTCACCGAGTAACTTTGCATAGTAGGTTGGGTGGAGAGTCATAAACGCCTGACCAAAACAAGCAGAGAAAGTGGCTTGTGGTTCTTTCACACCGCGCTCAGTCCCTGCTACCTTTGCTGTGTAACCAGAAAGGAAGTGATACATCGCTTGTTCGATCGAAAGTTTAGATACCGCAGGGAGCACACCGTATGCATCGTAAGTAAGGAAAATCACAGTGTTTGGGTGACCTGCTTTCGATCCTGGTTGGATGTTGTCGATATGGAAGATTGGGTAAGAAACTCGTGTGTTTTCTGTTTTTGCCGCAGAAGAGTAATCTACTTTCTTTGTTGTCGCATCGTAAACTACGTTTTCAAGTAACGCATCACGACGGATGGCTGCATAGATTTCTGGTTCTGTTTTTGGATCCAGGTTGATGGTTTTTGCGTAACATCCACCTTCAATGTTGAAGATTCCATTGTCGTCCCAACCATGTTCGTCGTCCCCGATGAGTTTACGATTTGGGTCAGTGGAAAGAGTTGTTTTTCCAGTTCCAGAAAGACCAAAGAAAAGAGCGCTGTCTCCATCCTTACCAACGTTAGCGGAACAATGCATGGTGAGGACATTCTTCAGTGGGAGGTAGTAGTTCATGACAGAGAAAATCCCTTTTTTCATTTCCCCACCGTATTCTGTTCCACCGATGATACAGATTTTTTTTGCTAAGTGGAAGATCACAAATACTTCGGAGTTGAGGCCGTGTTCTTTGTATTTTGGATTTTTATAACCAGATGCGTTGATGATGGTAAACTCTGGATCGAGTTTTGCGAGTTCTTCTTTGGTTGGGCGAAGGAACATGTTTGTGCAGAAGTGGTGTTGCCAAGCGCGTTCTGTGACCACACGGAGAGAGATACGTGTGTCGTCGTTGGTTCCTGCGTGGCCATCAAATACGTATAATTTTTTGTTATCGAGAAATTTCGTTACTTCTGCGTAGAGTTCGTTAAAAATCGCTTCGGAAACCTTTGTGTTGACTGGTCCCCACCAAATGTTGTTTTGAGAAGAAGGTTCATCGACAAAGTATTTGTCCTTCGGAGAACGACCCGTAAAAATCCCGGTATCCACCATCATCGTTCCATTATCAGAAGTAACACCTTCTTTGTTATTCAATTCGTGCTGGTAAATTTCTTCGTATGATAAGTTATGGAAGACTTCGGACGGTTTTAGGCCGAGTTCAGCAAGGCCTTTTAGATTAGTAGATACTGACATGGATCTCTCCTCGATTTCACTTTGTGTTTTTCTAGCTTCTTACTTTGCGAGTCGGTGTCAATAACAGAAAATGAAGATTCTCCACGCTTCTGCAGAATATTTTCCGTATACCAAGATGGGTGGGCTTGCCGACATGTTGGCATCTCTTACCAAAGAACAGTCCCGAACAGAAGAAGTTTATGTCGCATTGCCTCTGATCGGGAAGTTGGGCAAAGAGCCGAATTGGACCGGGAAAGAAGTGGGAGCCCTCCTTCCACAAGACGCGAAAGAGGAAACCATAGCTGTCTCTTTACTTGCGAAAGCTCGGTTTCGTGAAGCGATCGAATCTGGCGTAAAATTGTACTTTTTTGATTCGGAATTGTTTAGTGGCCTCAATTCCATTTATGGGCAAGCGGATGAACACTACCGATTTGCTATTTTTTCCTACGCCTGTTATGCGCTAAGCCAAATCTTACAAGTGGACGTTTTCCATGCCCATGACTGGCATACCGCTCTCTCCCTAACCTTACAAAAAAACTCTACAAAACCCATCCCTTCTTTATTTACGATCCACAACCTTGCCTACCAAGGAGACCATCCGTTTTGGATGACTGGATTTTTAAAAGAAGATCCGTTTTATCTCATCACAAGTCCCTTTGACCAGGATGGAAAATGCAATTATATGAAAGCGGGGATCCTCTCGGCTGGGCAAATCACAACGGTGAGTCCCGGATACAGAGAAGAAACCTTGCGCGAACCAAATGGATTTGGACTCAGTTATGTTTTAAAGAAACGAAAGGCAGATTACACTGGCATCTTAAATGGGATCGATCCAGATGAATGGAACCCAAAGGTAGACAAACGAATTTTCCAAACCTACCACCTACAAAATTGGAAAGAGGGCAAACGAAAGAACAAAGAACATCTCTACCGAGAAATTGGTAGGCCAAACGTATCTCTCGACCTTCCCTTGATTGGCCTTATCGGTAGACTCACCTACCAAAAAGGATTTCCCACATTCCTACAGGCATTTTTAGAAAGACGCCACTTGCCACACCGTTACGTGGTTCTTGGATCGGGTGACCCTGAAACAGAAAATGCTTTTTTCCATTTATCGGATATGATGCCCGATGTGTTTTATTTTTATAAGGGATACAACGAATCACTTGCCCATCAAATTGAAGCCGCCAGTGATTTTTTTCTTATGCCATCTTTATTTGAACCATGTGGCCTGAACCAAATGTACAGCCATGTCTATGGAACCATACCCATTGTCTCTCGGGTGGGTGGACTTCGCGATACAGTGGATGAATCGATCGACATACAATTCAAAACAGGAATTGTCTTTGAACCGAATGACAAAAGTTCGCTGGGATATGCACTTGAACGAGCAAACGATTTGTTCGTTTCTCCAGAACGAGATCATGTAGTGAAAAATATGATGAATCTTGATTGGACGTGGACAAAACGTAAGTTAGAATACGATAGAGTATACAAAATAGCGATCGAACTTTTAGAATGAAGTCATCCTTTGATTCCATGAGAAATTTCAGGAATTCAAATGTTATTTGAAGTAGACAATGAATTCTATTTTATCGCTTTTTGTTTTTAGTGTTTTATTTTTCTTCTCTTGCAAACTCAATCTCAACAATCCAAGTGATCCAACCTCACAAGACTATTTTCTAACAAATATTATGCGGTATTTTTTATTATCAGATCCGTGTTTGAATTTTAAGACATGGAAAAAAACCTACGGGACAGGAACAAGTAAAACAACCGCTTCTGATCTTATCCTTCTTCCAAACGGTGATTATATTGTCTCGGGCATCACGAGACAATACATCATCGCTGGCTCACCAGAGGGAGTGACAAATAATTTTGCGGGAACGAATGGAACAACTCTCAATACATTTTTAATGCGTATTTCCAAAGAAAATGGTGATATCCTTTGGGTGGATTATTTGGGAGAAGCAGTTAGCGAGGTCACTTATAAACCTAAATTAAGAAAATACTCCAATGGAGACATATCTGTTGCATTGATTGTGAAAGGTGCTGAACAACCTGGAACACTCAATGCTAAATCAGGAGTTGGATCAGCTTCAGCTCTATTTGTAGGAAGGATTAGAGAAAGTGGAACACGCGTTTGGTTCACCTATTTAGATTCAGTCAGTATTGGTGAATACATCGTTTCCGCAATGGACACATCCAACCGTTTGCATGTGTTTATTGAAAATTCTGGAGGATCCCCCGCAAATTCGCCGTTTGTTGACGGACCCGCCATAAGTAATACATCTCTCGATCCAGGAACAGATACCGATATGATCCACCTAGCAGTGAATGAAAATGGTGCTATGATTTTCCAACGTTATTTTACAAGTTCTGGAGGCGATTATATCTTTGGTGCTGAAGCCAACGCATCTGGACTTTTTGTGACAGGAACTTCGAGCCAAGGTAGCAACGGATCCATCCATCCTAACCCATCGTATCAAGTTCCATTTGTCATGAAATTGAATGAAACCGATGGAACACTCATTTGGTATTCGTATCTTGGAACAAATGCCGAATTGGACTATGGTGCCTCTCGTTTTTTTCTGCAAGATGATTTTATCTATATGATTGGCTCAGGCCGTTACACCTATGGAATGCCTGCGGAACCCATCGTTGCCACTGATGGAACGAACAAACATTTTATTCTTACTAAATTAAATACAAGTGGTGCAACAATCTGGAATTCCTTTTTAGGCAATTCATCCGAGAATGTCATGGATACAACAGAATCAGAACCAATCCTTCTCTCTAACTCACAACTTTTAGTCAGAATGCAAACCACTGCAAGCAACGGCCAATTTAGTTCCGTGCCAGATGTGACCACAGGCAGTGGATCTGGTTCCTATACGTTAGCAGACGTTTTTATCAATCCACGATCGGGAACATTCGACAGGTTTCATTATACTTCCAACTTACCTTTGCCAGCAATGGAACAAACAGAGCGAATACGAGAAGTTTGTTCAGGAAAGATCGTTCGTCTCAATTATACTCGATTTACCACAACTCCACCGATTGAAGCCACGCAGATTTCCATTGAAAACACAAACCTTCCTTAAATTCTTTTGAGTGGCGCCTCGCAATCGTTAGGTTGACAAACCTCTTCTCTACAAGCGACCGCGCTTTCCGCTCCAATCTTTCGCATTGCGAAAGGATTTCCGCTGCAATCCCTGGCGCATTGTTCCTTCCCCTAATCCTTGTAGGGATTTTACACTAGGACGATTCCGCATACAGAACCCGTTTTTCATCACTAAAATGACAAATGGCTTGAGAGAAATACTCACTTCTGATTTGGATATTGGTAAAACAAATTAGCGTATTCCAACGTGCGATCGTTGGTCTAAGAAAAACTGATGATTACAAAAATTTCCAATTCCATTCAAAAATCGATCTTCCTCTTCCTGCTTTGTGTTCTCTTTTATTCTTCAATCAACTGTAAACTCAGTCTCAACAATCCCAGTGACCCAAATTCAAAAAGTTATTTAGAGACTGTATTATCCAATTTGTATTTAAACGCAATTTGCGATCCAAGGACCAGAGGGAGTGTGAGATTGGGGAGTGGTACATATAAGGTCAATCCATACTCTCTGATACTATTGAAAAATGGAAATTTAGTCGTGACGGCAGGTGTATTTGAAGAGTTAGCCTGGAACTCGCGGACTGGTGGGATTCATTATT
Source organism: Leptospira biflexa serovar Patoc strain 'Patoc 1 (Paris)' (assembly GCF_000017685.1). Classification (NCBI taxonomy): domain Bacteria; kingdom Pseudomonadati; phylum Spirochaetota; class Leptospiria; order Leptospirales; family Leptospiraceae; genus Leptospira; species Leptospira biflexa. Next base: position 3,100,120 of record NC_010602.1, read on the forward strand.
CTTACATAGGTACACCTGGTACCAATATGAACATTATTATGTTTTTGATCAATGGTAGGACATTTCAAATCGAATGGTTGGATTACCTCGGACCCACTTCCGCGACTTCGGATGATGCCAACATTGCACCCATCGCAGAAATGTCAAATGGAGACATCATTGTTTATACCTATGTGAATGGGACAGAACAAGGAACTCCAATCTCTGGAAAAGCAAATGCAGATGCATACGTCGTTGCCAGATTCGATCAAAAAGGAAATCGTATTTGGAATACTTATCTCGATTTACCAATGAACTCTTTTGTCGCTGAAAAAATTGCACTCGTTGCGGATACAAATGATCTCATTCATTTATTTTTTACCCATAGTGCAATAGGTGCCAATACTCCTGATAGTTTAGGATTTCAGGAATTCCCTACTGCTAAAGTAGCAACTAACGGAACAACTGCGGGACAACAAGAAATTGGATGGGCGATCCTAAATTCCAATGGGACCGCTTCTTCACAAACTTATCTACCCTCCATTAGCAGTAGTGAAATTTCGACGTCAACACTAGGTCCGAACAATAATATCTTGATTGGTGGATCAGCACTCGATAATTTCAATGGGTTCCCTGGACATCCATTGCCAAATTATAGTAGGATGATGTTTGCCAATTTATCAATTCAGAATCATGTGATCCAAAATGTCACTTACCTAGGTAATACGGACACAACATTCAATATTGGTGAAATCAGTTCCATCGTAAAAGGCAATGATGGATACTTTGCATCTGGAAATGCTGCCGGATCTTTTGGTAATCCATTCCATCAATATCAATATTTTTCCACGGGGAACTTACGAAACCATGTATTTTTAAAATTTGATTGGAACGGTAATTTGATTTGGAACCAATTCGTTGGATCAACTACTTCTAATGTTTTAGAATTTTTTCCTAAAATTACTTATATATCCTTCTTTGATGAATTCAGAGGGAACATCCTTTCTCCTATTGATGGAACACGATTCACTGGATTGGATGCATTGAGTTATGGAAACGGAATCAACGAATTACAAGATGTAACATTTCGCATTCGTAGCGGGGATGGTCGGTACCAATCGGTATATTATGAGACCAATGTTCCAGTCACACCACCTAACCCAAGCGTTTTAGTGGATTTTAATGTCCAATATCTGAATGTTTGTAATGGGCGAATTGCCAAATTAAAAAAGTATCTAAACTACCCTGCAGAAGAGGGGTTTATGGAAGTGAGTACAATTCCAGGAATCGAGGAACCATAAAGGTTCCCATTCCAGGATTTTGTAAAAAATGCATTGATTCCCAACCAGAACGAACGGTTTTTTGAATTTTTTTTTCCAATCTTTGTCACAATGGAAAAAACCCGTTGTCCTAAGGAGAAAAGGAATCGTTAGGAGGATTCAATGAAACTCACTTCACTCATACTCACTGGTTTTGTGGCAGTAGAACATGTTTTCATTTTGGTATTGGAAATGTTTTTATGGAAAACAGAATTTGGAATGAAGGTATTCCAACTCACACCGGAAACTGCAGAAATCACAGCAAAGCTGGCAAAAAACCAAGGATTGTACAATGGATTTTTAGCAGCAGGACTTTTTTGGGCCCTCTTTTTCATCAAAGACCAAAGTCAAAAATTCCAAACCATTTTGTTTTTTCTCATTTGTGTTGTGGTCGCAGGAATTTACGGTTCAGCCACTGCAAAATTTTCAATTTTGTTTTCGCAAGGTTTGCCTGCATTTTTAGCCTTAGTTGTACATTGGTTGGCTTATCGTAAACAATGATCGAAGATCCACATTCATCTCTTTTAGAGGATTGTTTAAAAGGAAAAACAAAAGCGTTGGAAGGATTGATTCAATTCTTCCAACCCAAAATATTTTCTTTGGCATTAAAGTTTTTATGGAATCCGGAAGATGCAGAAGATGCCACTCAAGAAATTTTAGTCAAAGTGATTACAAATCTCGGTGGGTTTCGTAGAGATAGTAAACTCTCTACTTGGATCTATAAAATTGCAAGTAACCACCTCATCAATGTCAAAAAATCAAAAATTGAGATGAAACAAATCCACTTTCGATCCATTCGTGAAGAATTGCATAAAACGCAATCGCCATATCCAATCCAAGCGAGTATAGATACACAAACTTTAACCGAAGAAGAATCTACTTCCAAAGTTTCGCATATGGTATTACATGTGCAAGTGGCATGCACCTATGCTATGTTACAAGGACTCACTCGCAAATACAGAATGGCATATATATTGGGAGATGTATTTTCCATTTCTAGTGAGGAAGGTGGGATGGTGATGGGAGTGCGCCCCGATTCGTTCCGACAATTATTATCGAGAGCAAGAAATCAAATGGAAGTATTCTTAGGAAGGGAATGTAATTTAACAAACAGAAACAATCCATGCCAATGTAAAAACAGGATACGTTATGCAACCAAAGTGGGAAGGATCAAGTCTTACCTCAATTTGTCCGAACAAATGAAAAAAGATGGAAGGTGGAATGAGATCAAACCTTTGTTGCCTGAAACCATTAAAATCCGAAAGGCGGCCGAAATCTTTCGAAACCAACCAACATTTTTACCAAAAAAAAACCAACTGGAAAGTATTCGAACTTTGTTAGATAACTCGTTTCCATTCTCGGCTCGGTGAATTTCCATAAATTCGTTTGTATGCCTTTGAAAAAGAAAATGCGGACGCATAACCCACATTTTGCGCAATTTCTTCGAGACCCATATTTCCTTTCTGGAATAATTGTTTTGCTTTTTCCATTCTAAGTTTTGCCAAATATTCCATCGGGGGAATACCAAGAACATCACGAAATTTGTTGGCTAAGTTAGCTCGTGAAACTCCCGTTTCTTTTGCTAATGATTCAATCGTCCATTCTTTAGAAAATGCATTATGTAGTTTTTCCAAAGCGTATAGGACTGTTTTATCATGGAATGCTTTGATCCAACCGACAGGTGAATTTTCTTCTTGTTGTAACCAAATCCGGATCATATAATACAACATAATATCCGTTAATCTTTGCACAATCAAATCAGTTCCTAAATTGAGCTCCAATTCCTTGGACAAAATTTGGATAAAGTCTTCGAGCGAATGGTGTTTCTGGATACTTGCATAAGGAATCAAAATATAATCAGGTAACTCCAGAAGGAGTGGATGTACTGGACCATCCGGCACTTCATAACGAACAGAAACAAATGTTGTCACTGGGTTTTGGTCTATTTTTTGATTATTTTTTTCATGTAAAAATCGTTCGATCGTCACAACTTTAGCTTTGGGATCGGAGAGTAATTCGTGATGGACCCCTCTTGTGATAAAGAGTAAATCTCCTTTTTGCAATGGGATGATTTGTTTTCCTATCCTCGCATAACAGCTGCCTTGTGTGACAACATGGAAACCACCACTCCTTTCACATGGAAAATGAAATCCAAAACTTTGAAAGATTTGACCTTTTGATAATAAGTCATTTTTCCAACCTGCAGAAAACAAAATGTCCGAAAGTAAGTCCATACCTACTTTTTCCGGAATTTTTCACCAGATGTCTACTCTTTTATACTTTTGGATATTTTTTTAATATTTTTCGACATAGGAAGTCTAGGTTTCTGTGATACAATTGGATATAGATTAGTGAAGGAAATGGATTTCAAATTCCATTTCAAAATAAAGGAAATTCAATTATGAAAGTATTTGTTTATGGTGGATCAGGGCTTGTTGGCGGGCACCTCATCAAAGAATTACAAAAAAATGGTCACGAAGTGTGGGCTGGATCAAGAAAACCAGAATCACAGAAAAAAGAATCCAATCTCACTTGGGTGTATGCTGATTCGAAAGAAACCAAAAAGGGTTTAGAAATTTTAGAAGCAGTCGATGCAGCTTATTTCTTAAGCCCTCCAGGGGAAACCAATCAGTATGAAATCCTTTCCCCTTGGATCGAAAAAGCAAAACAAGTTGGACTTAAAAAATTAGTCCTAATGACGGCAATGGGAGTGGATCATGCACCACCTGAAGCACCATTTCGAAAAACAGAAATTTTATTAGAAGGTGCTGGCATTCCTTGGAACATCATTCGTCCCAATTGGTTCATGCAAAATTTTAACAGTTTTTGGATCGCAGGAATCAAACAAGACGGGAAAATTTATTTCCCAGGTGGGAATGCAACGGTAAGTTTCATTGACGCTAGAGACATTGCTTCTGTTGCTTCTGTTCTGCTGACTACAGATGATTTCGTAAACCAATCAATCACTCTGACAGGAAAAGAATCACTCGATCACGTCCAAGTTTCAAAATACATATCTTTCGTGAGCGGAAAAAATATAGAATATGTAGATGTAGATCCAAAAGTATTTGAATCCTCTCTTGTATCGGCAGGTCTTTCCAAGGACTATGCTGCCTTTCTTGTGATGATTGCAGGTGCTCTGAAAGAAGGATTTGCATCCCCAATCATTGACTCTGTCCAAAAGATTACAGGGAAGGAACCAGTTACATTCCAGAAGTATGCAGAAGACCATGTGAGTTTTTGGAAATAATTTGAAGTTATAGATTCCATCAACTCTTATCCACATTCCTAGATTAGAAAACCCAAGAGGGATCGTGGATAAGAGTTCAATTTTTTTTGTTTATTCTGCAACTAGTACTCGGTTCGAAGCTCCACCTTTTGGATCTTCTAAAATATTTCTCAGCAATAATTTTTGAAATGGCACAAAGGCAGATCCACTCACGTTCACATGGTTCTTATAAAACTTTTTAGTTGGAATCACTTTCTTTTGTTTTAATGTCTTGGGATCATAGATATGAAGACCTGAATTTCGTACCCAAACAAGTTCACCATCTTTCCAAAATCCTAATTTATGACCATGTGTCCCCCACTTAGATTTTTTCACATCGGATAAGTTAGTTGTATTGTACACCCTTACCTCTCCTGTATCAGCAGCTGCCATATACAAAGATTTTCCATCCTTTGAAAAACAAATTCCATATGGAACCGAAGGAATCGAAAATGATTGGAATGTATTCGAATCCAATTGAAACAAATAACCTTGTGGGTTTCTGTTTTGAAATGCTTCCGCATAAGCTGCGATTACGATTTGGTTCGATTCTGCATGGAAGTCTGGGGTATAAGGATAAAACTTGGATCGATATTCTTTTAATTTTGTAAGGTTTTGATTTTGAATTTTATATATATATGCTGATACATCTTCTGACTCATCATCTTTTAAATCGGCATCCACTGCAAAGGTAAAATATGCGGATTGATCTTTCGCCGAATACCCAATGTAAGAACTTTGTACAAAAGACTTTTTGTCTTCAGCTGGAATTTCATAAATAGGTTCCACCACATCAATGGAATTAGAATTTAGATCCCAACCAACATAAAAATATTTTTTTGCCTTCGATGATTTTGCTTTGTTTTCCAAAACAAAGCCAGCTCGTCCATTTGACTCTTCATAAAACAAAAACTCATACACGGTCAAAGGAAGTCGTTTGCCTTTTGTTTCGATTTGACCTAAGAAGTCTGTTGTATGCGCTTGGTAATAAGATTCCAATGGAATTGCTTTGTAAATTTTTTGTTTCGATACTGTATCATAAAAATAAATTCCAGGCTCATCAAAGTCAGCTGTTTTCCCAACATAGATCCATTTGCCAGCGTTTACAAAATAAGGATTACTACCTTCGACAAAGGTTGGTCGTACTTCGAAGTTGGTAGCAAAAGAAAACTCAGACTCAATCGTTTGCGAAAATATTGAACCAACAAAAAAAGTACAAAAGATAGAAAACAAACAATATCCAATTTTTGAAAACATGACTCACTCCCTGGGCTACAGCATGGTGGATTACACTACATTAGTTTTATTTTTTTACAACTATTGTTTACATAATTTTTTTCAAATTTAAGAAAAGTACCCTACAAAAAAATGAAATCGTCTGTTGGCATAGTCAATTCAAACTTGGTAATATAAATCACTTGGATCGATAGAATATGTTTCGTTTTCTTTTGGCAATTTTTGTATTCCTTTTATTATCGTGTAAGCTCAACCTGAATAACCCTAATGATCCAAAGAACGAAGACTTTTGGGTGCGGACCGTTTTACAATCCTTCCTTTTAAATGATGGATGTAGGAATTTTTCTGCATGGGAAAGACGGTATGGAACTGGTTCTTATCTTACTTACGGAACCGATTTTCTATTTTTATCCAATGGTGACATCATCGTTGTTGGTTTTACCGAAGATCCAATCATTCCAGGGGATACAAAAGGGATCACGAGTGATTTTCAAGGAACACCTGGGTCAACATTGAACTTATTCCTCCTTCGACTTTCTCGGAGCAATGGAGATATCATGTGGGTGGATTATTTAGGGCAAGGTTTTAGTAATTTAAATTTTAATCCCCGATTACATCAGTTTACCAATGGGGATCTAGCGATCAGTTTTCTTGCCATTGGAAATGGAATTTCATTACCGAATATGATCTCTGGAAAGGCGGATGCAAATAAATCCGTTTATTTGGGGAGGCATTCTACCAATGGAAATCGAATTTGGTATACTTATTTAGATTCATTAGATATCGACAATTACCTTGTCACCACTGTTGATTCATTTGATCAGTTTCATTTTTTTGTCACCTTAGTTGGAACGAATGGACATGCCAGTTTCCCTGAATTAACTGCTGTTACCAATTCGTCTCTTGGTTCCACTTCCGACACAGACATTTTGTCCGGAATTGTCAATGGAGAAGGATTAGGCCGATACCAAACTTATATCTCAAGTGCAAATAATGATTTTGCATTCAATGTTACCTACGCCAATGGTTTTGTTTATCTGGCAGGGACAACCGCTGGAAGTATTTCTGGATCCACTCATCCGAATCCAGGAACAGATAGACCTTTCATTACTAAGCTAAACGTAAACACAGGGAATCGTGAATTTCTAATATATAATGGCCATTCCAGTGCATCGTATGGAGATAGCAGACAATTAATTGTCAGCCAAAATGCGATCTTACAATTGGTAACGACCAATTTATCATGGAGCTCATTGGTGAGAGAACCAATGCAAAGTGATACAGAACATTATGCCTTCGCACAATATGATCTGAGTGGAAATTTACAGTGGTTATCTTTTCTTGGATCTGATCTTGGAGATATCGCAATCTTTGAAGAACCTCCTACGATCTTAGATTTGACTACGGGTTTATGGAGAAATCGATCTAGAGTACCGAATACGATCAGTCGGTATTCTTCCGGATCGGCAGTTTCAACAGGAGAAGGCTCCAGTACTTACCAAATAGCGGACGTTTACATCCAACCAAACAATGGTACCTTTGAAAAAATTCGGTATTCATCGAATTTGACAAGTCCAACAATCAAACGTACTGACCAGATGAAAGAGTTATGTACAGGTAAATTAGGATATATGGATCGAATCTATACAACAGGAAGTACCACTCCTACACAACTAGGGATCCAAACCTCTTTGGAATGAAGGTTCCTTCTGTTTAAAATTTCAGTGAGATGATTGGTTTTTTAGGATCAGAATTCGAGTCTAATCCGATTGACAAGAATCTATTTTTTTCAACTCATCGTAGAGCCAAACGGATGAAGGAAATTCTTTCCCATTTGGAAAACGGATTTTATAAGGAGTTCCAGATAAAAATGATTTTGTCGCAATTTTATCGATGAAGAGTTTTGCAGTCCAATCTTTTGGATCTGGTGCAAAAAAAGAATTTTTAGCTTCTTTTAATTTGTAACGCAAATGATTTTCAGCATCTTTAGCTAGATGAGTTTCTCCATTACGGATGAAACTACCATTAAAATTTCCAATGGTTTTTAATAGGATTTCTATTTTTGTTTCTTCCGAATTTGGTTTGCATGATTTTGGATTAGAAGATAATGAAAAAAAACTCAAAAAACTAAAAGAAACAAAACAAAAGATCAAACTGGATCTTGATACAAACTTTCTCATAACACTGAACTATTGACAGAATTACTTATGAATGAATATGATCAATTAAAATAACATGGGCTCAGAAAGTTCGGGCACTGCATCTATAAATTCACTCGAATATGTTTGAATCAAACTTCGGATTTGTTGTTCTTCGGAAATTTTTGGATCCAACCACTCCTCCCAGCAGTCTTCCGTTAGGTGGACGGGCTGTCGACCTTGGTTCCCACCAGAATTATGGATTTCTTTCATCAACTGATTTCCCTCTTGAGTTAAAATGCTAAACCAAAGCTGATTCGTTGATTGGTTGGGAACATTGCCATAAATACCTGCAAAACAAAAACTTTCACCAGACTTGGGAAATATTTTATACTTTACCTTTGTACCTTTTTCCGACTTCCATTCGTTAAAGTAGGACGCCGGGATGATGCAACGTTTGCATTTTGCTGCACTTGACCAAAATGAAGTGGCAAATAACCTCTCTTCTCTAGTGTTAAAGATAGGTTTGGGAGACCATTCTGGTTGGATACCCCATTGCATTGAATCTAATATGATTTCGTTTGTATTTGGTTCCGAATGGATGACTGGCGCAAAGGCACTGGGATAAAATTCTAAATTGGGAGAACGTCGAAACGAATCTTCTACCTTTTGGATATCGAATACTTGTGTCCCTTGAATCAAACGGATCCATTTTTCCGTGCCATCTTTCAATTTGATGATCGTATATCCAAATCTTCCGCACACAATGAATCAATTGAACTTAATTCAAAATAATTGCAAACCAAGATTTTTAGTTTTTGATCCTCTTTTCGAAATCGTGACCAAAAGTCATCTAGAATTGACCTTAAGTCAATTTCAGTTTTTTTATAGCAAATTTTTAATTAGATTCTTACATTGGAAGTATGAGTCGAGCACAAGTAATAGAACGTTCCCCTAAAAAGAGAGCTGTTTTAGAGAAAGATAAACTTTCGAAACGTACTTCGATCATTCAAGCAGCAGCAACCTTACTCCAAAAAAAAGATTGGGCAGAACTTTCAATGGATGAAGTTGCAAAACGAGCAAAAATCGCAAAAGGTACTTTGTATTTATACTTTCCTACAAAAGAAGATCTTTGCCTTCGAATTCATAGTGCCGATTATGAATCTTGGTTTATGGATTTAAATGAATTTTTAATCAATACTCCAAAAATGAATGCGGATATATTTTCCAATTGGTTTGTGAATTCCATGGATCGTCACTCACGATTTTTAAAACTTTTACCCATCGTACCAACGATACTGGAAAAAAATGCAAGCATCCAAACGATTCGTGAATTCAAAACTAATCTAAAAAATCAAATCACATCCGTTTTACCACTGATCATTCAATATTTTCCTTTTCTCACAGAACAATCAGGTTTTTTATTTTTGATGCAATGCCATGCATTGGCTGTAGGTTCTTGGTCACATGGTTTTCCTTCCAACCAAGTAAAAGAAGCAGTGAAAGATACAGAACTCGAAATGTTTGTATTGGATTATAAAAAATTTCTGGAAATTTCGATTTTAAATTTGTTAAAAGGACATTCTAGTCCCCAAACCCAAACTATTTAGAAGTCTCCGCATAAATCTCCTTTAGAATTTTTTCCTTTAAAATTGGATCATTGATGATTTTTCTATCAAAATCATTCCAATCCATTTCAAATAAAATGTTTTTGTCATTGTGATAGATATATTTTTTTTCCCGTTTCACAATTCCTCTTTGGATTTCCGAATTCCAAGTTTTGAATGGTATGGTTGGTTGGTAACTGGATTTTAAAAAATGATGGCTCATTTCTTTATTTTCCATTTTATTTTCCATTAATTGAAGTAATGTTTCCTTAAAATGAATCGAAGATCCCACAAGTGGGATATATAATTTGTTAGATTGAATCAAATAAAGTAAAAACGGTACATCTACTTCTTGGTTGTAAAGAGAATAGTTATGAGCGTTGGCGCCTTCTTCACCAAAACTTTCCCCATGATCAGCAGTAACAATCAATAAAGTCTCCTGATCCGAACTCGATTTAATAAATGATATCAAGTCATCAATTAACGTTACATTTTCTTCTAAAGCTTTTTTGTGACGTTGGAGTTTGTTTAAAGAAGATCCTGATATCGAATTGGTAAAGTAAGGACTATGGGTTTGGCTCATGCCAATGAAAACAAAAAAAGGTTTGGATCGATCCATTTGTTGTTTGAATTCAGAAAGGATCACCCGATCGTCCATTCCCCAACTAAAGGACTCCCATTTGTCATTGTATTTGGTTTCCAGAATCGTTTTATCAGTCACCTTATCGAAAATTTTTGGAAAAAATGCATTCATACCTTCAAAATAAATTGATTGAGTATAAATCATTTGAGTCTGGTAAAAAAATCTTTTTTTTAGTATAATTGGCAAACTTTCTTCTTCATTGATTGAGTCTGGTTCAATTCGTGTACTAAACAACTGTGAATGACCAGTCATCCATGTGTATAAACTTTTGGAAGTATGTGGCATAGGAATCCAAAAATGTGATCCGTTTAACAAAGAATAGTTTATATATTCAGACTTCATCTCCAAGATATGTTTTCTTGCAACACCTTCCAAAACTACCAAAACAATGTTCGTTCCTTGCGGAATTTGATCCAAATAACGATTTATTTTTTGATTCGATTGTTTTGGAGTGAAGTGAATTTGTTTTTTTTGATCACCTACCTTTGCATTCATGATCAAAAGTAAATAAATCACTAACATCAAAAATATGGGTTCCACACGGTGCCGAGAAAATGTTAAAAAAGGATCTAACAAAAGAAAATAAATTAAAATAGGGAAAAATTGAATTAAATTCCACTCTTTTATAAAAGGGATCCACTCATGTACAATTTGGCCAAAATTAACGATAAGATAACCCAATAAGGAAAACTGAATTTGTGTTTGGTAAACCCATTGGTAATTTAAAGCAACGAATAAGAGTAAAAACAAAAATGTTCGAATGTGATTTCCTAAAAGCGAATTTAATTTTTGAATTCGAACATAGATCGATTCAAAAAAAATACAGGCCCCGAATAATAGATGGATCAAGATTCCATGATAATAACTCCATCCCAACCAATTCCAATCACCAGGAAAATGGAATAGATATAAAATCCCATAAAAAACAAACCACTTGCTACGAGAAGTTAGAAAAAAATCGTTTAATTTACTTAACTTCAAACTGAACACTAGCTTTTTTGATAACACCATCAAACAATTCCAAATTTTGTTTCCCTCTTTCGATAGACAAACTTCCTTCACCATGAATGGACAATTGAATCTCTTTTGTTTGGTTCCAGATCAATTTTGGATTTTTTAATGTTTTGATTTCTCTAATACGAATGGGTATCTTTTGTTTTTCTTTTTCATGCGAAGGATGGTATAAATACACTTGTCCATTGGATGGATATACAAATCTGGCTCCGATGACAGAACTTTCTCCACCTATGCTATGTTGATCGCATATTTCCGATTGGATCATCTCTTTTCGAACACGTAATGATATAGAAGGACATTGGATCGTTGCCGACTTACCCGTTAACTTACAAAAATTTCGTACTTCAGTAAACTTAGGTGTATAAACTGATTTAGGTTTATCATCCATTAAAATTCGAAAAATATTTTGAACCATTCTACCAGCACCAAACGATCCGGATACATCCATCGTCTTTTCACCAGAAAAATTTCCAACCCATGCGGCGACTACATAACGATCATTAAATGCAACTGTCCACGAGTTTCGATAGTCTTTGGATGTTCCCGTTTTAATTGATACGGGGAAAGGAAAGTTTAAATAACTCCTTCTTCCGAAAGCCCTTTGCCTAAGTTTTGCATCACTGAGAATAAATTTAATTTCTTCTGCTGTTTCTTCCGATAACAATCGTTTACTTTCACCATAATAAAAAGGAACTTCTTTTAAATATCCTAAACGGATTTTTGGCAAAATGCCACCTAACATAAATGTCCCATAACTTCTTGAAAGTTGTAATAAACTAGCACCGCCTGTTCCTAACGCAAGCCCCGGTCCATAAAAACTAGGTGACTCCTTTAGGTGCAAAAACCCAGCACCAATTAAAAATTGGTAAAAGACAGGGACACCTATCCGTTGTATGGTTGTGACTGCAGGGATGTTTCTGGAATTTCCCAATGCTTCCGCAAGAGTGATATCCCCCCAATAACGAAGGTCAGCATTTCTAGGAAGGTAATTCCCAACAAACCCAATCGGATAAGAAAACTTTTCATCGGAAAGTATCGAATTGACTGTATAAATTTTTTTATCAATTGCATATCCATATAATAATGGTTTTAAGGTACTTCCTGCATCACGAAATGCCAATGACCCATTAACCATACCATTCCCTTCTTCAAAAAAGTTTTTTGAGCCAATCATGGCTACTAACGATAATTCATCGGAATGATTTGGATTTTTTTCTAAAACTAAAGCAGAAGCATTACTCACATTCCATCGTTTTAAGCCTTCTAACTCAGAATTGACTATCGAATGAACTTCCGTATTCAATTGGGAAGAAATCGTTGCCACAAATTCACCATCAGGCAATGGATTTAGGACGCGAATCCAATTGAGAAAGTGTTGGTTTTCCCCTTTGAATTGGGTATTCAATTCATTTTTATTTTCTTTTTGTGTATCTATCGTTAAGTCTTTTGGATTTTCTAAGTAAGGAATCAGGAAAGGTATTTTTTCACGTAGTTGGTTGTATCGAAATCTGATTTCTTCATTTGTAGAATGATTTTTTCGAATCAATACAGTCAAATAAACTGCTTCTTCAACTGATAAAAATCGGATGTGTTTATCAAATAACTGTAAGGAAGCAGATGGAAAACCAACAATATTAGAATGTAATGAAACTGAATTTAAGTAAGCTTCTAAAATTTCTTGTTTTGTCATCCATAGTTCAAAACGTAAAGCCGTGATCACTTCAAAAAATTTTCGAACAACAATTGGATAGTTGCGGATTTCTGGATACACGATCCTTGTGAGTTGCATCGTAATTGTAGATCCACCTCCGCGATTCTCTTTGGAAAATAGGTAAGAATAAATCGAATTGGAAAGGGCTAATAGATCAATCCCATGATGGGATTCAAATCGTTTGTCTTCGGCAATTAACACAATTTTTGATACAAAATCCGGGTATTCATCGAATGATTCCCAATCTTGTTTTGTTTGTATCTCATTGATGGAGCGACCAATGATGTGTTTTTCTTTCGTTAAAATCCTTGTTGTGATTTGTTTTTTAAAAACATGAGAATCGATCGGCCTCAGTAAAAAACCCAATCCCAATACAATGAATATACTTGGGATTAGGATTTTGATTGTTCGGAAGAAATTTCCCTTCACTCCACTTTCACTTTTAAAGAACTTGTATTGCCGTAAAACTCAGGATGATACATCAAAAATGTTTTAGAGGCTGGCATTGTCGCATTCCCTTTCGCAACTGGTCGAATGATATAATTGAATTCTGTTTCGCCGGAACGTAAATAATCATCAGAAAAGATAACACGATCGTCACGATACTCTGTATACTGACCATAATATGATTCGGTAACGTCAGTATCTTCTGAATCAGATTGTTTTTCCGTCAAAAATGAAGTATTCACAATCTCAGTATTACTTGGCAAAGGATCAACAACCAATACAAATGCATGTTCCTTTTTACTTAACACTTTTACTTTGATTAAGTAAGTTGAGCCTCTTTGTAAATTATTGACTTCTTTTAGTATTGGATCACCATCACTGTTTCTTCCATCAATGCGGTAAATTGTTTTTTTGATTTCAAGTCCGTTGAACTTTTGTTGAGTGTTATCTTTTACAGGAACATACATCAACCTAGATTGGAAATATAATCTTCCATCAGCACTTGTTTTTTTAAAGTTAATCGGACGATTGGAAATGTCATTACCATCAAATAAACGATCAAAGGTAATCTCTTCTTTGTATATGGAATCCGATGTTGGAGAAAATGATTCATCAATGATTGTTTTTTCTCCAAAAATCACTTGCCCTTCTGTATCACTAGTAGTGGCCTCAAATCGATTTCTGTATTCAGACAATGCAAGTGCGATTGTTCCAACGCTATGGCTATCTGCCCAATAGGATTTGTTTTGATCCATCATGATAGCTTTGACCAATTGCACCATTCTTGGATTTTTTATATCAACTCGAAGCATAAGTCGTAGATAATTTCCTAATACAGAAGAAGTATTATAATATGAATAATAATAATTCTCATTAGGATTCTTTTTCATCGGTTTAACGGTGAACAGAGCTTTCTCATACTCAATATAACTTACAAAATCTTCGTATAATTTTTTAAATTTAGGATCTGTTTGGAAAGAATCCAATTTATGATTTTCGGCATAAGCCGTTAAAAATATTCCTCTTGATTTAGGATTGAGTTCATCGTAATGATCGATCAGAGTTTTTTCCAAAGAAGAAACATCTTTTTTCTCTTTAGAAAATACGGAATAAATCAAACTCAAAGTTTGGTAGGAATTAACAGATGTTTCAGTTGGATTTTTAACATATCCTTCAAGAAATTTGAGTGCTTGTCCAAAGGCCGAGGAATTGGATCGTTTTCCTTTTTCTTTCCCTAGCTGCATCACAGAAGCTACGTATGCTGTCAAATAAGGATAACCTGACCGACTAAAGCCCTTCCACAATTGAAAACTTCCATTAGAGGTTTGGAATTCAGACATCTCATCTAAAAATAGTTTTTCAATCTGATTGAAGTCATATCCATCTTTGGTAGGCGCTTTGTATTGAAATTCCTTCAATAATTCACCAGAACTCAACGACAATAGGTAAGCGGACGTTCGTTGTTCCATACAAAAATAAGGATTTGATTCATAAAAATCAAATGCACTTTTTAAAGCCGTAAGAGCAGTGCCTGAAATTCGAATATCCAATGATCCTTTGTTGAGTAATATAGATTCTTTTTTTGGGAAAGGTATGGTTGTTTTAAATTCTGAGTCTGTATATCCTGAAAATTGAACAGACGTTACAGGATCAAATTCTTTAATCGGAAGTGAGATGATCAAGGAATCTGACAAATCAGATTTTTTAAACGACAGAAAGTTGGAATTGTTTTCTGGCTCAACAGACATTTGGTAGGTCAACTGGATTTCTTCATTCGGTTTATTCTGTTTGAGTTTGATATATTGAGCTTCCGTGATTTGAAACGTTCGCAACACTTCTTTGGTTTGTCCGGCATTTAGTTCAATGGATTGCCAACCTTTATCTTCTGAAAGAAATTTTGACTCAATTTTATAACGAAATTTGCCATTTAACTTTGTATTGTTTGTGATGCTTCCACCCAATTCAAGATCATCTCCTACTCGAATGAAACGTGCGACCGTCTTTTGTAAGACCAAATTCTTTTTGACTAAAAATTCAGAATTGGAAACACCATATTTGCCATTTGCAGCTGACGCGACCATGATTCTAAATGTTGTTAGGTTATCAGGAAGGGTGAAACTTACATTTGCTTCGCCGTTACTATCCGCAATCAGAACAGGGTTCCAATAAGCTGTGGGTCTAAAGTCCTTTCTTGCTCCCGACTCTAGTTCGGCAGAAAATCCACCACCTGAATCTTCACCATAATCACCACCAGGACTATCACCTTTGTTTTCATATAAGTAGTGTTTGATGATCATACTTCTAAGTTCATAGGTTTTGATAAGATTGTTCCAATATTGGTAAAAAATTTGGATAGGTGATTGATAAGAATATCCAACTAAATCTAAAACACCTCTATCGGCAACAGAGACCGTCAACTCGGCCCCTGGTGCAGTTTTGATTGCTAATTTTACCTGCTCCCTTGGTTGGTATTCTGTTTTGTCACTAGAAACAGAGACTGGTGCAATTTTGGATGCAAGCTCCACTTTTAAAGTAACAGAACCAGTTTTTGCTTTCGGTGCACCTAAGTCATGTTCGTTGAACTCTTTGATATCATCTGATGATAAACCGTCTGGTACGGGTAGTCTTCCTGATAATAAAACAACATTCACGTCAACATTGGGAAGGTAATCCTCTTCAATTGGAATTTCAATAGGAGCACTATTCCCTTTCATTAAAAAAGACTTCTTAAAATAAACAGAATCTCTTTCGACCGTCACAATCACGCGTGCATTTTGTAATGGAGATTTGATGAGAATTTTTGCTTTATCTCCTATTTTATATTCTTTTTTGTCAGAACGTAATTCGATTGAATCATCACCACGAAAGTCCCA
The DNA here is from genome assembly GCF_000017685.1 of Leptospira biflexa serovar Patoc strain 'Patoc 1 (Paris)'. Lineage (NCBI taxonomy): Bacteria > Pseudomonadati > Spirochaetota > Leptospiria > Leptospirales > Leptospiraceae > Leptospira > Leptospira biflexa. The sequence continues at coordinate 3,116,358 of NC_010602.1, forward strand.
AGTATAATACGACTCTTTTTGGTAAGCATAAAAATCCACCCTTGAGAATACTTTGTCTTTGTTTAAGACAAGGATGGTATAACTTCCTGGATCTTTGGTTCTGTAGTCAAAGGTGACACCATCTGCCTTTGAAACTAACTTTTTTACTTCCATCACTTTTTTAGTGAGTTGGTTACTGCGGAAGAAAAACTTACCAATCCCTTGGGATAAAACGGAAGTCCAATCATTGTAAATGATGTATGCTTTTAGTTCAGCTCCATTGACCGCCTTACCTTGGGTGTCTACTGCGACTGCAGTGAATTGAAATGGTTTATCAATTGCTTGGTAACGATCTTTGCACTTAAGACCAACTGAAGTGTCAGAAGGTTGGTAAGGGATATTTGCAGATTTTGTAACTGATTTTCCATCAACATCATAAACCGAAGACTCAACAATTAAGTTGAAAGGATCTGCAATTTCAATGTCCTCTCCATCTGTTACAAACTTCCGTGTTAAAGATTGGATAGGTATGTCTAGTTGGTAAAATCCTGTTTTGTCTAAAACTCCTTCTGAACCAGAAACATACTCAGAGTTTCCTTCTGAATATTCATCTTCATAATCATACCAAGTATCAGAAAAATCATAACTTGGATACTGGTCAAAATGTATATAACGTTTACGTTTTAAAACGGAATAACTGACTTTGGCTCCACCCATTGGAGCACCAAACATGTATTTCCCTTCTACACTTCCTTTTACATTTTGATTCTTAGTGGCAAGTTTTGCTAAAACCACATTGACCATAAAGTTAACAGGTCGAAATTCTTCCACCTGGAAGGTATCATACGTAACCGAATACGTTTTTCCTGGAATTAAAATTGAAACGGAGTAGTGACCAAGCGGTGCATCATTTGAAATGACAAAACTCGAATGTACTCCACCTTGCGAAGAGGTTGTTGAGGAAATGTTTGATACATCCTTCCCCCTAGAATCTCTAATTTGAACATTCACAGATCGAGAAGCAAAAGGAACCAAGGATCCATTTTTTCGATCGGTTAGGTATGCTTTGATTTCTACTCGATCACCAGGGCGATACAATTTTCGATCAAAGTAAACTTTTCCTTTGATATGATCTTCCGAACTATATTCAGAATATCCGTCAATATGTGTTTGGTTAAAATGTAAAAAAGCTTTATCGCCTGTTTGGTCTTCTGCAATCAATACAGAATATTCCATTAACTTTGCATTGGCGATCGAAGGAACGGAACAATACCCTTCTTGGTCTGTTTTACAAGTTCCTTTTAAACTCCCCTTTACATATAAACTGATATTGGAATTAGCTACTGGTTCCGCTTTTGATAATGTATTGACCCAAACATGTAAGGCATTTGGATCTTCTTTCGTAGTGATCCCCAGGTTTGTGGATTGTAAAAATCGATTTTCAGTAGCGAATTTTTCTTTGTTGTCATCACCCACAACAATTGCACCCAATTGGAATGCAAGCCAACCTTTGCTATTCGGTTTGGAACCAAAAAATTTGTCAATGTCCATTCCTTGGTTGCCATAAGCGTTTATTTTTTCACCAGTTTTCCAATCAGAATTTTTCCAATTCAGTTCATTCTCATAGGCATAGTAAGCACTTCCTAATCGAGCGATCGCGTTTACTAGGACTGGAACGGTTAATTCAGCCGAACGTACTTTAAATTCTGGAACATTATAAATGGAAATTGGTAATACTTTATTGAGATTGGATTCAAAAATATTTTCATGAGATAAATAAAAGGATGGTTTGCGAACCATCGCCGGTAGTTTGAAACTAACTGGATTTTCCAAAAAACAGTCGTTTGTTGCATAAAATTTGGATATGGTCAGTTCATATTCAACGTTTTCGTCGAAATGCCAATTGTCCAAAGAAAACTCCCGACTCACAAAGGAAGAATACCGACTGCCTTCATAAGATGGTTTAGGTTGGATCGTGACTGCGTTTGCGAGCTCATCAAACTCTGTATCCTCAGATACAAAAATTTTATAATCCCATAAGTTGTCTAAATACTTGAGCCCTGTTGTGTCTAACTTTACTTCGAGTCGGCAACTACTAGGAAAAAGAGTCCGTTTGATTGACTTAAAAATCCCTTTGACTGATTGACAGGAAACAAAGAAAAACAACATCAAAAACCAAAGGAATATCTTACGCATAGTAACTCCAAAAACCGAATGTCCTCTGTTCTACGATGGTAGCTTCTATTTGCCAAGTCTTTCCTGAATGAAACGGAATTTCTTTCTAATTTTTTTTTACATGTATCCTGATTTTCGCTATGCTTTCGCGATTGAAACTTTGGATTAAACTGAATGTCAGTCTTTGCCTATAAAAAACAATTTTTAAGCTTAACTTCACCTAAGTCCATCCCGACTGGTCAGTTTCAGATCCAATGGCTTGGACCTAAATGGTTCCAATGGTTGGCCAAAACTGGATTACAATTTTTGCATTTTCGTAACTGGTGGGGGAAATCCTTTCATGGACAAAGTGAAGCCATCAATCTTTTTCAGAAACCAGGAGAGCCCCACTTGGAAAAAAAGTTTAAAATGTTAGTTTCAATGGAAACATCCCCGATCGATGGGAAAACTTCTTTGTTTTTGCGTTATACGAAGGATGCTCCCTTTCCTTGGCCCTATTTTGTGGATGAATTCCGAGTCTTAAAGGACGGGGAACTTCTAGGGATGAGTTACCCTCGTTTTTTACCATCGTTTGCTCTCCCATTTCTCATCCAAAATCGATCGGTTGGATTGTAAAACGCCAGTTTTCTTAACAATTTTTTCGTCGCATGGAGGGTATGCCGACTGATCCCTCCCTCGAAATTCAGATTCTATCCGATTTTGAGGACATTGTATTTTCAATTGGATACCCGAAATTAGAAATTCTGTATACGAGTCGATCGATCCAAACTTTGACAGGTTATGACAGCCAGTATTTTTTAGAAAATAAAACATCCTGGCAGAAATTCATTTATAAGGAAGATCGAAACTTAATCAAACATGCGTTAATTGCAATCCAAAACAATCAAAAATTTCGACTCCGCTTAAGAATCATAACAAAAAATCAAAACATCAAGTACATTGAATGCCGAGGTAGATTGATTCATAATCAATCAAATGGTTCGTACAGAATTGATGGGATTGTTACTGACATTTCTGACTTACTTCCTCTTTATCATTTATTTCAAGATGAATCCGTTGATATCAAACATTTGTTAATTGAAAACAATATGATTTTTAATGGATCACAAGATTCCATGTTTTTAATCGAAGTAAAAGATGATGATCAATATGTGATCCGTAGGATTAACTTAGCTTATGAAAGATCCACGGGAATCAAACTATCAATGATCCAAGGAAAAACTCCTATAGAGTTATTGGGTGAAGAACTTGGTGGAACAGTAATCAATAATTTCAAAAAGGCGATCCAATCTAAAAAAACTATCTCTTATGAAGAAAGTTTCACAATGCCCGCTGGAACAAAAATTTGGATTACGGAACTGACTCCTATTGAAGTAGAGGGCAAATATAAATACATTGTCGGTGCAAGTAAGGATATCACCGAACAAAAATTAGCCGAAAATGCACTTAAAGAATATAATGAACGATATGCTTTGATTTTGGAAGCTAGCTCTGATGGTTGGTTTGATTGGGACTTAGTAAACAATACAGTGATTTATTCCAGACGATGGTGGTTAGAATTTGGAAACGATGAAAAACCAGAAAATGTTCCCATTGATTACTGGCAAAGTTTAATCCATCCAGATGATGTTGGATGGGTCAGTGAATTTTTAGAAACTATTTTAGCCTCACAACGTGAAACCTTTGAATTTACGTTCCAGATGAAAAAAAGAAAAGGTAATTTTGCACATGTATTGTCAAAATGTTACATCCAAAGGGATGCCTCGGGCAACAAAATTCGTTTACTTGGTTCAAATACAGATTTAACTGAAACAAAAAAAATCGAGTATACCCTTCGTTATGCAAAAGAATTAGCAGAAGCCGCAAACATTGCAAAGGGAAACTTTTTAGCAAATATGAGTCACGAAATTCGGACTCCATTAAATGGCATCATTGGATTCACCGAACTTTTATTAAACTCTCCTTTACAAGAAGAACAAAAAGAATATTTGAAAAACATTTTCTTTTCAGGAAAAAGTTTATTAGAATTGGTGAATCAAATCTTAGACTTCTCTAAGATCGATTCTGGAAAACTTGAATTTGAATCGATTAACACTAATTTAATTGATTTGGTGCAATCAACCTTAGATTTGTTTCAAGTATCAGCGGCATCCAAAGGAATCGCATTACATATACAAATTGATCCAAATCTGCCAAAATATGTTTCGCTCGATCCACTTAGGATCAGACAGATTCTATCAAATTTAATCGGGAATGCCATTAAGTTCACCCATGAAGGATCCGTAAAAGTCTCTTTACAACAAATGGAGCGTAACGGTGATTATGTGACAATTTCATTTGAGGTATCTGATACTGGAATTGGTATTGATATGAATGTAGGTTCTAGGCTATTCGATTCTTTTTCTCAAGCAGATACTTCGATCACGAGAAAGTACGGTGGATCAGGACTTGGGCTCACGATCACAAATGAACTATTATTAAAAATGAATTCTAAATTGACGATCCAAAGTGAACTAGGAAAGGGAAGCCAGTTTAGTTTTCCTTTGACACTGGAAGTCAAATCATCAGGCGAAAATGCATCTTCTATTTTTGATGATAAACCTACTCAGAACCTCGAAACTAACTTAGTGCAAATTCCTGAGATCCAATCAGACATTCTCATCGTTGAAGATAATGATTTGAATCGAAAACTTTTGACGAAACTGTTACAAAAAAAATATCCGAATTTAAAGTTACGTTATGCGATTGATGGAATAGAAGCACTTGCGCAATTCCAATTTAAAGTTCCAGATTTGATCATAATGGATTTGCAAATGCCGATTATGGATGGATACACAGCAACCATTGAAATTCGAAGATTGGAAACCAATTCAAATAAAAAAACACCAATTGTCGCTTTGACAGCTGGTGCTTTTTATGCTGTAAAGGATTCTGCGATGGAATCGGGAATGGACGATTTTTTAACCAAACCCATTTCCGCATCCCATCTGTATGCGACTGTAGAAAAGTGGCTTCGGTTAGGCCGCGTGTAGTAGATATTCAAAAGCGCTGATTGCCGCCTTTGCCCCTTCTCCCATTGCAATGATAATTTGTTTGTAAGGTGTATTTGTCACATCCCCACAAGCAAAGATTCCATCCACATTGGTTTTACACTTTTCATCGACCAAAATTTCTCCAAACCGATTCGTTGCCACTAAGTCTTTCACAAAACTACTGTTTGGTACAAGACCGATCTGAACAAACACTCCATCCAATGGAATCGTTGATACTTGTTCTGTATTTCGATCCTTGTAGGTAAGCCCTGTGACTTTATCTACACCTGTTTGAATTTCAGTGGTTTGCGCTTTGACCAAAGTTTTGATGTTTGGAGAACTTGCCACCTTATCCAATAACACCTTGTCTGCGTTTAATTTATCACCAAACTCAACTAAAGTGACAGATTTCACAATTCCACTTAAATCTAAAGCTGCTTCCACTCCCGAGTTTCCTCCACCGATCACAGCCACATCTTTGTCTTTAAAAAATGGACCATCACAGTGAGGGCAATAAGCAACGCCCTTTCCAACGAACTCCTTTTCACCTGGAACATTGAGTTCTCTCCATTTTGCGCCAGTAGACAAAATCACAGTTTTGGAAAGGATTTTCTCACCAGTGTTCAAGTGAATGATTTTTGTTTGTCCTTGTTCTATTTTTTGAACCCGAACATTTTCTTTCTTTTTGATTTGGTTTTTTTCAAGTTGGTCAGCCAAGACATGGATCAATTCAGGCCCAGTTGTATATGGAATTGAGATAATATTTTCGATACCCAAAGTATCTTTTACTTGTCCACCCAATCGATCGGCAATCACTAGAGTTCTAAGTCCTTTTCTTGCGGCATAAACGGCTGCAGTCACTCCAGATGGACCACCACCAATGACAGTGACATCATAAATTTCAGAAGGATTCGCCAAACCATCGCTAGATTCTGACTCAGAGGGAATTGTATATAATTCCAAAAGTTTATCAAAAATGATCGATGCTTCTGCTTTTCCACTTAAAAAACGTTCTCCGTTCAAATATACAGCAGGAACACCTTGGATATTTTTTTCTTTCACCAATTCAGGATACATCGCTCCGTCGATCATGTTGTGGGAGATGTTGGGATTCACCAAAGCAAAGCTGTTTAGAGTTTGCACAACCTCAGGGCAATTATGGCAATCAAGGGAAATAAATGTTTCAAACCGAAACTCACCTTTCAATTTGGAAACCGCAGAAAGAATCCCTTCTTCCAATTTGATCGGATTACCTCCGGATTGTAAAATCGCTAGTATGAAGGAAGTAAATTCATGTCCCATGGGAATTCCTGAGAAATGGATTCCAGTAGGATTTCCGTTTGATATAATCGTGAATCGTAGTCCATCAGTGACATCACTTGAGTGTTGGATTGATATCATTGGACTCAATGATTCGATATCATTGAGAAAGGAAACTAACTCTTCCCTTTTTTCATGGTCACCAGAATACAATGTAATGCTGACTGGATTTTTAATCCTTTCAAAGTATTGTTTTACTTGTTGTTTGGTTGATTCATCTAACATAACTTCCTCCTAGTTTTAGGCGGGCTAGGCCCGCCTAATTTTGTTTAGATTTTTCCTACCAAGTCAAGACCAGGTTTTAACGTTGTGTTACCTGGTTTCCACTTCGCAGGGCATACTTCTCCGTCGTTATTGGCAACGTACTGAGCCGCTTGGACTTTTCTCACTAACTCTTCAGCAGATCTTCCGATTCCAAGGTCATGGATTTCAGCAGTTTTGATCACACCTTCTGGGTTTACGACAAAAGTTCCTCGTAGTGCTTGGCCATCATCTTCGATCATGACTCCAAATCCTCTTGTGATTTTTCCTGATGCATCACCAAGCATTGGGAATTTGATTTTTTTGATGGTATCACTTGCTTCGTGCCATGCTTTGTGAACGAAGTGAGTGTCTGTAGATACAGAATACACTTCCACTCCCATCTTTTGAAGTTCTTCGTAATGATCTGCTACATCACCAAGTTCAGTGGGGCAAACAAAGGTAAAGTCTGCTGGATAAAATACGAAAACAGACCACTTTCCGAGTACGTCCTTTTTGCTGATTTTTTTAAAAGCACCGTTATGGAAAGCTTCTGTTGTGAAGTCAGGGATTTGTGTGTTGATATTGGACATTGAATATCCTCCTTTTCTTGTTAAGAAGAATATAACCCATATCGCGTCATTTGTAAAATAAATGTTATAAATGATATGATTTATAAAAGCTATGACTACATCTTATGTCATTAATCCTGTCCGATGGAAACTCCGATCACTTTGAATTTTTCCTTTTTATGGTATTCCTTTGGAATCACATTGAGTATTAAATTGGAAAGTTTATTTAAGATTTTTGTTTTATAAAATCCTTTTTTGTAAACCATACTAATTTCACGTGCAGGTTCCGGTGATTGGAATGGTACAATCCGTTCGGAAACTTTATCCACTGCCAGTTTGGGAAGTAATGTGACCCCAATTCCCATATCCACCATACGTTTTAAGGTTTCCACGCTCCCACTTTCTATTTTTGCCAAAGCATTTCGATTGCATATTTTTAATGATTGGTGCCGAAAACAATGTTCTTCGCCCAAAACAAGTAAGGGATACTTCTCAATATGTTTCATCGAGACAGAGGTAGATTTTTCTTTCGCATCCTTTGGATAGTAGACAACAAATGGTTCATAATAGAGTGGGAGTTCGACGACATTTGATATTTTGAGAGGAGTTGCAAGAATTCCCAAATCAATTTCCTCCGATTCTAATTTTTCAATGATTGTTAAAGTAGGAAGTTCTGAAATACGAAAGTTCACTTTTGGAAATTCCGATTGCAATTTTTTATAGATTGATGGAATCAAATAATTGCTGACAGTAGGGATGATTCCTAATGAAATATTGCCAGCAGGTTCATCTTTCCATTGGCCGGCGATTTCAAATAATTTGTCCGCTTCTTTAAGTGTTGATTTTGCTTGTTCGACAACTTCTTTACCGAGTTTTGTCGTGATGATCGGATTTTTTCTTCGATCAAATAAATCAAATCCAAGTTCTTGTTCTACTTTTTGAATTTGTAGACTTAATGTTGGCTGAGCAACTAAGCAGTGTTCGGCGGCTTTAGCAAAACTTTTAAACTGATCCAAAGCAACAATATATCGAAGTTGAGTAATTGTCATAAAATTTCCTTAAAAAACCGATCCTTAGGCAACTCGAATCTAAATTCAACTTGCAATCCCTTCCGACTTCACTATCATTAGCGGATAGCGATGAGAATTCTCTCATTTTTTTTCCCCATTTTTTTCTCTACGATCTTCTCCCTCGTAGCTGAACCTGTGTCCATCAGCGCAAACTCCGTCGTGACCCTATCTGAAAATTGGACATTTACGACAAATGGAGTCACAAATCCAATCCAAGTGGGGAAAGGACTCTCCTTACAAGGGATCCTTCCACCTGTCGAAGGGTATTATGAAACTCAATTCATTTACAAACCGAGCAACAAACCTCTTGGTATTTATTTAGACCGTGTCCAAGAGGTTGATACCTTTATCGTCAATGGAATCAGACTCGGGCAAACTGGAAGCGTGACAAATGATGGAACTTATTTGCCCAATTGGTATTACAAACGTCTCTACTACATTCCCAATCATGTATTAAAAGAAAATTCCACCAACCAATTAAAAATTGAAATTCATTTTCGTAACAAAACTTTTCAAGGAGGGCTATTCCGCCGAGTTCCCATTATGGGAAATTATGACAAATTACATGAACAGATCTTAATTGAAGATGGTCGTGATTTCTGTTTTATCATGTTATTTTTTGGGATTGGGGCATATCAAATTTTCTCCATTCTCTTAAAAAGACAGGCGAAAACTAATTTTTATCTATTGTTGTCTACATTAATATTCGTTATGTGGAGATTACCTCTTTTAAACATAAGTTATACATACACTGATTTTACTTTTTTCTTTTGGTTAAAGGTTTTTTTCACATCACAAACGTTACTACCAGTTTCTATATTTTTATTCAGCTACTCTCTTTTTCAAAACAAACTTTCCTTAAAAGAAAGACTTTTGGTTTTATTTTTGATAACCATAGCATTTGTCCAAACTTGGAATATAGAACTCCCAACAAGAATTTTATTATTACGAATTTGGGAATTTTCTCTCTTATTTATAGTATTTTTTATCTTAAGAGCTGTCATTAGAGCCGCGCGAGCAAAAAGAACGGAAGCTTACTTTTTATCAATTGGATTTATCTGTATCTGTTTCGGAGCAACTTTCGATATCATCATTGATGTGACATCTGGTAAAAATATTTACCTTACTCAATATGGATTTTTGATCTTAATGATTTTATCGGGAGTTGCGATCTCTTATCGAAATGCAAAAAACGAAACTGAACTTTCGATATTAACCAAAGATTTAGAAATTCGTGTCCGAGAGAGAACAATCGAACTCAGAGAAAAAAATCAAGATTTGGAACAGGACTTATTTTTTGCATCGCAGCTACAAAGTTACCTATTACCAAAAAATCATCCGAATACAAAAGGAATACGGATTCACACCACCTATCTACCAATGAGACAAGTTGGTGGTGATTTGTATGATTGGGTTGAGTTAGATGAAAATCGATTGATCCTCTTGATTGCTGACGTTGCCGGACATGGTGTTCCTGCTGCTTTTGTTTCTTCAATGGTGAAAGTACAATTTCGAGAATCAACCAAATCAATTCATTCACCGAAACTGATTTTAGAACACATGAACCAAGCACTCACTTCCCTCGTGAGTCGATATTTTATTACCGCCTGTTGCGCCTTAGTTGACACAAAAGAAAATACGATTATTTTTTCTACTGCAGGACACCCAAACCCAATCATTTTCAACAAAATTCAGAAACGATTTGAATTTATGAAGATTAAGGGTCCGATCATTGGATGGAAAGAATCGTTCACATTTGTGGAATGGAAACACCAAATGCAAAAAGGCGATCGTTATTTCTTTTTTACTGATGGAGTTACGGAAGCTCGCGCGGAAAATAAATTGTTCGGCGAAGGCAAAATTCTTGATTTATTAGAGAAAGGTAAAGACAAAGACATCAAATCATTATCCCAAGAAATTGTAGTTCAAATCACTAAGTATTCTGAAGCAGAATTAAAAGATGATGTTACATTTTTCTTTGTTGATATAATTTAAGTTAGTATATGGAACCAACACCTTATTCAGTATTGATCATCGAAGATGAGTATCCTGCTCGTATGCTGATGATGGACTATGTTTTGAATTGTCCTGAATTAAAACTTGCTGGTATTGCAGAAAGTGGTGACAAAGCCAATACGCTGATCAACGAGAAAAAATTCGATTTAGTTTTTATGGACATCAATCTTCCCGTTGTCAATGGGATGGATATTCTAAGGTCTAACCATTCGAAATCTACTTTTTTTATCATCACAACAGCATACAGCGAACATGCCGTAGAAGCATTTGATTTGGATGCAACAGATTACCTCTTAAAACCATTTTCATTTGAAAGATTTCGAAAATCAGTAGAAAAGGCGCTTCGCTTTTTGCAAGAATCTAAACAAAACAACTCAAATGAAAATCTAAACAAAATTCATTTGAAAATCCAATCAGATTCTGCAGTTTTTTTATTACCGTATCCAGACATCCAATTCATTTCCGCAAATAACAAAAGTTGCGTGATCCATACTACTCAAAAAGATTACGAAACACCAAAATTATTGAAAGAAATTGAAGAAAAATTGCCTACAAACCAATTCGTTCGAATTCACAAAGGATTTTTAGTGAACTTAAGTTATGTGGCAAGCCTCCGGTATGACAAGGGTGGATCCTATACAATCCAATTAAAAAATGAGGATGAAACCACTCTCCCCGTGGGACGATCCTATGCTCAGTCCCTAAAAGAAGCACTCAAACTCTAAATTTTCCGATTCACTCCCCTATAGGTAGCGTTCATTCCCAATCAAGTAGGGAACATAGAATCTACGAATTATTCCATTGACGTTCCGATCCTAAATGGGAAACCAAGAAGTACGGAGTTACCTTGTGAAAAAAAATATTTTTTTGATTTTAATAATCGTATTATCGATGTTTGTTTCAAATTGCGCTTCATCCTCAGTTGGAATCGCAACTAGCAATAAACCGATACCAAATACTCCTTACGAAACAATCAAAACTGTAGATAAAACCTTTACTTGGTATACATTCGATATCATTTTATTTGGGGTACCTATCTCCGAACCACCTGTAGCCAATTTGTATGAAAAACTGTTAGAAGAAGAATCTGGTGACGCACTTGTGAACATCCGTTACTGGAACGATAAATCAATTTTTGGACCAATCACTAGGTATCGTTTTAATATCAAAGGTGATTTGGTAAAATTTTCAAATTCACCAGTTCAAACAAAGTCCAAAAAGTAATCAGAGAAATTGATGATGAATTTTAATAAAATAACATTGGTTTGTGTTTTGATCGGAATACTCAGCTTAGTTGGGTGCATCGGTTCACATGTTCCAAAAGAAATACATTTATACGATTCGGCAACTGTCGTCAGATCTACAGATTATAAAGTATTAGGAAAAGGTACAGGGCAAGATTCAGCATTTTATCTACTCGGTATGTTTCCAGTCACAAAAGCACCTAATGTTGAACTAGCGATGAGTCAAATTCTCGAAAAATATCCAACGGGCAAAACTCTCATCAATATTAAAATCCAAGTGGAAGACAAAGCATACTTCCCATTAGGACTCGTTACCGTTGTGAATGTCACGGCAGATGTTGTTGGCCAACCAGAAGAAACAATACCAACAAATCAAAAGGAAAACAAATGAAAATTCAGATTGGAATTCTCTTATTTTCCATTCTATTGCTTATCAATTGTGGTTCAGGTGTGGACCGCGTGGAAACAAACGATGCACAAAGCCAAGTGTATGCAGCCGCAAAATTTGCATCTGATAAATGCGGGAATCCACTTCCTAATCCGCCATTAGTCATCGTTAACAAACCAATCCAAAGAAATTTGGATCTTTGTACAATTGCTATCACTCGTACGGAGTGTCCCTTTTTAGGTTACCCACTTGTTTGTACTCTTATTTATCTCGAAGAAGAGACGGGAGATATTCCTTGGTATTTAAACTTCAATGAAATCAGTAAAATTCAAATTAAATAAATCTATTGTCTTCGGAATTCTTTTACTCTTTTTAGGGTATCCTGTTTTTGCTGTTAGTATCAAGGCAAAACTGATCAATCCAAAAAAGGAAGTTGCCGAAAAAAACCTATCGGTTCTCATTTTTGAAACCAAAAAGTTTGCTCAAACGGATGCAGAAGGAAATGTGACGTTAGACTTTCCGGCCTCTGGAGAATACACCTTACGTCTATTACGTGACACAGGTATCCAAGAAATTAAAATTTCTGTGGGTAGTGAAGATGAATCGAGAACCATTTATACTGAAAAAAAAGCATCAGCACCAAAAGCAGGAATTGTTGTAGAAGGGGAAAGGGAAAAGACTGTCTCATCCAGAACAAAGGTACGTTACGAAGAGATCAAACGGATGCCAGGAACTTTTGGGGAAGCACTGAGAGCATTAGAAACTTTACCTGGTGTAATTCCCAATATCGGTTTTGGTGGTGGCGCCAATGGAATCATTGTTCGTGGTGCCAATCCAAATGCAAATACATACTTATACGATGACTTACCAATCCTTTATCCTTTCCATTTGGATGGACTGACATCTGTCATTCATAACGATTTAATCAAATCAATGGATTTGTACTCCGGTGCCTATCCAGCTAATTTTAATAATGCGACTGGTGGTATCATCGAAATTGAAACCGTAGATTCGGTTCAAAAAACGAAAGGAGCTTTCCAAGTATCTCTATGGAGTACAACTGCATATACAGCAACACCAACATCTGGTGGAAAAGGATATTTGGCAATTGCTGGAAAACTTGGATATTTAGATAAAACTTTGGGTGCAAGTGGATTATTACCGGAAGGAATTCGTTTACCAAGGTATAATGATTCCCAAATCAAATATGTTCACAATTTTACTCCAGAACATCAGATATCATTTTATAACCTAACGGCACAAGATAACTTTGCCATCAATATTCCGAATAAACCAGCAAACGATCCAACCTCATCTCAGCTGGCATTATTAGGTGGAGCAAAAGCGAGTTTTGGACAAAGTTTTAGAACAACGGCTCTTCGTTATACTTGGATTCCTGGGGACAAATTTCAAAATCGAATCACATTGATCAATTTTGATCCAATTGGTGAATACAACGTGGGTGTAGGTTCTATTCAAGGAAAACAATACCAACGTGGAAGTTATGTGGGAGTAAGACAAGATGCCTATTGGACAGCGACTAAATTTTTAAAGGTAGATTTTGGGACAGAGGTTCGTAGGTTTTCATTCCGCGATTATGGAACAGAAGTTGCGTTAAGAGATCCTACAAATCCTTCTCCAAACCCTTACAATTCAGCTAACCCTGATTTTATAGGAAGACCGATTAGTATCCAAGGAAATTCACCATATTACAATGCTTATACAACCTTACATTTTAAATACGGTAATTTTTTATTCGAGCCAGGAGCTAGGTATGACTACGTTCAAGTCACAGGAAATGGTGCTTTGACTCCAAGAGCAACTGCTTCGTATACCTTACCTGATGTTGGGAAGGGTATGACCATTTATGGAAGTGGTGGAGACGTTTCAAGATTTCCTTTGACAACAAATTTTAATGCGGAAACAGGTAACCCTGATTTACGATTTGAACGTGCAAGAAAAGTGAGTGCTGGGATTGATCAAAAAATTGACCAAGTTTGGCAAGTGAAAGCAGAGTTCTTTAAAAATGAATTCACAGACACGATCATAGATGATCCTTATGTTTCCACACCTGTAGGATTAAATCCAGATAAATCCTTATGGTTAACGCAACCAATTGTAGCCAATCGACCACTCAATTATTCGAACCGAGCAAGCGGTTGGTCCCATGGATACGAATTGTTAATCCGTAAAAACGCAAGGCCAGGCACGAGAGATTGGTTTGGATGGATTTCCTATACTTGGTCCCAATCATTTCAAAACACAAATTTATACCAAGTATATGAAGGGGATACAACACAAGTTGGTGGAATCGAACGAAAAATTTTAGCCGCTTACTTTCCTAATTCAGTCGAACAATTAGCTCCTTGGGATAGAACTCATGTTGCCAATGTCATATATGGCTGGAGAGTGAACGAAGGTTACCAGATAGGTGGTCGATGGAGTTATTTAACTTCTGTTCCATCTAGACCAATCATAGGAGATGATGGCGGTAGGTTTTCCAATCCATTAAATGGTTTAACATATTGGAATCCACAGTATTCAAACAATCCATATACATCAGATTATGGATATGTCAAAAGAGGAACCGACTTTCATCGGTTAGATGTTCGATTCGACATTTTTGAAAACTATTCTTGGGGTTACTTAAACTGGTATTTGGAAATTGTAAACGTTTATATGAGAAAAAACAAAAACGGATATGATTTTGATAACTCAAAACCTTTTTCGGCAACAAACCCAAGAGAAAACGATACATTTGGTACGTTAGAATTACCTGGTGGAACTGTGATTCCGTTTTTTAACGTAGGTATGGAGGTACATTTCTAATGAAATATTTACCTTTTATATTTCTGATTTCTATTTTTTTCTATTGTTCTGAAGGTAAAAAGTATGAAGACTCATACAAAGAGACTTTGTTACTCCAATACCTGGCCACTCCCAACGCACCCCAAGCAACATGTGAAACGATGATCACAAATAAGGATCTCTGTTTCCAAGCTTATTACACTTCTGTGGGAGGAAGTTTTACAGCGACAAGTGCAACTGTCAAAACACAAACTTGCCAAGGATTGATTACAAGCCCACTCTATAAAAATATGTCCGGCATTGCGCAAACCTGTTCATTCAATTGCCAATCAAGTGATTGGAAAACAAAAACGGATGTTGGAACTTGCGCACAATTAACGTTTACAGCTTTGATCGAAGCAAGCATTACGAGTCCGACTGCAATATCGTGTTTGCGATCTTGTTTTGCAACGACCAATAATCAAATTGCAAACGATCAAATTCCTTTGTATCTTTTATTTAATATCATTCAAGACGGAGATTAGAATGCAAGAATATGTTGAAATAGGTGAAGAACTAGTTTTTATTGCAATGGGCATAGCAAGTGTTATCGCCTTAGCTGTGTTTGCTGAAAGACTTATTTACTACAAAAAGACTTTAGGTAAAAAAAACGAAGACTATTTATCTGAAGTAAGAAACTCGCTCCAAGAAGAACCTGAAATTCATTGGAAAACGGACGCTGGCGAAGAATCAATTTATAACCGATTCATTCAATTTGCTCTAAAACAATTAAAACTTGGGCGTAAAGGTCTAGATGAAAGTTTAGATGGTCAGATACTTTCTGAAAAATTGGAATTGGAAAAACGCCTACCGATCCTAAACACATTGGGAAACAACGCACCATTCATTGGTCTATTAGGAACAGTCCTTGGTGTGATCAAAGCTTTTTATGGTCTTGGAACATTAGGTAGTTCGGGAGCAGAAGTGGTGATGCGTTCTATTTCTACTGCCCTACTTGCGACTGCCGCTGGTCTTGCCGTTGCGATTCCTGTTGTTATGGCGAACAATTACTTTTCTAGAAAGTCAAAAGTGATTTTACAAAACTTAGAAATTTTGAAAAAAGAACTACTCTCTTACCAAATGAATAAGACAAAGGTATAATTATGGCTGGAGCATCAGGATCACAAGACGAAGAAATTGGAAGTATCAATATCACTCCCATGGTGGATGTGATTTTAGTACTTCTTGTAATCTTTATGGTTACTGCAAATTTTCTTAAAAAAGAAAGTTTAAACATCAATTTACCAAAGGTTCAAGCAGCTGATCCAAACGTTGCTGAATCTGTTCAGGTAGCAATTACAAAAACTGGCACAATCCTTTTAGAAGGAAAAGATACCGATGTAACTGGACTTGTTCGGAATCTTGAGAGAGAAGCAAAAATTAGACCAAACATGCGTTTAACGCTATCTGCTGACGAAAGTTTACCTTATGGAAAAATTACGGAGCTGATGGGAATCATCCGAAAAGCCGGAGTGACAAAAATTGCCCTCAGTGTAAAAAAATGAATCGGCTCCTTGAACTATTGGTTCAATTCAAAACTTCGATCAAACAAAATAGAGAACGTGTTTTTCATATTTGTTTGGTAGCAAGTTTATTCGTCCACACAGCAACGTATGCTGGATATCGCATCAGCCAATTGCGAGGCGAAGAAGTTGTCGAAGAATCAACTTTTGAAGACGTTGATGTAAGCTTTGAAGAAATTCCTCCAGAGTTAATTGGTGGTACATCTTCGCCAGCTCCGATCGAAAAACAAGAATGGGTTGAGGGAAGTAACAAAGATAAGGCGGATGAACCTGACAATTCCGACATCAACCCAAATCAATTATCCGGAAACGGAACGGATAAAGATGGTTATTTATTTTCTTTTAATGGAGATAAAATGCCAACTGCGATCATCGATTTTGATTTAAAAGAATATTTTCCTCCACAAGCCAAGTCTGCCAACATAATGGAAAAACAAGTGATTTTACTTGTGCAAGTGAATGAAGATGGAAGTTTACAATCTGCTAAAGTTGTTTCTGGACGAGTCGGATACGGTTTTGAAGAAGCAGCTTTAAAATTAATCAAACGGGTTCGTTTTAGTCCAGGATATGTGCAAGGCCAACCCAAAAAGATGGCTCATCGCCTTCCAATCACGTTCTCTCTCGAAGATTAAACATGGGAGTTGCAATAAGCAGATTTTTAGAAAAACCATATCTATCAATCTGCTTATTATTTTTAATTACTTCAGTTTCAATCACATCTTATGTTTATTCCATTCTAAAACCAAAAGACAATTCCATTTCAGAGTATTATTTATCTGAGAATGCAGATTATTTTGTTGGTGATATTCCAGCGGATGATTCAGGTAAAATTGACTTTCAAAGAATGCACAAAGTTTATTGGTTATCAACTTCTGGTTGGATCAATGATGAAGAATTTAAACGCATTACAGACTCAGAATACATTTGGTTAAGATCAAAGGCATTTTCCGAATTAGAAAACGAAGAATTACATTTTTTATTAGAACATGCAGGTTTAAACATTGAAATCTTTAATGAATTTGGAGATTCCATCTTTAAATACGGTGAATTTTCTGACCCGAAATATTTACCGAATATCTTCCAATCCAAATTTTCATGGGTTAAAATCCCGAAAGACAAATCAGAATACTACTATTTACGTTTATTCCATAAAAAAGGTATTTTGTTTTCCATTACCATAATCGAGAATTTAATCGGAAAACAAACGGCATTGTATCGTGAGATAGCATTAAAAAATTTAACCACAATCTTTTTCCATTCTTTCTTTATGATGATTGGAATCATATGTGCTTTGGTTTATTTTATCGAATACAAAAAACAGTATAATATACTTTTAGATTTTTCTTCATTCTCACTTTGTTTTGGAATATTAGGCTTAACATCGAACGAATTCATTCGATACTTATTTACAAATACTCAAACCTTATACGTATTATCTATCATTTCATCTAATTTTGTTTTTATACCAATGTTATCTGGTGTTCGAAGATTGTTTGGAAGTGGATCTTTTCGAATATTAGATTTTTTAATTTATATAGATGTTTTTATTTGTTCCATAACAACCCTCTTAGTCTTTTCACTTCCTTTCTCCGATATTTCACATTCATTTCTCATAAGCACTCGTAGTTTTTTTATCATCTTCAATTTATTAAATATTTTAGGTCCAATTTTTATCACTTATGAAGCATGGAAAAGAGGAAACAAGGAAGCTTTTGGCCATTTTATAGGATTTAGCATAACATTATTGTTAGTGATTTTGGAAATCTTTTTAGCCATCAAATACAATGATACATCACCTTCAGGAATCGTATTTTGGGGAGTTTTATTTGGTGTGATTTCTCAAGGATTTGCTCTAGAAAGAACTTTGTTTGCCGATCGCCAAAAAGCTCTCCTTTATAAAGAAGATTTATTAAAAGCTGAAAAAACATTAAAAGAAAGCCAACTCAAAACTCTTCAAACAAAAATGAATCCTCATTATTTGTTTAATTCGTTAAATACTATTCACGCTCTTCATAAAATAAAACCAGAATTGATTGGCGATGCGATTATGAGCCTTGCGAATAACTATCGTTTTATATCAGATAGAACAGACCGCGATTGGATTCCATTTGAAGAAGAGTGGAACTTTTTAGAAGACTACTTACATCTCCAGAAACTTAGATTTTACGATACAATTCAAATTGATTTTAAAAAATCTGGTGATTTTTCTTCGGTCGTATTACCACCATTACTCTTACAACCCATCATTGAAAATTCATTTAAGCATGGATTCCGAGGATCCTCAGAAGTCCAATTCCAACTCTTCATCCATGCCAAAATGATCAAAGACTCCGTGTTCAGTTTTGTTGTATATGATAATGGCACAGGAATTCCGGATGAATTATTATCCGATAAACAAAAATTGATGAGTCGATCTTTAGGGAATATAAAAGAAAGATTAAAAAACTTATATTCAGAATTTCATTTTGAAATCACGAGAAACTATCCGGAAGGTACTAGATCAGAAATTGAAATTATCTTAACATCTAAGGTGCAGATAACTTCCTAAGTTCAGTAGCCAGTGCATTGGCAGAAACTCCACCTGGAAATGTTTTGATTGTATTTAGTTTTTCATCCAAAACATAAATAAAATTTGAATGATCAATTCGGTAAGATTTCCCTTCTCCTACTTTTTCTCTGACAATTCCAAACATACTAGTGAGTGCTTCCAAACTTTCTACATTGGGTGAAAGAGCAGTCAAATTTTTACTTGGAAAGTTTTGTACGTATTTATCTAAAGTTGAAGGTGAATCTCTTTCGGGATCTAACGTAATAAAAACAAATCGATAGTCTTTCGCTTTTTCTCCTAAAATCAATGATGCCCTTCCAAAATTCGTTAAGGCAAGTGGACACATATCTGGACAATGGGAAAATCCAAAGTACAATACCGATTTTTTCTCTTTCCAAAATTTTGGATCTAAACTCTCGCCATTGGGGAGAACAAATCCTAACCTGCTCCAAACTTCTTGGTTTATCTCTGATTTGGATTGACACCCAAATAAACAAAAGATTTGAAAAATTAAATATAGGAAACTAATTTTGATTAAACGGCTACGATCCAACCCATTCCTCCATTTTCTGCCATATGAGTTTGATGGGGATGAAACATATATCTCCCTTTCTTCTTTAATACAAACTCAATGACCACTCGTTCCGTTTGACCAATCGTTACCACATCTGAATGCCCGTCTGGGATAGTGGTTCCTAAACTACGGATGATATCAAAGGTTTGTGCATGTAGATGGAATGTCATCACAGGTTCCCTTTCCATCATGTTTTGGATATAAAACCGAACTCGCTCTCCAACAGGCACTTTCATTGGATATCGATCATATATTCCTGCAATTCCATTCCAAGTATAAAAATCGTTTTTCCCTTGGCCTTTTGTTTCCCAACCCGAAAAGGTTAGAACAAATTCATGAGCTGGTTTTCGCTTGATAGGAGGATCAACTAAAAGTGCACCATACAATCCTTTGGCGGTGTGAACCATAAGTGGTGGAACATGACAATGATAAGGATGTAAACCGACTGGACCTGCTTCAATTTCATATGTACGTTCTCCAAACGCAGGGATTGGCTCCCATCCATCTTCCATTGGATCATGAGTTCCATGAAAATGTAAAGAATGTGGATCGGGACTTGAATTTTTTACATGGATTCTAAGTTTATCACCCAAATTTGCTCGCAATATTGGACCCGGTACGACTCCATCAAATGTCCAAGCTTGGTAATTGACATTGTGTGCAATGTTCACACTCAACGGAAACAGATTTAAACTAAAATCTTTTACTCTATTCTTAGTATTACTATAATTAGGTGGAAAATAGAATCTTTCCGTATATTCTTCTTTAATAAAAAATGGTGGATGCGCCATACTTCCATATGTATTTGTACCTCTTAAACTTCCACCTGCTCCAATTGAATTTTGGTAGTTGTCACTCACTGTGGGACTTGTTACAATCCCAAAGTTTGCGGAATTAGACGATGGATCAGTTGGTCCACAAATGTCATTGGATTTTTTTGTATTGAATCCTATGGAACCAAAGATTGATCCCACAAAACCCATCACACCAAATCCAATTGTTGTTAAAAAACTTTTCCGATCCATTTGATTACCTGAATTTAAATATGTGAAATTAAACTAAGAATCCAAACAACTAAAAACGCGGTAAGTCCACCACCCACTGCTATTTGTTTGAATTTTTTCTCATATTCCTTATCAATGATTAATAGGTAAACTGCAGGACCTACAACTGGGATCACCAAAATTACAAGTGACCAGATCACTTGTTTGGTGGTAGACATATCCTTATCCTTTGATAGTCCAAACAATGCCAATGGAGCCCAAACCATCGTTAAAACGAATGGTAAGTAGTAAGCATAAGATCCGATAAAGTAGGTCCAAAAACTTGGATTTGCAAAATTTGTTTCCATAATAAAACTCCTATTAAGTAATTGACGGTTCTGTAACCGCAGTCATCGCATAACCGGCATAAGCCAGAATTGTTAAAAATAGTAAAATACCACCAAATACGACGGTATTTCTAACCACTGGTGATACTTTCGATTCCTTTGAGAATAAATAGACCAAAGAACCAATAAATGGTAGAAGCAAAATCATCCAAAAGTATAAATCAACTTTTGATCCTTTCACCGAAAATCGATCCAAGATGGCAAGTCCTGTCCATGCGGCAAAGATGGCAAATGGCAGGAGGAATCCCATGATATGGAAGTACCAAGTTTTTAACGTACCAGGGAAATGAACTCTCCAACCAGAAGTGTACATCTTGTTTGTTTCTGTTTCAAAATCTTTTTTGTCAAGTTTAGGAAGTTCAGCGGATTCAATGAGTCCTTTGTACGAATCGAATACGTCATGTGCTGGTATAATTTTCGATTGAGCTTCCGTTGGCATATTCAATTGCGAACTTGGAATTGGTTGGTTTTTGTATGAACCCAAAACAAATTCTTTTAAATTTGCCTGAACAAACAATGCAAGGAGACCGATACTAGAAGACATATCACCTATATGAGGATATCGAATACCGGAACAAGATTGTAAGGATTCGAGAAAAGGAGGGCTCGATACTCCATAAGAATTACCTTCAAAACAATTCCCTACATTTACAGGTCCACTGAGAGCAATGTCCCCTCTACCAGAATGATACACTTTGTTGTTACGAACAATATTATTATTGGAAATCCAAATGTTCTCATCGATATTCATCGTCACAAGGATACCGTAATTATTGTGATTAAAAACTAAGTTGTCTTCTACAATATTTTCCAATGCACCAAGTAAGGCGATTCCATTTCCGATGGAAGGATATTCCAATTTTTTAGAAGGTGCGTTTGTATTATTGTTATCATAAACAATATTTTTTTTCACAACCATCTGTTTCTGTGGCGGTAACAATTCTCTATCTAATGTATTGGGGCCAATTCCTAATTGGTTTTTTCTCCAAATGGATGACAACAAGTAGATATTCCCGCTTGAATTGGTTCCAGAATATCCCAAGGCATTATTTTCCGAAATCACATCATGAATTATCGCATTACATGGATTACACTGACCTATATAAAAACCTGAATCAGGCGAACCGGATGCATAAGAATGTTCAATTAGTCCATCAACAGAATCAAAAGCATATACACCATAATCACCATTATTGTATGCTGTAATATAAGATCCGCGATAACCTTTCACACCAGTCCAATAGACTCCATTAAGTGTCGCATTTCTTGTTGTGATGTTTTCAACTGCTACTCCATCGGCTCCAACAACCATAATACCATTCCCTCTTAGGAATTCTCCATCGATGATGGTTAGATTACGATCTTCACCTCGAATGGTAATAGAAGGTGTTGTGACAGTCACTTCTTCTTTATAAATCCCTTTTGCAACTAATACCAAATCACCAGGGGATGCGGCATCCACTGCATTTTGAATGGTTTTGTATTGAGATGGAACCTTTCTTGTGATCCCAGTCCATTTTTTAGAGATTTTTGATTTTGCGGTGTTCGCCTGAGGGTTGTAAGACGCGTCTCCAATGACAGCAACACCTGTCATACCTATCTTTCCATCCGGAGAAGCATGAAAGGAACAAAAATAAGGGAACACACCTTCCTCTGGAAAAAACACATCCGTATGTGCCCCACGAAACATCGCTAAGTTGCCATATGTAGTTTCAGTTGACCAGTCCTTGTTAATGGAAATTGCATTGTGTGGGTTATTTCCCTCATTCACAAAACGAATTTTCCCACCTTTGTAGGTACGGATCACTGGTGGATGAAAAGCATTGTCCATCATTGTGACATGCACAAATGCCGAGTTAGCAGGGTCTTCTGAGTTGCAAAAATTCAAACCAAAGGTTAAGAACATTGCCAGAAAGATCCCTAAAAATATCTTTTTGGTATTTTCCATAGTTTTTCCCGAAACGTGAGGGATACCTCACATTTGGAGAATTTTAGAATTGTGTTAAAACTTTGTCAATGTTAAATCATTGAAAACTGGAAAAATATACCAAAAGTAAGGTTCGAAGTTCCGCCAAAACCTGCTTTTTTTCCGAGATTTTTGAAGTTCTGTGGATGATCTTCGTGACCGAATCGACCGATTCGACTATCATCAGTGCAATATAAAAGGCACGTTTCTGATTCACTTTTGGGAACATTGTCAAAATTACTTTATCCGCTAAGGATTTCGCAAAACGTTCGTTACTTTCGATATCTAAATGTAACAATGCCTCGTTCGTATACAAGATTGAATTGATCAATCGATATCCTTTCACTTCACTCAATGTCTGTTCATAGGCGATTAATGTAAAATCTACAAATTCAGGTGTGAATTTTTTTGTCTTTTTTAAAGCTTTAGATACCTTTTCAAAAAAAAGGTCATGCATAATTAGATAACAAGCTTCCGCATGCGAATAGATAATGGATTCTTTATTAGGAAAAAATTGATAAATCGAACCTACGGAAATTCCACTTTTTTCCGCGATTAAATCAGTCGTTAAATCGTCATAACCAACTTCACCTAACAACATAATTGCTGTATCAACAATTTTTTGATATCGTTCTTTCGAACGTTTTTGTTGTGGTACTTTCCTAGGATTGAGTGTGTGATTCATTCTGATCGTAAAGCCACGATAGGACTCAATTTGGCAGCATATTCCGAAGGCCACCATCCGAATAGAATTCCTATCGATATGGAAAATAAAAATGCAAATCCAATGGAAGGAAAGGATAAAACAATTGTCCAACCGAAGTATTCTTGTAAAAAAAGAACCGTCAGGATTCCAAAAACCAACCCTACAATTCCACCCGTTAGACTCGTAAGTGTTGATTCCATTAAAAATTGGATACGAATATCAGATTCTCTCGCACCCAATGCTTTACGTAATCCGATTTCCTTAGTTCTTTCTTTCACGGAAACTAACATAATGTTCATAATACCAATCCCACCAACAAGGAGAGAAACTGCAGCTAATGCAACAAGTAAAGTTGACATGGTTTGATTTGTTTCTGAAACAGCAGACTGGATATCAGCCATACTCATCACTTGGTAAATATTTCCCATGGATTCGTTCGTGCCATGTCTTTCGTGTAAAAATTGTTTCATGGCCTTCGTAAAACTTTCTGATGATTCGTTTGGATCTAATTCCATTTCTAAATTATCAACCGCATCTTTATTGAGCAATCTTCGCATAGCTGTATTCAATGGAACGAGTACAACATCATCTTGATCACGATAACCAGTTGATCCCTTTTCAGGCAATTGGCCGATCACTCGGAATGAGACTCGATTGATTTTTAAATAAGTACCAACTGGATTTTTACCTTCATACAGTTCACGCACGACAGTATTACCCACCAAACATACGAGTGCCCTTTTGTTCTCTTCCTCTTCCGTGAAAAATCTACCTTCGATTGGATCTAAATTTCGAAGAGACTCGTAATTTGGACTGGCACCTGTCACAAAACTGTTCCAGTTACGATTTCCAAATACGAGTTGTGCCCGACCATTGACAACAGCTGAAATTTGTTTTACCTCTGGGAATTTTTTTGAAACTGCGGATACATCATCAATATCTAATCGATTGACTGTGCCTGCTTCGAGTGAGACACCCCCACTTCGCATACCTCCTGTTCTCACGATGACTAAATTGGCACCTAACGAAGAAAATTGTTCTTCAACGGATTTTTTTGCACCTTCTCCCAGTGCCATCACTGAAATCACACAAACGACACCAAACAAAATTCCAAGTGCTGATAAAAATGTTCGTAATTGATTTGATGCCAAAGAAAATAACGACTGCTTAAAGATACCTTTGACAAGGTTCCAGCCTGATTTTCTTCTAAAAAAATTCTGAAAAGGATATGGATTGTCCATTGTTTTTTTCTTCCGTTCTTCACTTGTGATTTTTCCATCAATCACATGGATGATGCGATCACAATATTCTGCCATCTCTGGTTCATGAGTGACCATCACGATTGTTTTTCCTTCAATATGAAGTCTTTGTAATTCCAACATAATTTCAATTTTACTTTTGGAATCTAAATTACCGGTTGGTTCGTCAGCAAAAATGATAGGTGGATCATTTAACAGTGCTCTTGCGATTGCAACTCTTTGCTGTTGTCCACCAGAAAGTTCATTTGGTGTATGTAAGATTCTATCATGCAATCCAACTTTTGTTAGTTGGTTTTCCGCAACTTGATTTGGATTGGTTATATCAGTATATAAAGCAGGTAAACAAACATTTTGTAATGCATTTGATTTGGCCAAAAGATGAAACTGTTGGAAAACAAAACCGATCATACTCCCACGGATATCGGATAAAACATTGGGTGGTTCATTTTCCAAATTTCTTCCGAACAAACGATACGTTCCGCTATCAGAATGATCCAAAAGACCTAAAACTTGTAATAACGTTGATTTTCCAGATCCAGATGGACCCATAATAGCTACGAATTCGCCTTGTTTAATTTCTAAATTTATTTCATTCAAAACAGAAAATTTTGAATTCCCGATTTGATAAAATTTGTTTAGCTTTTTTATTTCAATGGCTAACAAGAACTATCTCTTTGGAAGTTTTGGAGAAGAGAATGGTCCACCACTTGTATTTTTTTTATTCTCTTGGATTTTTTTCTTTCGGTATACAAAATCACCTTCAACGAGTCCGGAGATTACAGCAGTGTTTTGGTCATCAGAGTCACCGATTTCCACATTTGTCTCCTCTAACGTTTCTTTGTTTTTGATGAGGACAATGCCCTTCCCATTTTTTCTTTTGATAAAGTCATTAGATACTAACAAAACATCCTTTTCTTCGGAAATGATAAAGTCCACTGTGATTGACATTCCACTTCGCAGATAACTAGGTATCAAATTTAATTCTAAATCAACATTGTACATCGTGACATTATTTTCAATCACGGCTTCGTAACCAATATGTTTCACTTTTGCACGTATGGACTCATTTGAAAATGAATCCACTAAAATATTTGCATTCTGGCCAATTTTAATTTTTGAAAGATCTGTTTCGTCTACCTTCGCTTGCACCATTAATGTATCAGACAAAACAAATAAAATATCTTGTTGTGTTACCGTTTGACCTGGACTGATGTTGGAAACTATCACCAAACCACGCAGAGGTGAAATGACTGGAGTTGGTTTATAAAAATCTTCCCATTTTTTTAATTCTTCGGTACCTTTCGCCCTAGCGGCATCAAGAAGTGCTGCTCGTTCCGTGGAACTGATCCAAGCCAAGATCTTACCCTTCCCCACTAAATTTCCTTCTGCAACTAAAATGAATTCCACTCTACCAGCAATTGGTGGTTTGATTTCCAATCGATTTTTTGGTATCGCCGTTCCTGTTGCACGGACAGTCAAAAGCAAATCACCACGAGTCACTGTAGTTGATTCAATTTTATATTCTTCTTTTGATTTCTTGAAACCTATGAGGTAATACAAAACTGCTGAAAGAAAAAATACAAAAGTAAAAATATAAACTTTAGTCTTCATCAAAACACTTTCCTAAATTGCGAAGGTATGTTGCTTCCGCTAAACCAAGATCCCTTTTCCCAATTAGCAAATTTTTCTCCCGATTGATCAAATCGTTTTCGATAAGATCCCAATTTTCAAAACTAATCAGACCATTCGAATATTGTGACCGAGCAATTGTTGCTCTGATCTCAGATGCCTTATAAAATTCAGTTAATACCAAAAGTTGTTCGGAAACATTTTTAAAATTAAGATAGGATTGTTCCAAAGAAAAAGAGAGCATATTTTTTTTTGAATCTCGAGTATGGATCGATTTTTCATACTCTGTTTTTGCAATCTTTACATTGTAATAATCTCTGCCACCATTAAACAATGGATAACTCAAATTGATTCCAAAACTATAGTTTCTCGGTTTCGGCAACCAAACATCATCTTGCCTTGTGATCGTCGCACTCAGATTGAGATCTGGATAAAAACCAGCCTCCGCCACGCCAATATTTGCTTGTGCGGCTCTCACTTTGGACTGTTCAGCCATTATCGAAGGATGTAGATCTAATAAATTTGACTTTTCTTTTTCAGAGAATTTTTTTTCTAAAATTGGTTCATACAACAAAGTTGAATCCAAAGTGACCTCAATCGGTGAAGCGATCACTCTTTCAATTTCCTTCCAATTAGTTTGGAAGAGTCGTTCGGCAAACGATACTTCATATTCCGATTGTTTTACAAAAGATTCACTCAATAAAAAACTACCTTTATGTTCACGGCCGACTTCATAACGTAGTTTGACCAAATCACGATTTTTGATTCTTCTCTCTTTGATTTTTAAGGAAAGTTGATGGAGTTCTTTGGCATACAAGGCTTGCGTATACGCCGATTTTAATTCAAAGCAGATTTTTAGACGAGAATCATTTAATGTTTGTTTGGCTGCTTGGAGAAGGGCTTCTGTTTTTTCGATTCCACTTTTGTCTCGAAATCCAGAAAATAAATTTTGATTCGTACTGAGACCAACCGAATATCGATTCACTGCAGTTGGAGAAGAATCACCCGCGTTTGTTTGTTGGTTTTGTGTTTGATTTCCATTTGATGCACCGCTAATCAATGGATCGTTTACAGTACCAGATCCACTAAAGTTGGCAGAGGACTGTCTTGCAGAAGCAAGGACATTGACAGTTGGTAAATACCCTGCATAACTTTTTTCATTTTCATAAAATGCCTTGTCGTAGTCTGCTTTAACGGATAAATATTCAGGATTCGACTGAACAGCTTTTTGCCATAAATCTTTTAGCTGGATCGGTTTTTTAGTTTCCGCAAAGAGTGTAAGACTCAGAACCAAACAACTGATACTAGAGATCAAAGTGTATTTCACTATATACTAAACCCGTTTGGATCCAAAAAAGTTCCCAAATTTTTTAAAAAATATCCGATGCAAACGATTTCCTGAATCCAAGTCCTTACCTACCAACTCCCTGAACTCCCACCGCCACCGAAACTACCTCCACCTCCGCGAAATCCACCAGAACTTCCGCCACTTGACCAACCACTACTCCGACTACTTCCGGAAGTACTCGCAAAACTACTGTTACGCATTCTTTTCCTACCATGAGGAGTTAAAAGATGATAAAGTTTGTAGATACCAATTCCAATCGCATAAATCAAAAAAACGGTCGCTCCAATATTGGCACCGTGGATGGCTGTAGGAAATAAACTCCAAAAAGGAAACAAAAAGAAATAAATAAACCAACCAACATAAGGAGCGTTTGCTGCAAAATATGTAAATATCCCCAAAACAAAAACAATAAAAAATGATAAAAAAATTCGTAATCCGATGGGAATTTCTTCGCTTCCATGAGAAAGTTCACCTAAAAATGAAAGTGGGCCGAGATGAGAATAATCCTTTGGTTCTGGTATCTGGTACTCACCTTCGATGGCATTCATGATTGTTTTGACGCCATTTTGGATCCCCACATCATACTCACCTTTTTTGAAAGAAGGTTTGATCTCATTCTCGATGATATGGCGACACAGAACATCTGTTAACACTCCCTCCAATCCATATCCAACTTCAATTCTAAGTTTTCTGTCTTCTATTGCGACAAGAAGTAGTACACCATTGTCTTTTCCTTTTTGGCCTAATTTCCAAGTTTCGGCGACCTTTATGGAGTATTCCTCCAAAGTCTCACCTTCCAATGAAGGGATGATATATACTGCAATTTGGTTCGATGTTTTTCTCTCATGATCTTTCAGTTGTTTTTCTAAAGCAGAAACAAAATCAGCATTAAGAGTCCACGTCTCATCCATCACTCTTGCTTTTAATTTGGGAACATCTTTAGAAATGAGAAAAATAGGAAACAAGAGAATAAAAAAAACCAATATCCTTTGCATAGAAGAACATTGGTTTTTGAAAAGATTGTTACAAGAATTTTTTATTACTTTTGGATGCGTGTGGCTCCATAATAAGCAGAGATTGGTTTTAGGTCTTCAAATCCAATCAAATTCACCTGCCCACCTCGTTCTTCGTAATCACGTTTAAAACTTTGTAAAAATTCAATTGCTGAAAAACCAATCATTTTGACATTTTCATCAAATTTCAAATCAATCCTTTCCCCAAGAGAAATCTTTCGAAACAATAATTTTAATGAAATCATATTTGAGAAAAGGAGTGCATGTTTCACATATAAAGTATGGACTTTGTTGTTTGATTCTATTGTGATATCAGCAACGAATATATAACGAAACTTCACACCAAAATACATTTGGATTAATATTGCAGTGATGATACCACAAAACACTCCAACCAACAAATCTTCTACGATTGTGATAATCACTGTGACCAAAAAGATCACAATTTGATCCCAACCTTTTCGATACGTTTCCTGAAACACATGAGGTGAAGCCAATCGAAGGCCCACCATGATTAAAATTCCCGCAAGAGATGCCAATGGAATTCTATGGATAAGACCAGGTAACAATAAAATAAATAATAACAGAAACATACCGTGAAAAAAATTGGACCATCTCGTTTTGGCACCATTTTCCATATTCGCGGATGATCTCACTACTTCTGCTATGATTGGCAATCCACCGATCCAACCCAAAAAAAAGTTTCCGACCCCTTTTGCTACGAGTTCTCTATCCATGTTGGATTTTCTTCGGTAGGGATCTGTATTGTCAACTGCCGTAGCTGTTAGTAATGATTCGATACTTGCAATGAGTGCGATCGTAATCACCATTACCCAAAAAATTCCATCCTTCCATCGAGAGAAGTTTGGAAAACTAAGTCCTTCATAAATATGATTCGGTAAATTGACCAATTTCTCTGGTCCAATTTTATAAGTATGGTTTAATAAAGTGTAAGAATGTTCATCTGCTAAATCAAATACAAATCCCAATACAATTCCAACTAACACAGCAACAAGTGGCGCAGGTAGTTTTTTTAAGACTGGATTTTGAATTTTTGTCAGGATCGCAAGGATCACGATCGCAGAAATACCAATGATTGCCACCTCAGGATTTACATTCACAATACTGGTAGGAATTTCTATTAACAAACCCAATATGGATTTAGCGGTGGGCGTGATCCCAAGTGCTACGTAAAATTGTTTGGAAATAATGATTATACCGATAGCGGCCATCATTCCGTGAACCACTGAAATGGGGAAGTATACTGTCAGATTACCTGCTCTTACTAAACCGAGTACGATTTGAATCGCTCCAGCAATGACAATGGCGGCAAGTGTGATTTCGAAACCCAATTTCGCATCCCCACCACCTAACACAAAAATTGAATTTAATACAACAGCAATGAGTCCAGCGGCAGGCCCATTGATCGTGAGATGGGATCCACTGAAAAGAGATACAACAAGACCACCGACAATCCCTGAAAAAATCCCTGCCATCGGTGGCGCACCAGATGCCAAAGAAATTCCCAAACATAGGGGTAAGGCAATGAGAAAGACAACAAACCCGGACAAAATGTCCGACTTCCAGTTCTCTTTTAAGCCGGGCAACCAATCTTTTGGTTTTTCGTTGTTCATAGAAAATTTCCTCTCTATTTGATTTCTTATTTATTTATCTTTTTTGGAATGAGACGTTGCTTTTCTGAATTGGTTGGGATTCACACCAGATTGTTTTTTGAATTCCAAATAAAACGCAGACCGAGAACCAAATCCTGCCATTTTCCCAACTTCCGCTACGTTGAGTTCTGGTTTTTCCAAAAGGATTTTTTTTGCTTCTTTGATTCGATATAAGTTCAAAAGGGTCGGAAAATTCAAGTTGAATTCAACATTGATCAGTTCACTTAATTGATGGTAGGATACATTCAACAGATTGGCGATCCATTCTTCGTTACAATTTTCATTTAGGTATACTTTTTCAGATTCTAATAACGATTCTAATTTTAATTTCAGATCTTTTGTATCAATTCGATTCGTCACTGTACGAAATCGAGTTTTGTTTTTGTCTCTTTTTTCATAATTTCTTAAAAACAAAAAACTACCAGCGGTTAAAAATGGAAGGTAAAAGACAGATGCATAAATGAAAAAAGCTTGGTAGGGATAAAAATCAAAATGGAACAAGGTCTTCAAAAAAACCAAAAACAAAAACATTGCCCATCCAAAAATATAACTTCTTTCTTCTTTGTTTTTGTTTTCCACTAACGAAATATGTGTCTGCCTCAAAAAATATGCGGCCGAACCAAATATAGTGAGCACAAAAAAGATCCGATAATCGTATAACTTTGTGAATACGGGAATCAATAAGTATAAAAATCCAGCAAAAGCACACATCCAAAATAATTTTGGATGTTCCAATGTTTCATTTGTGAATTTTACAAAGTAATAAAGATACAAAAAAAAGACGAAATGATTGATGGATAAAAACAAATAATACGAGTGGCGAATGATATTATTTCCATTTCCGAATAGAGTGACCAACTCTTTCCCATGTACCGAATACACTAATAAAAAAAATAAGAGAAAGTGAAGGAGAATCGATATGTATACTTTTTCTTTTGATTTAATAAACTCGGAAACGGCCCAACCGATGGAAACAATGCCCATCATCAAAAAAAACAAAAATGTCAAAAATCGAAATAATACAATGAAACGATAACTGGAATTTGAGATCGTCCGAATGGGAAAATTGAGATTTTCATTGGATAGCAGATAGATGTAAAAATCCCGAGACTCTTCGGATTCCAGGGTAACCTGAAAATGAGGGAAAGGAGACATAACCCCTAGCCAATTTTCCCACACATAACCGCTGTAAGTATCTTCGATTTCTCCTTTTTGGTTTTCGGAACACATCTCAGCCGAAGGGATATTGATCCACTGGATGAGGACATTAAAATTCATCGCAGTTGGTAATTGATTTGAAATTTGAAAGTGGAGCCACTGCCCTTTTGGATTCCGTTGGCTTCGTAACGAATCCTCACTTTGGTTTTGAACCCAGTGCATTTGTTTCAGTTTTTGGATGGAATTGTGGTCACAAGTGGTAGGGACAATCCCTTTCACGGGAGCCAAAAATTCCACGTCTCTACTGATATTCCTGCCGTAAAACACCTCAGGTTTCCAGAGACAACCTTCCAAAAGCAAAAGGAATGCCAAGGAGAAGAGAACCCGGTTGAGAGTGTGCATGGATAACACCAATTTGGAAAGGAAGCCATGGCAAGGAAGCGAATTCGGGGTCCCCGAAAAACGTCTGGGAAGTATTTTTTTGTCCAAATTTATGATTTTGGACAAAATGCATGTCTAAAATCATGGCAACTTAGAGGGACAAAAATGGATTTCCATAACGCACTGAACAACATACTCAACCCACCAGTCTTATTTTTTTTCTTAGGAATGGGTGTTGTATTCTTCAAATCAGATTTACGAATCACCGAGGGAGTCTCAAAATTCCTTTCTTTGTATTTATTGTTTTCCATCGGATTCAAAGGTGGGCATGAACTTTTCAAATCACCATTTGCAGAAGAACACTTACTCACTTTGATTGCCTGTATGTTTATGGCATGTTTTGTTCCCGTGTATTCCTATTTTATCTTTCGATTGAAACTAGACCATGCCAACTCAGCAGCACTTGCGGGGAGTTTTGGATCCATCAGTGCCGTAACATTTGTGACTGCCGGTGCGTTCTTACATAGTTATGGATTTGAGTACCAAGGTTTTATTGTCGCAGGAATGGCACTCATGGAATCGCCAGCCATTGTCATTGCTGTCATCATCGACCGATTGGGAAAAAAGAAACAAAGTGGAAATTCAAAAGAAAAAATCCAATGGAAACAACTGTTACATGAGGCATTCTTTAGTTCCTCCGTCTATATTCTGATTGGTGCTCTCATCGTAGGATTTTTATCTGGCGAATCTGGTTGGAATACGACAAAACCTTTCACCGAAGATATTTTCAAAGGACTACTTACCTTTTTCTTATTGGACAAAGGGATTGATGCTGCCAAACAAATGCGAGAGTTAAAAAAAGTGGGATTGTTTTTGGTGGGATCTACACTCATCATCATGATCATCAATGTGATCATTGCGATCTTTTTGACAAAAATCATCCAGATGCCGATCGGTGATGCCTTAATGTTTATCGTATTATGTGCATCAGCTTCTTATATTGCAGTTCCAGCTGCGATGAAAGATTCGATCCCTGAAGCGAGTCCCAGTATCTACCTCACCGTAGCCTTATCCATTGTTTTCCCAATTAACATTATTGTTGGGATTCCCGTTTATTTTTATTTATTGAAGAGCTTTGTCGGAAACAACTAGAGTTTCGTTCAAACATACGATATAGGAGAATCACGTAATGTTCACAAAAGAAAGGATATGGCTTCTAATTTCTTTGGTTTATTTCTTCCCCATCACTCTTTTATTATCGGATGAAATTGAAAATGCAAATCCGGTGAAAACCACAGAACCAAAACCTTACGTCTCTCCGATGAAAGAAAAGGGTTTGGATCCTGAATTCAATCGCCATATGTTTGTGGAACCAGCTCTTTACAAACATTCTGCAACATCATCACAATTTTGGTTAAACGATGTATTACGTTTTGGATTGTATCTCAGGCCAAGACAAGAAAGTCGTTACAATTTAGATTTTAATGCATCTGATAAGGGTTATGTGGATAGGACATTACAAACCTCTTCACTTTACTTTTTATTTGATCCAAGCCCCTTTGTCCAAGCAAAAGTAACCTTACAAGATGCAAGGGTATGGGGAGGAGAGTCTCCTGTCACATCTGGAGACCTTCGAGCCAATTTTTTTAGTAATACCGCAGACATTTACGCAAGAAACCAAACCAATTCTGTTTCACTCAACCAAACGAGCGTTAGAGAGGCATTTGTATTACTGAACAAACTCCCTTTATCCTCCAAACTACAAGTAGGTCGACAAATTTGGAGTTATGGGGACCAAAGGATGATTGGTGGAGGGAACTGGACAGTCAATGGACTTTCCTTTGATGGAGCTAGGCTTATGTTCAACTTTGAAACAGTCAAAATCCATTTTTTAATGGCTAGGCCGTATTGGACTCAAAGTGGTCCAAATGGTGTGGTTTCAGCAAATGATCCCAAACTCAATTCTTCTGCCAATGGTACGGACACAACACTTCTTGGAACTTACAATAGTTTTACGATCCCAGATTGGGTCACTCTCGATCTCTACAGTTTAGGTATTGTGAGGAAATGGAAAAAAAATACAACAAATCCAATCACTGGTCTTCCCGAAATTTCTCAAGATGACCCACTGGCATCAAACCGTAGCAGACAAAACCAAAACATCATCACAACAGGGTTTCGGCTTACGAATCGTACAAAAGGAAATTTTTTACCAGAAGGTAAGGCTTGGGATTTTACTTGGGAATCCGCATTCCAATCAGGTACTTCAGGTCGTAGGATCCAAGATCCTTATCTCAAAGAATACCTTCCCAACGAATGGGACAATCTAAAAACAGAAAGAGAAAAATATACAGGACAAATGCATGTATTCCAATCTGGTTATACTTTCTTCAAGAAACTGAGATTAGGTGGCCAAATATTATATGCCTCGGGTGACAAAAATAGATCCGATGCTTCTCTTTCTACCTTCCAAACACTCGCAAACCCCAGATTTGGTGTGATCCCTTATTTCAATAGTGTTGCTGGAATTGCAGAAAATATCAATGCACAAAATTTGTTATCTAAATCTGTGAGTTTGACTTACTCATCAGAATCTTATGGAGAATTCCAAGTCACCTATTTTCAAAATGACAAAGCCGAAAAACAAGATGCATGGTATGCCATCAGTGGTGCTGCGAACTCGACTGCTTCGATCGGGGAAAAAAATCCTTATCCAATCTCGTCAGACAAAGGGAGCACGGAAAATTATTCTAATAACTCGTTTTCATCACCTTATGCATTAGGAAAACGAATTTATACAGAAGTAGATGTCACATGGCACGGCCAAATCAATGACTTTGTTTCTCTATGGTTTGGTGTGGGGTATTTGCAAGCGGGGGATGCTGTGAAAAATTATCGAAATAACAAAATCCAATACAACAACACAACAAAGTCTTTCGAGTGGAATCAAAACTATTTACAAGGGCGAAACCAATTGGCGAAAGAAGCCTACATGGCATACGCACAAATCAACGCTGCATTTTAGGAAAAACGATCGATTTTTCGCTGGATTTACATAGGATGGAAGGGAAAGCTGAGATTCATCCATGTTGGACGCGCACCATAAACAACGAAGGATTCGGAATAGCCTCTCTCGCGAGGAAATCCGAGATGTCTCACTTCTGATTTTAAAAGAGGAAGGTCTCGACGGACTTTCTATGCGCAAAATCGCCAACCGACTTGGTTGCAGTGTGGCAAGCCCCTATTCTTATTATGAAAGCCAAATTGATCTTGTCAAAGATTTGATACGCACAGGGGAAGACGAACTGCTTTCGATGTTAAAAAAAGCAAGTTCCGAAGTGGAGACTGGATCTGCCTTTGACCAATTGGCTGCTATTGCACGAGCTTATTTTCAATTTGCGAGTAACAATCGTGAATTACACAAAGTGATGTTTGTGACCGATTACGGTGGAGTCCACCGAAAGGCATTCCCTCAACTTCCGAAAAGTTATCGGTTTTTTTTAGAAACGGTGCGAATCGGTTTTGATTCAGGCGAAATTCCGTATCCCAAAAATGAGTACCCTGCCATCGCACGTATGATGTGGAGTTGGATGTATGGTGTGATTGTTTTAGATATGACCGGTATGTTACGCAAAAGAAAGGGTGCAGGAAATCCAATCGAAGAAGGGATTTCCTATTTCAAAAAACTACTGAACAAACAGCCAACCTAACTTATACTAGGCGAGACTTCTAGTCCATCGTTCTCATCTTCCAAAGAAACTTCATTTTCAACATGGGAATCGTTTAAGACCACAACTTTGTTTTTCGACAATTGATTGAGTCTGATAAATTCTGTTTTGATCACACCCATTACTTCTGTTGTATCATTTACTTGCCAAACAGGATTTCCTAATGTAAGGCGGATTGGTTTGTTTAAATTATAGGCGTCAAGATACATGGGAACAATTGGTAAGTTGTAACGTTTGCTAAGCACAACCATCCCAGGATAGAATTTACGCGATTTTCGAAAGCCTCTGTACCAAGAACCTTCTGGAAAAATCCCAATTCCCAAATTTCCTTTTTTGATTCGTCTTTGGAAATCTTTAATTGTGACAGGATCGGATTCATTGCGGTTGAGAGGAATGAGATCAATTGATTTCACAATCCCTTTTACCATCTGTTCTTTCCTACGAAGCCACTTTGACTTTCGCCCTTTATTGCCCATACCCGAATCATAACTAGTAAGTGCCGTTGTATAAATCCCATATCGTTTGAGAACTCCACGGATGACAAAAGCATCATATGGCATGGTAATGATTTTTAAAAATTTATTTCGTGGTTTGATATGATTCGAAATGAGAATCATTGATTTACCATTTAACTGGCGTAAAATGAAGTCGTTTTGAATTTCTACTTTTTTGTTTCCGTATTTTAATCTCATGGGTTTTACCACAATCCACATCAATACAAATCCAATAGACCTTCCGACATAATAAAACATATCTTTTCCTCTTAAACGGTATGTGTCCTTAAATCCATTTTGGTTGCAAAAGTTTCCCATAGAAATCCGCTACAATTCCAATACATTCTTGTTTCAATTTGTACTAAGAGGTTCAGGAGAAATCCTGAATTTTAAAATTTGACAATCCTCGTGTTCGCAAAAGTCTGGAAAATACCTTCAGGGAGGAAACAGGTGCAAATCCTGTGCTGACCCGCAACTGTAATCCAAACATTCGTTTGGTGAGCCAGATCTTCCCCGTAAAGTATTCCTCGCGGTTATGGAACTTTACACACTGAAATCCGAATGTCCACCATTCGGAGGAAAGGGGCCCCGAAGGCATCGGGGCACCCGAAACCAGTTTTACAATGTTGATTTAGGAATTTGGATTCAAATTCGATCAATCCATTCGTTGTCATCCTTTGGCTCGGAGTTCCCTAATCATTTAAATTTAGGAAACGTTTATGAAACCAATCACTTTCAAGTCACTTGTCCTTCTCGGACTCTGCTTTCAATTCACCGCTTGCCAAATGGAAAAACAAGTTCCAGAATCGGATTCGGAAAAAAATTTACTCGTGGGTTTACTTGCAGGAAGTGCACTTTCCACTTCGTTTTTATTGGAATACAATGGTCAATGGAACGCAGGTTTTACTTATAATGCAAGCGGCCAACTAACAGGAACACCTTCGGGAAGACTCATCATCGCAACTAACCCAGATGGTTCAGGGAGTATCATTTCAGGATTTGAAAAGAATAGTGATTACTTTGGTGGTGGAGATACAACGTATCGGATTTTATCATTCGAAAAATCCACAAGACGATTGTATTACCAAAATACCCCAGGTGGAAATAACTTTTCCAATTCTACATTTGGTCGAATTGATTACACGGCAGTGACCACTTCTGGTTGTGAACTTGGTGCATCCAAATGTTTTTATTTTTGTGAAGCTGTTTCTGGAAAGGCAACATATGCAGAAGTTTTGAATAGCGCAGTCACAAGTAACCCTACTAATTTTTCATCGAATGGATGTGGGGGATTTACATTTAGTCGGGCACTTTCCAGAACCGAAAACTCAACTTGGACTGGACTTTAAACAGAATTTTTGTAAATTGGAAAGGAAACCACAACTGTTATGAAAACAAACCCACTCTTTTTACTTTCATTCCTTATTTGTTTGTGGACCTTTTCATGCAAACCATCGGCATCATCTTCTGACGAAACTTTGGCGGCCCTCATCCCTCTTCTTGGTGCCAGTGCCAACGCCAACGTTTGTCCCAAATCGCCTCTGCCCTCCGATATTCTTTTGGCAAATACCATTGTCAGTGCGGAGGCAAATGTTTCTGGATTTTCTGATCCCAATAAAGCCATCAATGGAGTCTGTGGGGCAGGAGAACTCGTTGGTTCTTTGGATGTGTATGCCTTAGAAATCTCGGGTTCAGGAGCCTCCATGATCCTCAGTTGGGGAGGGCGGACTGTTAAAAATGTCCCAGACTCCATCGACTTCATTGTCTATGATAATAGCTTTCGGGTCTCAGGAGATACGAACACCTATGCCATGGACCCTTCCGTCATCCAGGTATCACTCGATGGATCCAAATATTGTGGTTTTAATCCGAGTTATACGGCAGGAAACATCAATTTGATGACCAACTGGCTTAAGTTTGGCGGATTAAGACCAGTTTATTACAATATGACCACCAATCCATTGTCAAACGAAGATTTATTCATAGTGACAGGAGGTACTTTCCTTCTCGGTGGTGGGGATGGTTTTGATTTGCAGAATCTAGATGAAAACGATCCTAACGATGTTAATTGTGATGCCACTGCCGTAAGTGATATCCAAACAACAGGATTTAAATTCATCAAAATCACTTCCGCAAGCAATGTAATCAATCATGCCGATGGCACAAACAAATTTCCATGGCCTCCTGGCAGTTATAATGGAAGTGATATCGACGGAGTCGTCGCTCGCGAATTACAATGAATCCGTAGTCATTATGTCTGATCCAATGGTGGATCGGAGCCAATTGGAAAAAACAATTCAAAAAGGTTCGTATTTCAGTTGACCTATTTTGAAAAAGAGTTCTTTATTTAGAACCACTCCTCTGGCGAATTCACTTTGAGCGAAAACCTTTACACACAGAAAATATCCATCCAGGATGAAATGCCCAGGTTATCCGCGCAGGCCAACCTCCTGAAACTCCTACTCGAGCCATACCTAGATTCGATTGGCTATGAGAAAGAAGTGGGGACGGCACTCGATGCGGGAGCAGGTCCTGGAGTTCTTACCAGTTTTCTCATGAAAAAAAATCCCAACCTCAAATGGATGGCCTGTGACATCTCCGAGGATATGGTGCAATATTGCAAATTGGTCTATCCAAAAGTAGACTGGAAGGTCTCCGATGTCCGTGCTTTGGATTATCCGGACAACCATTTTGATTTTATTTTTAATTCCATGGTCCTCATCCACATCAAAGAACCGGAAAAAGCGTTAAAAGAATTCTATCGTGTGTTAAAACCTGGC
The DNA here is from genome assembly GCF_000017685.1 of Leptospira biflexa serovar Patoc strain 'Patoc 1 (Paris)'. Classification (NCBI taxonomy): domain Bacteria; kingdom Pseudomonadati; phylum Spirochaetota; class Leptospiria; order Leptospirales; family Leptospiraceae; genus Leptospira; species Leptospira biflexa. Next base: position 3,155,411 of record NC_010602.1, read on the forward strand.
GGGAAAATCCTCATCCACTGCCCCAATGACAAATCGTTCACAGGCCCGCAGGTCCTCTTAGATATGGTAGCAAAACATGCCACCATCCATCCTGCCGATCGATTTGTGATGGAAAAAGTTCCAGGGATCATGGAGAGCTTAGGATTCCAGTTGAAACACCGAACCGATTTTATCGCTTCCAACGATGGAAATGATGACAAACCAATGGTAGACTATCCAAAAATTCATTTGGGAATGATGACTGGTTGGTCTATGATGTCGTTTATGGGACACCCAGAAGGGATGCAGGATTTGTATTCCAAGTTACAGTCCGAGTATATGTCCAATCGTGTGAAATTCACGATCAAATTAGAAACACATTTGTACCAAAAATAAACGGAGGCAAAATTGAACCAAAAGGCACCCATCATCATTGGTGAATACCACATCATTCCAGAGAATTTGCCTGCGGATGGCCAACTTCGATTGGTATTCCAACCGATCGATATGACCACATATTGGCGCAGGTGTGGTCTCACAGCCAACTTTGTTGCTGGATTTTATTCGTATTGTTACGAGGCAAGTGAAACCAAAGCCAACTCACTCTCCACCATCATCAATGAACTATTGGAAAATGCCTCTAAATTCTCCAAAGCGAGAGAAGGCAGAATCAATGTAGAATTAAAACAATACGGAAATCTTTTAAGAATTGATGTTTTAAATGTGGCGTCAAAAACCTTAAGAGATAGTTTTGAGCTTTTTGTGAACAAACTCATATCAGAAAACGTGGAGGAGATGTATTTTTCTACACTCGAAACCAAAGAAGATGGTGATACCAAATCAGGACTTGGACTTCTTATGATGTTAAAGGACTATCCTGTTCGTTTTGGTTATAGTTTCAATGAGATCGATGCCGATACTCATGAAATCACGGTAAGAGCAATTATCAACGTAGAAGAGATATAATAGGCGAAGCTTCATGGAAATCAAAGACTTAGATTACAATATTCAATACGACGAAGCCACTAAGACTGTCAAATTCACTGGATCCATCCGCTTGCAGAACTTACCCGCTTATGAACCGATCAAATTATTTTTAAGAGATGTTGCGAAACTTTGCCAAGGGGCACTCCTCACGATGGACTTTCGGGAACTACAATTTGTGAACAGTTCTGGGATCACCACCCTCTCTATGTTCATCATTGATTCTAGAAAAAGTGCTACCTACCAAATTAAAATCAAAGGTTCCCTCAACGTTTCTTGGCAGTCAAAATCCCTTTCCAATTTTAAAAAACTTTGGGACCAAGTGGTTTTGGAAATTTCCTAAACCACTTTCCTCACTCCCCTCTTCTCGAAGCTCCGCCCATCTCGTACAACCTTCTAAATTCGAGCATGCGGCGTGACATTTCATTGAATCTCTGCGCAAGGATGACAAACAAATTGGTCAAAAGTTTGATGGCCAAAGTGGGACTTTGGATTTCTAATTTTTGAAATTCATTTGGTGTGAGGATGAGAAGTTTCGCATGGTCTCGCACGATGATGTCTGCATTACGATTTGATTTTGCCACAAAGCCCAGTTCCCCAAAGATCTCCCCTTGGTTTAAAATGGAGATCGTCGAACGCACACCATCCTCGCGGTTCACAACCACTTCCACACTCCCATCTAAAACACAAAACAATCCTTGGCTTTCTTGGTTTTGGTGGAAGACGATGTCACCATCTTCATAATCAATTAAATCAAGCATGGATAAAAGTTTTTTGGATTCTTCTTCCGTAAACCCTCGTAAAAACGAGAGAAACTGGCTCGGAGGGAGCATCATATCATGAACGATATTTTGCCAAACATCATCCCCTTCCATGGAGAAGAGAGGCCTTATGTCTTTATAGTCAGGAAATTTGGTTTCAAAGAGATGAGAAAGCTCAGTACCTGCAGTGAATCTCTTCGCCAAACGTAGAAAAGGTGAATGGATCTGTTTTAGGTATTCATTATCATCTAACAAAAATACCATCGGGATCACAATGCCGTATTCCGGATGGTGGATGTTCTTTTTGTACATTCTGTACCCAACTTGGTTGTACAAACGCACCAAGTGTGGATTGGTATCTATAAAATCGATGACGATCCCGTTTTCCCTTGCATGTTCGTAGATCTTCATACAAAGCATACTGGCTGCAGCAGTATGACGGTATTCACGTTTCACCATCAGTTTGGTCGACATGGAGACCTTGTCAGGATAGAAGGGGCGGAAGAGTTCCATTTCATAAAGCTCTTCACATTCCAAACTCCCATCTTTACGAAAGTTGATGCGAACGGTCCCGATGATCTCCCCTTCTTCGGTTTCCGCAAGAAAAAGATGGCCCGTTTCATCAAACGGTTCCTTAATCATTTTTGTCGAATGGTCCGCATATTCTTGGACTCTGTTCATTTCTTGAACATAGATATCGTAACGGAGGTGGTAAATTTTATTACGATCTTCTTCCGTCGTTGCCAAATGGACTTTGATATGACTCATACTTGCCGTCCTCCTTAAAAATTTGAAAAATCATTTGCAATTTATGCAAAATGTATGACGTTATCAGTTAATTTTCCGCATTTACTAAAACGAAATATAAAGAAAGATACCTTTACTCTATGCCGCAATCCTCTTCCAACGAAAATCGCTTCGTCCTCTCGGACTATTACAAGAAACAACTTAAAGAGATTGCCTTCCAGGGGGAATTTAGGGCCGAAACCTTCGCGACCAAATTCCGATTCTTCTTCCTGGGTTTTTTGGTTATCTTTGCAACTCTCGGACTGCTTTCCGGCCGTCCACCTGTTGAATTTTATTACCAAATCTCTGCGATCTTAGTTTTACTCTGTTATAACTTTGTTGTCCTCTATTCATTAAAGAAGTCGGGTAAATATCTCAATATATTTAAATTCTCTTCTTCATTTTTAGAGATCACCCTACTTACATTCGTTACAGGGTATACGGCTTACTCCCAAAAAAACCCAAGTCTTGTGTATGCCGCACCGATGATTTATGTCTTCTTCATTCTCATCGCTCTTGCATCCATACGGAATAATACTAAGACTATCATCTTTGCAGTGATTGTACTCATCGTTGAGTACGCATCTCTTACCATTTATTTTTACCCTGAGATGACAGACCTGAACTCCAAACTCATGGAGTTGTCTCAGTATCTCAAACCAAACTTCTTAGAAGAGAATAGTTCTTTTTTCCTTGTCAGTGCTGTTCCGATGGGAATCTTTCTCATCTTGCTCTATATGGTTGTGACTGGTGGTCTCATTCTTTACGCCATCCTCAACACATCCCGCACCACACAAGAACAAGCCGACTTAATTTTTAATACAGAAAAACAAGCCATCCTCGAAGAGAACATGCGTCTCGGTATGGAATTAGACGTAGCAAGGCAGATCCAGGCCATGGTACTTCCCCGCAATGAAGAATTAAAACAAATTGATGAACTCGAAATTTCTGCGCGGATGGATTCGGCCAATGAAGTGGGTGGGGACTATTATGATGTGGTCCACCATGAAGATGGTACGGTCTACATCGGGATTGGAGACGTCACAGACCATGGACTCGCATCGGGAGTTGTGATGCTCATGACGCAGTCGGCATTTATCACCACCTTACGTTCCAAGGTAATTTCTTTACGAGAATCCCTTCGTTCCATCAACTCCATTTTGTTTTCCAACATCCATGTGAGGATGAATGACATTCGTAACTTAACACTCTCATTGTTCTCGTATAAAAATGGAGTGTTTACGACCGCAGGCCAACACGAAACCATTATGGTATACCGCCATGCTTTGAAAAAAAACCGAGATCATCGATACTGTCGATAACGGTATGTTAGTTGGTCTTACAGAATCCATCGATGAATTCATCCACGAAAAACCAATTCCCTTACAACCAAACGATATCATTTTACTCTACACCGATGGTGCCACAGAAGCAGAAAATCCGAAACGTGAGCAGTTTGGATCGGATCGATTGATTGAATCACTGGAAAAACATGCGGATTTACCCACAACGGATGAAATATTGGCAGCCATATTCCAAGACATCTATGTTTTTATCGATGGGATGGATGTGTATGATGACATTACCATTATGATCATGAGGAAACGAGGTTAAGGGTTTTATGGACATCAATAAGGTTTTGGAAGAGGAAAAAGCCAAGTATGAAGAATTGGAAGTCCTTTACCAAAACATCATTGACCACTCTACCGAAATCGAAAACGAACTTCTAGAAAATAATAAAAAGATCCAAATGTACTTGGATCGAATGCGCCGGTATCTCTCTCCCCAATTGTATGAAATGATTACTGGCGCTGAAGTGGAAACATCCATCTCTCACCAAAGGCGAAAACTCACCATTTTTTTCTCTGACATTGTTGGCTTTACTACCATTACAGATTCTATCGAACCAGAAATTCTCTCCGATTGTTTGAATAAATATTTGGACGTAATGTCAAGCATTGCCATCAAATACGGTGGGACCATCGACAAATTCATAGGTGATGCCATTATGATTTTTTTTGGCGCTCCCAGTTTTGAAAACGACAAGGCCCATGCGTTAAACTGTGTGAAGATGGCCATTGAAATGAGAGACAGTTTGCCTGCGTTAGACGAATATTGGCGAAAATCAGGGATCAATCACAACCTAACATGCCGTATAGGAATCAATACAGGTTACGTGACAGTGGGAAATTTCGGAACCAACGAAAGGATGGATTATACCATCATCGGTGGGCCTGTGAATGTTGCTTCCCGTTTAGAAAATGCATCGAATGCTGGAGAGATCTTAATTTCCAACGCAACCAAATCCCTGATAGACGAATTCATAGAAACTATCCCAAAAGGTGAGGTCCTTGTGAAAGGTGTACACACCCCAATTGAAACCTTTCAAGTGATTGGACTAAAGAATGACCAAGAGAAAAAGGAGAATCCTTTTGTGAAATTTGATGGAGAAGGATTCCTTTTAAAACCACTCCACTTCGACAAACTCAGCACAAACCCCGAAGAACGCCGATTAATGCAAAATGCATTAGAAAAAGCGCTTGCGGCTTTGAAGTAGTTTCGCTACATTCTTTAGTTGAACTACGAATATGCGAAAATATGGAAATCTAACCCACACATCGTATTCTGATAAAAAGCCAGAATCCATCATCGAAATCCATTTGAAACCTTTGGATTTGATGCGGTATTGGCGCCGTATTGGTGTACTCTCGGATTTTATTGGTTACTTTTATGGGTTTTCCTTTTTGCCCAATGTTCCAACGGATTCGATGGACATGAAAAATTCTGAGATTGTCAATTCAATCTCCACTGTTTTCAATGAGCTCTTAGAAAATGCCGCCAAATATTCCTATGACAAAAAGGCGGATATCGAAATCTCCCTCATCCATCGCGGACAATCCTTTGAAATGCTTGTACGGAATAAAACCAATGAGTCCAATGTCTCGGCGTATGAAGCGAGTTTAAAAGAAATTTTTTCTGCAAAAGACTTGGAACAACTCTACTTTCAAAAAATTGAATCGAATGATCCCAATTCCAATCGATCAGGAATTGGGCTCATCATGGTGCTAAAGGATTACCCAGTGGAGATGGAAGTCATTTTAGAATCCGAAGAGGATCATACCATCATCACGAGTCGCATCATTTATTTTACAGACGAGTCCCTTCAATCATAATCTCTAAGATTTGACCGACTTCCTTCTCAAAGGATTGTTTTTCCTCTTCATTCGATTGGATCTGTTTCCACTTTCGTTCATTGAGTACGGCAAAGCCATGTACCCCACTCCAAAAGCTCATCATCAGTGTCGCCGTCGGAACTGATTTTTTTAATACCAATTGGTTTTGACCATATTCGACAATCCGAAACATTCCCATATACGCTTCGTTTCCACATTCGCGTAGTTCCTCGGAAATGGGATCACCCGAAACGTAAATCTCACCACCAAACATTAGTTCTGTCCGTCTTGGATTGTTTAATAATAAATAAATATACCTTTCCCCAGCCTTTCGGATTTTTTCCAGTGGGTCCTCTGAGTGATCCCATGCTTCTTTCATGGCAAGGGCCAGTTCTTTGAAACCTTGTGCCACCAGGGCTTGGAGTAGATCCATTTTTTTGGGGAAATGGCGGTAGGGGGCGGTGTGGCTCACTCCTAGGTCCTGGGCAATGTCTCGAAGGCTCAAGGAAGAGACCCCTGTTTTTTCGAGCACATTACGAGAGTGCTCCAATACCTCTTCCCGTAAATTCCCATGGTGGTAAGCCGAGCCAGTTGTATCGGAAATTTTAGACTGAGAACTCTGTTTGGAAGGAAGATCTGAGGTTTTTCGCAGGTTCGCTGATTTTTTAGGGGTCGTTTGTTTTTTAGATGGTTTCATAAAATGTTTACAATGTATACTTTTTATGTTGACGGAGTATACATTATTGTTTACGCTGTCAACATTATGAAATACGCCGACTTTAAAAGACAACCACTTTTTTGGAATGGAATGGCGATGCTCGTACTCACGGTATCCATGATTCCATTGGTTTTTTTAGATACAAGAACCCTTTTTGGGGTCAACCTTTGGATCAAACCGATTAAGTTCTCCTTATCTCTTGGGATCTATTCCTTTTCCACCATCTGGATCCTGCAGAGGTTTTTAGCTGACTGGAGACACAGAAGTAAAACACAAATTGCCCTCACAATCACTTCTGCCATTGAGATCATCCTCATCACATGGCAAGCAGCACGGGGGGAAGCAAGTCACTTCAATGTTTCGAGTACTTGGAACCAGGTTGTGTTCTCGATCATGGGAACAAGCATTTCCATCTTTTGGCTCTTCCATTTAGGAATCATTTTTCCCATCCTCAAACAAAAACAAATGGCAACCTCGGTGCGAGAAAGTCTCCTTTGGGGCCTTACGATTGCTGGATTTGGGATGATCATTGGGTTTTTTATGACGCAACCTCGTCCCGAACAATTGGAACTCATGCAAAAAGGGATCTTTCAAACCAGTGGGGGTCATTCCTTCGGAACTGGGGAACAAGGTTCGGGTCTCTTCTTTTTTGGATGGAGTACGGTGATAGGTGATATGCGTGTTCCCCATTTTTTTGGAATGCATGTGATGCAAGTTTTCTTTGTGTTGGCGGCATACCTACTTCAATGGAAAGAATCCGCCGAACAAAAGATAGTGGTTCGAATCATTGGAATCTTAATCCTTTCCATGAATGTTATGATGGTCATACAAACCTTATGGGGTTTTTCCATTTTTTCTTACCATCCTTCCTTTACGCCAAGTTATGCGATCATCCTTTTGATTCTTTTTTCACTTGGTATCCGCCTTTTTTCAATTCCTAAAATTTCAGAACCAGAGGTAACTGTATGAATCCATCTTTACTCTTTTCCATAACCAATGCCTTAACTGTTGTCGCCTGGATGGTCCTTATCCTATCACCAAACCAAAACAAGGTGATTCCTTATTTACGAATTTTGGTCTCAGGTTTTTTCCTTGGAGGGTTGTACATCCTTTCCCTCTCTCTAGGTTTTGGTAAAGCCGAAGGTAACTTTTCAAGTTTGGAATCAGTTCGTTCCTTATTTATGAACGACGAATTCCTATTAGCAGGTTGGGTGCATTACCTTGCGTTTGATTTGTTTTTGGGAACTTGGGAAGCAGAAGATGGAAAGATGAATGGAATCCATAGATTGGTTTTAGTTCCGATCCATGGACTTACCTTCTATTATGGTCCTGTGGGACTTGTTTTGTATTTCCTTGTCCGTGGTTTCCAAACCAGACGAGTTGGTTTTTAGCCACCATACACATCTAAGAGAGAAAGAACCCTTTGGTAGCGGTTTTTTTTCTCTTCGTCTGCTTCCAAATCCGCAATTTCCAAGTTTTCGAAAGCCAAATCCCTTCCTGTTTTTTCTTCCAATGTTTTGGCATTTGCCTTCGCACCAGATTCGAGTAGTAAGGCAAGGACGGAAGAATTTCCAAACTTACATGCCTCATGAAGGGCAGTGCTACCCACTTGATCAGCAGTGTGGATATCGATCCCTGCTTGGATGAGTCGTTTGGCCATACTCGGTTCGCCAAACACCGAACACCAATGGAGAGGTGTCATTCCATTCACGGATTGTAAGTTGACCTTGGCCCCTCGTCGGATCAGTTCATCCATAAGTTGCGTTTTTTCTTGCAATCGCAGTTTGTTATCTTGGCATAATTTAAAAATGGCAGTCTCACCATTGGCATCAACTATATTGGGATTAGCTCCTCGTTCTAATAAACGCATACACGACTTGTATTTGGATCGAACAAAAGCTTCTTGTAGTAAAGTGAACCCGAGTGGGTTTCGGATCGAATCTTTGATGATATAATCTAAAGATCCTACTGATCGGACAAAGGAATCCAATAAATACACATCATCCTCGTCTAACCAATCTAAGGTTTGGTCATCGTTTTTTGTTTCCAATTGATTTCCAAGATGTTTGTGGTATTCCTCTGGAAATTTGGTTTTGAGAAGTGGAATGAACATAGGTTCCACTTCTGAATGGCAAACCACATCGTGGATGATATGCCAATGTTCTGCATTTGGATGTAATTGATTGGAAATCAAAAAGATAAAGGATTCGTTGAGTTTCTTTTGTGTGATTTGGAATTTTGCTTGGATATTCCCTTCTTTAAAATGAACTTCGGAAACAGTGGTTTGGTTTTCTGGCCAATGATAGACCACCAAACTCAGAAGTTCGTCTTTTTCTTTTTCACTCAGCTCTGGGAAATGTTTTTGTAAGGACAAAATATTGCCTGACAATGCATAAATTTTTGCGGCCAAAAAATTTGTGATAAAATCGGGAAGTTCTTTGTTTGCCACACCGTATTCATCAAATTCAATTTTGTAAACATGAGTAGCGGTAAAACTTCCATGTAAAAATGTATTCCATTCATCAGAGATTGCCAAATACAATTTCCCATTCACCAAAGCATGGTCAATGCCTTCAACAGTTAAGGATAATCGAACTGGTGCCGTATTCACATTATGATTGATGATGATGCTGAGTGTTTTGGATGGGGATTCTGTTGTGATGTCATAAACAAAATTTTTGAGCCTGATCATTTCGGGAAGACCTGAGATGGAAATTCGAACGTCATCATCGTTACCTTCTTCGTCTTTGAGAAAAACAAGTTCTTCATTGGACCAGTCGGAAACAAAATGAGTCGTATAACGACCGAAAATTTGTCCTTGTAAGGTATGATTTGGAATTTGGCCTAAAAAATTAAGGTCGAATAACACGAGTGAGTCGGATCTTTCTTCGGCTTGGTTCTTTCGGAAATCAAAATGATTCCAAATGGAACATTTTTTACACCGGTACTTTCCTTTTTTGCCTTCCAATTTGGATGAAGAAATGGAATGACCACTGAGACAATTGGAGCAGGTTAAAATCGTTTTCATATTTCGCTTGTTCCGATATAGAATCCAAGAGACTTTACCATGATCAATCGAAAATTAGAACCTTTAAAACATTCAGGTAGGGATTCATGGGACAAAATCAATATTTAATCATTGGTGGTTCGGGGGAAGCGGGCCAAAGTGCGATTGCCGCCATCCGGTCCATAGACCCAAACGCTTATATCATCGCTTCCACTACGACAAATGAACCCGTGTCGAATTCTGATCTCAGTTTATTTGGAAAACGTGCCGAACCGGGTTTGGCAACATCCATACAGGAAAATTTAGCCAAGCACGGAAGGTTACAAACATTACAAGCACTCATCTACACTCCTGCATTGGGTGAGGTTGGTTTTCCCATTGCAGAGAGTACCCCCCCTCAAATCAAAGAGACATTAGGAATTTGTTTGGACCCGATGCTCCATTTGGAAGAAGTATTACAACCCAAACTCACAGTCGCCTATTCCGCGTTTTATTGGCTCAGTCATACCTTGGCCTTTTATGGATCGATGGGAATTGCCAAGTACAAAGCCGATGAATGGGTTTTGAAAGATCCCAATAAACGTCGCATTGTAAGAGCTGGGACATTTTTTTCCAAAAGTGTGAGAGGGATTTCCATCGTATTACAAAGGACGATGAAACAAACAAAGAACCCAGACCTTTTGGATCTCAAATCCAAATTTGAAACATCGAATCAAAAGTTTATGGATTTTTTCCTTTCTTATGCTTGGGAACATGAAAAAGAATCCTTTCAAAACCAATTTGCAACCCCGTATCGACCCACCATCCGAGAGGATTTGACCAGAGGACTCACGAGAGCACTCCAAACCCAAGCACCGATTGTGACCGTACTTGGGGATTGGTCATGGGAAGAAAATCAAATGCCCCATCTCCCAGAATGGTTCCGTAAATTTTAGTTGATGGGAAAATCCAAGGTTCAATAAGTAGACCGAACGGTATACAGAGGATCAAATGTTACAACTTGTGTTTCGCAAAAAAGGAATCTTGGATTGGGAAGAAGTGGAACCACCCACAATCACAGGTGAAAACCAAGCTCTTGTTGAACCAATTGCTATTGCTCGCTGTGATTTGGATTTACCCATCGTGAGAGGTGAAACATTATTCCGTCCACCGTTTCCCGTAGGACACGAGTTTGTTGGTCGTATCAAACAAATCTCTGAAGACTTAGAAGGAAAATTCAAAATTGGTGCGATTGTGGCTCTCCCCTTCCAAATCTCATGTGGGACATGTCCAACTTGTTTGTCCCACCATTCCAATTCTTGTGAGACTGTGCCCTACACGTCTGCTTATGGAATGCCACCAGGTGCCCATCATGTTGGTGGTGCTATCACAGAACTCATCAAAGTTCCATTCGCAAAACAAATGTTATTTGAACTGGATCCAAATATCAATCCTGTGGGGATTGCCAGTTTCAGTGACAATATTGCCGAAGCCTGGAAACTTGCTGGCCGTTTTTTAGAACGCAAAAAAGATCCCAAAACATTAGTGGTGGGAGGAAACGCCGGAAGCATTGGACTCTACACGGCACTTTACCTCCACCAAACAAAAAAAGCCGAAGTGGTGTATGCCGACACAGACAAAACACGCATTGAACTCGCTGCTTCCCTTGGGATCCCCGTGAACCATTACACAACATTTCCCAAACCAAATTCAAAATATGATTTGGTATGTGATGCCTCTGCCACAAAAGAAGGTTGGGAGTTTGCTACAAGGTCTTTGGGACGAAATGCAATTCTAAGTTCTGCCTCCATCTTTTGGACCAATCGATTGGAAATTCCCTATTTGGAGATGTACAACCAAGGTGCAGAAATTCAGATTGGCCGAGTGGAATCCATTGATTCGATGCATGCCTTGTATCCAGAGATCCAAAGTGGAGTGTTTACCCCAGAAAAAATCGTGACGAAAACGGTTTCCTTTGCCGAAGCCAAAGAAGCTTGGATGGAAGAGTCGATCAAACTCGTGGTCACTCGTTAAACATTGGATTGGAATCAATTTTGAGAAAACATTTCGATAGAAATCGCGAAACTAAACTTTCTTCTAAGAGGAAATGGAATCTCCTTTTCCATTGTGGAATGGGAATACTATCTTTTGTTTCCTTTCCTGTTTTCACACTTTATCCCGATTCCATCCAAGAACGATTTATACCACCTAACGGATACAAACGAGTAGTTTATCCAAAAACAAGTTTTGCATCTTACTTACAAAACTTTCCCTTAAAACCGAAAGGAAGCCCAGTCCTTTTGTACAATGGGAACCACAAACAAAACCAAGTCCATGCGGCCGTTTTAGACTTTCCTCTATTGAAACGAGACCTGATCCAATGTGCGGATGCCGTCATGAAACTCCGTGCCGAGTATTTTTATGCGCAAAAAAAATATGATGCGATCCAATTTAAAATCAGTAATGGGATGGAGGTTCCTTTCCATCGATTTGCCAAAGGGGAACGAGTGGATGTCAAAGGGAACAAAACCAGTTGGAAACAAGGGAAATTCAAAAAAGGGTATGGGCGCGATGTCTTTGAAGAATACTTACAATTTATCTACAGTTATGCGGGAACCATTTCCCTCAAATCGGAACTTGTCAAAAAATCAGTAATACAATTGGAACCTGGTGATGTTTGGATTGAAGCAGGATCCCCAGGACATGTGGTGATGGTAGTAGACAAAGCCACGAGTGACGATGGACAAATGGTATTCCTTTTGGCTCAAAGTTATATGCCGTCACAGGAAATGCACATTTTGAAATCGGAGGGTGAATACTCTCCTTGGTTTCCTCTTCCAAAAGGTAATAATTTCCAAACCCCAGAATGGGAATTCCAAACAAATCAATTTTATGGATTTTTAAATCTAAAAAAATCTCCTTAGTTTTCACTTTTCATTTTTCCAATCAAGGTGATACTGTCACTGTGTTGGGAAAAATGAAAAACATCGCCGTGTATTGCGGCTCTTCCTCCGGAAACGATCCTTCTTTTGAAAAAGAAGCCTTTCGATTAGGGGATTACTTAGCCACTCATAAACTTGGTTTGGTTTATGGTGGTGCCAGTGTGGGTCTTATGGGTGCAGTCGCAAACGGTTGTTTGTCGAAACAAGGCAAAGTCATCGGAGTTATCCCAAACTTTCTCAAACGAAAGGAAATCGAACACATTGGCCTTACAGAACTCATCCAGGTGGAGTCCATGCATGAAAGAAAACGGATCATGTTTGACTTATCCGATGCCTTCCTTGTGTTACCTGGTGGATTTGGAACCATGGAGGAGTTTTTTGAAGTGGTGACTTGGTCCCAACTAGGATTACACAACAAACCCATTGTGCTTTTGAATTGGAATGGATTTTATAACCCTCTTGTCCAAATGCTCCATACCATGTTGGACTCAGGGTTCTTAAAAAAAGAAAATCTAAACCTTGTGCAAGTCCTAAACAAAACGGACGATTTACTCACCCATTTACATAACTATTCTCCGTCTAAGACGGAGAAATGGTTGTCGGAAGATAGCATCTAATCAAAATTCAATGGCAAGGAAGGAACAAACAGATCTATGCTCCGTAAGCTACTTACATTTCAGTTTCCTAAATCATTTTCTTTTGCCATAGGGCTCACCCTCTTTTTTGGTTCCTTTCCAGTTCTTGTTGCAAACCCCGACCTACTTGAAGGAGATATCTACTACTACGATACCGTTGGTCAAAATCGGAGCCGACCTCCCCAAAGGCCTCATCCCAACAACCTCCACGTGCCCACAATCCCCGCCAAACAAGAGATAACCGTTTTCTCGAATGCCGCGACAGACAAAACTGCATACCCTTACATCCAAACAGCCATTAACTTTGTGGAAGGCCATTTCTCCTTCAAAGCATTTTTGGCCGACGGCACTGAAGTCTCCTATTCCACTCGTGGAGAACATGTGCGTTACTCCAAATGTTTTGGCGAACTTTGTATCATCATCTCCCAAAAAAATGTGTTAGGTGTGAGTAATACAAGCACCGAATGGGAAAAGGGCCATATCTTTGGAGAAGAACGTTACGAAGTGGCAGTGGGTCACAGGGCCGCCCTTGTGGCAAGTGATCGCAAACTCTACTTATACAATAGTTATACGAACCATTGGGAAACCATTAGCCTCGAACAAGAAACCCTTCGTTCCTTTGCCAACCTCTATGATAAAGTGGCCATCATCACATCCCGCCGTATCCTTGTGATTGACCTTACCACCGAAGCCCAATTTGAACAAAACTTACTACTCCGTCGCATTTACCAATTTGAATTGAGAGATGGCTTTATCAATTTTTACTCTGGTGATAAACTTTGGATGTTTCGCCACCAAACAGAGGCATTCGAAGAAGTGGATTTGACGGATTAACCCTTCGGTAAACTCAGGGCAGGCCCTTCGGCACTTCGACATGCTAAAGGACAGAGACATTGATCAACTTAAGGTAAGAATTTTTTTCCGAAAGGTTTGGGCGCCTCGGATCTGTTAGTGGATGATGATACAATCCAATCACGACCGCGCTTTACGCTCCAATCTTTCCTACGGAAAGGATTTCCGCTGCAATCGCTGGCGCAGTAAATCTAAATGAATCGAATGTCCGATCACATTCTTCACTGGATCCATTTTGATTTGAACCAAGCATACGAGAAGTTCCGAGTGTTTCAGATTGTATTTTGCAGGCAGGAACTTGGTTTGGCGCTACTAGAAAGAAGATTGGAGAAACGACAGTTGCCAACTTGCACATATTCTCGATTGGCTTTCTAATTCTTCTCGTTGGAGCTATTTTCTATACCATTCGTAAATCCTGTAAATCCCTTCTACATTCAGAGACTGGATCTGATCAAAAGGTGAAGGACGTATCTTAGTGGAGAATGGGGAAATACAAATTTGTCGTAGACCGAGCGAAGCTGGAATTACAGAAGTGAATCGTTTTCTCGCTGTTATGCGAAACAGATAGATTTAACTGACTTTCTTGAATTCTTCATTCACTTTTTCTGAAAGTAATATCTTGATTAGAGACTGAGAAGGCACATCATTTTTATTGGCTAAGATTTTAATTCTTTCCAGTAGAGCTTCTGGTAATCTTAGAGAAATCATTTCAGTAGAAGGTTTAAGATTTGGGAATTTTACTTTCTCTGAATTTTCAAAATTAAAATAATCAGTCGCTTCATTCTAATCGCAAAACTCAATTTCTTCTTCAAGTGATTTGAATTTAGGAATTTTCTTTTTGTTAGTTTTCAAAAAACTTTCTTTCCTTTTTGCTCATATCTCTAGTAGAAATAATTCTAATTTTATTATTTCGAATGGTGAGTACCGCAAACAGCCTCCTTGAATCATTGGAAATTCCTAAGGAAGCAAATCTCCTTTCTTTTTCTGAATGATTTTCATCGTAAGCAATCAGAATCGGCTCATTAAAGAATATTTCCTCATTTTCCCCGAGTTTTACTTTATGCTTAAGCCAATTTTTATCAATATTTCCATGATCCCACTCAAAACCTTCTATTGAGGAAAATTCCAGTAGTTTCATGTATATGTCTAGAATATACATTTTTTAGACTACGATCACCTATTTTTTTTAGTTGCCACTCGCGCCGACTTACATCCCAATCTTCGACATGCTAAAGGACCAGTAATGACCAATCTGTCACGAATACGGGAACTAACCCACGCTTGGTGATTTTATCGTGGAAAAGTCATAAGATGATCGTAACTGGTAAAACAAAACAACAGTGAATGGTTTATTTTTTGATTCCTTCTCTATTCAAAATTTTTTTTCATCATGTTTTGATTTTAGCAAAAACTAAGGCATTACTCTCTGCATTGATAGAAACAACAACGCATCAAGACGACAAACATAAAGCTTTCGAAAATCTAACAGATGAGAGGTGGTTTGCGGTAAATATTATTTTAAGATTTGAATTTGACTCGTGAAATTGTCTCAAAGTCTAAACATTGGCATTATGAACTCATACCGTTTTTTGATTTCGCTCTTTCTCATTTACTTTAGTGTTTCTACGTGTAAACCTTCCACTCTGGAAAATGGTTGTGACCCAAGTTCGAAATCTTTTTATTCATTGGTACTCATCAAGAGTCTGTCCAACGAACGTTCTGCAAGTTGTGTTCCTTTTTTCGAAAGGAGCTTACCTAATTTTATCAGTTATGGTGTGTTTTCAGCTGGCTCACCAACGGAAGTATTGACCGCCGCCATCGCAAAAGGGAAATTTTATATCGGCGGTTTGTTTGATCAAATCGCGGCAACCACCGGTGGGGGAGCCTTTGTTTGGAGTGATTCTGGCACTCCCGTTGCTTCTACCTATTGCCCACAATTGGACGTATTCAATGACACAACATCCAGTTTTGGAACGATCAACCAAGCGGTTCTCGACCCAGAAGGAAATCTTTACATTCTGGGAAACTTCACCCACATCCAAAGTTATCCGAGGCAAAACTTAGCCAAAATCAACTCGCGATGCCAATTGGATTTAGAGTTTGATGCAAAATTAAATCCATCTAGTACCATTTTTTATGATCTGCTCTATTTAGATGGTCGTATCTTTATTTCAGGCGACTTCCAAACTTCCAATGGAGCCATCACCAATGTTCCTACCACTACGTTTCGTGAACATATTGCCTCTGTGAATGCAAAAACGGGATTGATTGACTCTTGGAATCCAAATGTAACAGGAACAGATGTTAGATGTATGACAACTGATGGCACCTATATTTATATTGGAGGTGGGTTTACTGCTGTGAATGCAAATGGGGCAGGCAATCTAGGCAAACTGCACAAAGACAACGGTTCCACTTTTTATGCGATGGTTGATACTAACGGTACAGTCAATGCAGTGGAAATAAAAGATGGAATTTTATACATCGGCGGAGTTTTCTCAGCTCTGAACGGAAGCACTGTCACTCGTTCCAAACTGGCAGCCATTGATTTATCCACAAACTCGGTGACATCTGCTTTCAGTTCGTTAACGATCGCAGGAAATGCAGTCTTTGATATCGCAATTTACAATAATACACTCTTTGTAGCAGGTGAAATTTCAACACCTAGACTCGGAATCTTTAAGATAGATTTACTCGGGACAGTGCAAAGTAATAATTATGCAATTGATGGAATCTTTCAAAATGTATACAAACTTTCACTCGTTGGAGATCAGTTGTTTGCATTTGGATCATTTGAAACGGTATGTACATTAGATAGAAAGTATTTTTTTCAATTGGACATTCCGACAGATCAAATCACTTCATTTGATCCCAAGCTTATGAATGCCAATTATGAATTCAATGGCGTTGCGATAAAGATGAAAGATAATGTGATCTTTTTGGGAGGTGGATTCGGAGCCGTTGACACAAGATCACAAAGTTATTTTGCTGAATTGGATCTACAAACAGGTCAGCCAACAAATTGGAATCCGCAACCGAATGATCTCATTTCCAATATCTTAATTGCAGAAAATCGAATTTACTTACACGGACAATTTTCATTGATTGATAGCACTGTTCGTCAATCCACAGCAGCTTTTGATTTAGACACAAAAGCATTGTTAGCTTGGAATCCAATTTTTCCTGCCGTCTCAATCGAATCCATGATTTATCATCAAGACTCCATTTATGTAGGTGGTTCGTTTACGACCGTTAACTCAATATCTGTCAACCGTATCGCAAAACATGATCTCAATGAAAGTGGATTTGATCCAAATTTCATAACAACTCCCAATAATACAGTGCGATCCCTACAAATCTGGAACGAAGAGCTTTTTGCAGCCGGCCAATTCACATCCATTCCTGACGCAGCAATCCACCTAGCTAAACTCAATCGATCGACTGGTGGTTTTCTCGGAACCCATTCAGATACTTTTTCCTCTAACTTTTCTGCCTATACTAGTTTTGTTTCTGACAACCGTTTGATTTTAAGCGGACAATACGAAACTGTATCTCCCATCCCAGGGTTTGGTCTTTCTTTTTACCAACTTCCAAATTTAACTTCAATTTCCACCAATGGAACCTTTGCCAGTACATCCGAATTCGTTCGATCCATCGACCAAAGCGAAACAAGGATCTACTTAGGAGGCCTTATCACAACCGTCGGAGGTAATGCGCGAAATGGAATTTTTTCTTTGAACCGACAAACACTAACAATTAATAGTTGGGATCCAAAATTAGAATCGGGTTCGGCAATCCGAAAAATCATTTTTCATGAAAATGCGGTTTATGCGTTTGGCAACATTGTGAATGCTAACAAACGTTACAGATCCGGAATCGTAAAAATGGAAGCGGAGTCGGGGTTTTTATATTAAAACATTACCGAAACGTAGACACGAAGCGAACATCCACCTACTCAGGAACCACAACAATGGTTCTTGAGAAAAAATCGAATTCCTTCGAAATACCACATGAGATTGCATACGACAGTTAGGTGAAAACATCGACCTATAAATAACAAAAACCTAAACTGTTCCTTTTAATATTTTAATTGTAGCATTATCCATTAATATTTCTAAATAATTGGCTTAACAATACGACAAAGTTGATACTTGCAAATATTCTAATACACACGATAAATTATTTTTTTACAAAATCAGAGATTCATAAAATTTTGTGAATTAAATATTCCCTTTATTTGTTAAACGATATAGATGCAATCTTTCTCTACTTTCTTTTTTTTATTCATTTTCTTTCTAACTTCGTGTAACGACCAGTCTACCAACAAAGATTTGTTTCTTTTGGCTTTTTTGAATTTTTCAGGAGTTCCTGCCAATTCTGGACTAGAAGACAAATTCCAATCCACTCAAGCAACTACCTTTTATCGAAAGGATGGAAACATAGAATTCCAAGACATTCTCATTGAATACAAACTGAACTCATCGCAAGTCACTTCGGAAACTGTAGAAGCATTTATAGGAAATCCAAATGAAATTTCTTATGATGCGCAAACGAATCAAATTTCTGGATTTTTCCAACAGAAAGAGGATTCATTCCAAACGAATTCAGTTGTCTTTTCGTATTCAGATCATACAAAAAAATTCAAAGTTTTAATCACTGTAAAGAGAGACGGTAAAGTGATTTCCTTACGGGAACTGACCACCACTCCGCCAAATCCTCCAACCATCCCTCCTAATTCTATCACCTTACCTCTGATCAGTTATGAAACCAAACGATCGTTCATTGGTGGCACAGAACACCAAGTGATCCGAGTTAAATTTGAATCAGGTTCGGATCTATCCGCATTCAAACAACTAAATGCTTATATTGGTAGACCAAGTATCATCGCCCTTGCAGCGGATCAATATAATGTGAACAATTATATCTCTGCCTCGTATTTTGATACTTCATCCCAAAACTTTTTATTTTTAACTCCCGAACTAAACTCATCTTATAAAATTATTGTTGTGGGTTCCACTGCTGATGCAAAAGGAAATCGAAGTATCGATACTGTTCCTCCTCCCCCACCAGTTTCCCCATGCCTTGGAAGTGTGAATGCTCCTACTACCATTGGAAACTGTGCAACCCATTGTATGGTTGTGGATTTAGTTGGGAATCAAATGACATATACAACAAAAGCAACAATCCAAACTGCAACCGAAGACTACCTCTATTTAGATTCCACAAGTTCTACGGTGAGTGGCAACAGCGGACCCGCAGGTTTTACATATGATGAATTTTTTTCTCCGATCACTGCGGGAACATACCAAACGAACCCAAGTACCTTTGATGTCACGTCTTATCATGAACAATGTGTCGTCCTTTCTTCCTATTTTGTGCAAGATGGACCTAATGGATTTCGAGATCATTATCTCTCAGGAAAAGTTTTTGTCCCATAACAGTCATTATACTAAATAATTGAATTTAATTAATTCTCTACAGGATTTTGATTTCACCGAGGGAATCTAATTTCAAAGAATGTTGTTTGTTCTAGTTTTTGATGAAATATTTTCCAAACAATTGATTTACCAGATTTTTGACGAATCAGATTCCGATTCCATTTCCAACCCATATTCCGACAATCCATCCCTTTGCTATCATATCTTCCATTGCCATAGGAATGCTTAAAAAAACTTAAATTAGAACTAAAGTAAGATTCAAATCGACAAATCAGAAATTTTGTAAATTAGATTTGACTTTGATCCGTCTTACTTCATACACTTCGGCAAGCTCATTGCAGGTACAAAGGATTGTCTCCCCAATATCGGTGATTGTTTTTAGGCATTGGTGATTGGAAAATCTCATTCCAAGTTCCAAAGTGGTTCCATTAAAAACTCGGACGTATTTACCTTATGAATCAAATAAAATGGTTATCTCTCCGATATCAGTTTTTAACACTTGTTTGCTGTATTTTTATCTCTTTGTGTTTTATTCTCACTTGTGAAAAAAATAGTTCCCCAGAACAAGTTGCCTTCAAAAAGGTATATGATGAAAAAAAATGGGGTGGAGGATCAGGCATTGGCTCTTGGCCAGAGAATGCGGGTCCTTATCTCACACTTTTACAAGAATACTTGAATGATCCAAAGTATCAAACGATTGTAGATCTTGGTTGTGGAGATTGGAGACTGATGGAAACCATGATCATTCCAGAGGAAAAAAATTATTTGGGATATGATCTTGTGCCATCCCTCATCGAACAAAACACAAAAAAATATTCCAAAAAAAATGTTAAATTCATAATGATCAAACAACTAAGTGACATTCGAAATGTCTCAGCAGACCTATTAATCGTAAAAGACGTGTTACACCATTGGCCTATCGCACATATAAACTATTTTCTAAAAGAAATATTGCCAAACTATCGGTATGCACTCATCACCAACGATTATAATTTATTTGCATTGAACCAGGATATAAATTTCGCAGAGTTTCGGCCGATCAATTTACAAAAAGAACCCTTCGTTCCCGTGATTGGCCTTCAAGTCTTATTTGATTATCCCTCGCATGGAATCATAAAACGTGTCTACTTATATAAAAATCCGGCTGATTAGGTCGCAAAAAAAACGGTGCATTCGAAGTCGTGGAATGAACGGACTAAGGGGATTGAATCTTTTTCAGAAAGAATTTTGGCGCCTCGTATTTGTTAGTGGATTGTCACTCTATCCAAACACGACCGCGCTATCCGCTCCAATCTTTCCAATGAGATATATGCCAATATGTGTTTTATAAGGAAAGGATTTCCGCTTCTATCGCTGGCGCGGGAATGCTTGGTGTCAAAGGCTTGGGAATTTAGGTATTTAAGCACTATTATGGATGAATATAAATAGATATTATTTCATATGCATGATCAGTTTTGGAACAATCATTATCTACTTGTTTGGCATACCTCTTTACTTTGCCATTTCTTGCAAGGATTCAATGGTCGCTTCAGGATAATCGTTTAAGATGAACGGAACTTTTTTTGAGTCATCAAAGTGAAATACATTTCCATTTTTGATTTCGACAACAGTATTAAGATAAAGAACTAGAGGTTGGCAATTCCAAACACCACCAACATCGCCATTGGCTTCATTTTTCACATTTCCACTATAATTAAAACAAATGGCTCGATTACTCTTTATTTTATAAAGACCTACGACAAGTGATTTGTTCTTAGGATACCAAAGGAAAGTCATTCCATTTCTGTCATTGTATTCAATTTGATTTCCATGAAATAAAGCATCAAAATGTCGGAGAGTTTTGTTATCCGTTAAACTTAAGACTTGTTCATCAGTGATCCTTTCAAATTTCAACAAATGTTCATCAAAATATTTTTCATTGCTTGGATTTTTATTTACAGACTTACATGAGAAAAAAATCAATTGAGAAAAAAGTAACAAAATCGAGATCATTCTTTGGATCCTATTTTTGTCCTTATCATTTAAATCAAGTTCCTCAAAATACATTTTACCTAAATCCATACCAAACCATCCTCTCTTTACCTTTTCTTCTAAAACACATCACCTAACTTTAGAAGTTCCTTATCCCAATTCACTTTTTCTTTTCGGCTCTTTCTCTCAATTTTTCCGTAAAGTCATCGGAAAGAGGTCGAAGTGCTCCATTGCATTTAGGTCCTTTGCAACGATAATACCCGTCCCATTCTCCTTCTTGTATTTTTAATGACCCGTTAGGTCCACCACGTAAGAACATCAATTTGCCATATCCATCGTATTTTCCTGACTTAAATTCTCCCTCGTAGACAATGGTAGGTTCAAGTTCATTCCACTTCCCATCTTTATATTCCGGCATGGAATAAGTTGTCTCCACCCCATAACCTTGATATTCCCAATGATGCATTTCACCATTGTAGCTTTCATTTTTTACCGAGCTATATGACTTTACCTTTCCCTTAGGGCTCCATTGTTGCAAACTCCCTTGGTAATAGGTTCCCGACCAATGTAACATTGTTCCATTCCCATCATCACAATTGCCTTCCGTACAAATCCATCCTTTGCGAAACGTACCTGAGATGGTTTTACCTAACCTTGTGGTCAGTTGTCCATTCCCATGGGGAACACCGTTTTCAAACTCACCTTCATACTTCCATGGACAACTTGCGATTTCTTCTTTAGGCCATGGCGACGTTAATAGTTTTTCCCATTTCCCTTTTCCATGAAAGAGGTCATTTTGAAATTCACCCTCGTATTTCTCACCTTTGATAGAAGACAACATCTTTTCAAATTTACCGAATCCTGAGCGCATTCCGTTTTTAAACTCGCCACGATATTCAGCGTAAGTTATAAATCCATTATCAATTTCCTTATTTCTTGGACCAATGAACTCGATCCGTTGGAAGCCGTATCCATCTTGGCAGTTTCCGTTGACACAATATAGCTCCCCAACTTGAGGAGAAGAGACACATTGGTTACAAAAGTAGAAGATGCTTAAGATTGGTATAAAAAAATCCAATATTATGTTTTTCATATTTAATTCCTTATATTCGTTCAAGAATGCATTCGATTGCAATATTGATTTTGGAAACGATACAAAGTAGTTCAAGATTCCAAAGAAAGAACTAATTTCATCCCTTCTTCCACTTTTTTCATATGTTTGTTTTTAATTTCTGTTACCTTTTTGATGAAGCGTTCTCGATCAATGGTTACAATTTGTGAGACATTGACAATTGAATCTTTGGAAAGATTTGTATCTTCCTTTTTTAACATTGAATTGCCTGGTGCCGTTGCTAAATGCAAGTTCGTGGTCAATGGAACAACGATGATGGTGTTAATATTACTATGATTAAAGGCATTATTTTGAACGATTAAAACTGGTCTTTGGAATCCAGGTTCACTTCCAAATGGAATCCCAAGGTCAACCCACCAGATTTCACCACGTGTCATTTTTTAGACTTCTTCGTAAGGTGGCGACAGAGAGACTCGATGCCAAAGTTTCTGTTTCTTTTGTCGATTTTGTATACACTTTGTTTAAACTATCTGTTATGCTTTCATTGGAATGGTTTTGAATGAATTCTTCAAGCGCGAGTGCAAACAACTGACTTCTGGGAATACCTAATTTTTTTGCTGTTTTTTCCGCAGATACAAAAAGATCGTCTGGAATTGATACCGCAGTTTTCATACAAAAAGTATGACTCCGGTATAACCGTGATTCAAGTCTTTTTTTGGATAAAAATCCAGATTTTTTTGCTGGTTGATTGTTTCTATGATTGCAATTTAAATCTCAGTTAGATTCTTTTTTGTTGAAAAGTAAGGTCATATCACCTAACATAGAATTTTCGTCCCGCCAGACACTCCCTGTAGTTGACGCTTTCAGGGAGACTTATCCGGTTTCACATGCTTGTATTCAATTCCCTTTTCTTTTAGAAAGGCAATGATCCGATTGAAATCTCTTTCTTGAAAATTAGGTGCATTTCTTAATTTTTCCTTTAGTTGTAATCTGTCTTGAATCAAATCACCACCAAAACCTAATGGGTATAGTGTTAGGCCTAGATTAAATCCACTTTTTAATAAAAACAATGTTATATTCAGATGATTTTGAGTGATTGAGTCTGCAACAGCACGACCATGCCCAAAATTGACATCCGCCCCTCTTGCCACGAGCATCTCTACACTTTTGAAATGTCCAGCTTCAGCAGCAACACTCAAGGCTGATTCTGGCGGATGATTTTCATCTAACAAACTTTCATCATAGATTGCCTTTGCATTGGGATCTCCTCCATTTTCTAATAGCAATCTCAGAATGGAGGGACTTTCACGAGCCGCATAAATCATAGGAGACTTAGGTTCTAAAACTGACTTAAAATTTGGGTCCGCACCATGTTCTAAAAGGGGAAGTACCGCCCATTCTCGGTCCAAAAGAATTGCCATACTCAACAAAGGAACTCCCGCATCGTTTGGAACATTCAAATCAACTTTTTTCTCAGAGAGTAAAGTTTGTAATCGGCTATAATCACAAAGGTATATTGCTCTTGCCATTTCCCATTGAGGCGTATTTTGGAATTTTCGAGGATCCATAATTCTTAAATTCTTTATTTTCTCTTTGGGAACTTCTTTGTCCAAGTTTTTAGATTCTGTTAATTTTAGATAATAGGACTTAGTCTGTGTCCAAATACAACCAGTCGTAAACAAAGGGAAAAGAGAAATGACGATGAAGATCGAGGTATTGTTTAAAATGGATTTTCGGTCACTTACATTCATATCTAATGCTTCCTTTATTGTAATCCATGCATTTCATATAATGATTGTCAATAATTTGAATCAATTTCATTGGTTTTTGGTTAGTAAGTTTGTCCTTCTATAGAAACATATATTTACTAGTTCAAATCTTATCATTTTGGCGCCTCGGATATGTTAGTGGATTGTTATTCGATCCAAACACGACCGCGCTATCCGCTCCAATCTTTCCTATCGGAAAGGATTTCCGCTTCTATCGCTGGCGCCGGGATTGATTCTTTAATCAAACAAAATCTTCTTTCTATCGCAAGGGAAGGTGCATTTCGGTAAAAAAAGATCCATCCATTTATCTTTTCCATCTCACAAGAATACTTTAACCGAAGTAATCAGGGTGACTTACGAGGTTTCACATGTTTGTATTGAATTCCCTTTCATTAAAACGAGGAGAATTACTTAATCTCTCATTAACTTGTAACCTATCTTGAATCAAATCAGGGCCAAAGCCGATTGGGTACAACTCCACACTCAAGTCGAAGCCATTTTTTAATAAATACATTGTGATCCCAAGATGATCTTGTGTCATTGATTCATATACAGCACGACCACGCCCAAAATTGACATTCGCACCTCTTGCCACGAGCATCTCTACACTTTTGAAATGTCCATTCTTCGCAGCAACACTCAAGGCTGATTCTGGGGGATGATTTTCATCTAACAAACTTTCATCATAGATTGCCATAGCATTGGGATCTCCACCATGATCGAGGAGTAATTTCAACATGGCAGGACTTTGGCGAGCTGCATAAATCATAGGAGACTCAGGGTTTAAAACTGACTTAAAATTTGGATTAGCACCATGTTCTAGAAGGGGAAGTATCGCCCCTTCTCGGTCCCAAACAATTGCCAAACTTAATAATGGGATTCCAACATCATTGGGAACATTCAAATCAACCTTTTTCTCGGAATGAAAAGTTTGTAATTGGTTCTCATCATAAAGATAAATCGCCCTTGCCATTTCCCATTGCGGTGTATTTTGGAATTTTCGTGGATCAAAGTGCCTTAACTGTTTTTTATCAACCTCTTTGTCTAAGAGATTCGCTTCTGTTAGTTTTAAATAATAAGACTTTGTTTTTGTCCAAATACAGCCAAGAGTAAAGATTGGGAAGAGAGCAATGAACAAGAGTAATTTGGGTTTGTAAAGATTCGATTTTTGTTCCATTTCATTCATTTCTATTAGTTCCTATTTCGTTATCCATGCAAAACCGCGTTTTTCAGTACTATCCTAATATGGATTTCGTTTGCCTTTTAACATTGAAATCCCAGCAGACTTCATGTGCTAGTATCGTATTCACCTAACATTTCGGACCTTTGCAATTTGCTATGTTATCCCACTCTCCTTCAGAAACGCCTATCAAATTTCCAAAATCATCAAATCTGGATACCTTCCCTTGCCCTTTCATATCTCCTTTAACGAACATTCCATCATAGCGAATATTTAAGGTTTGCTCTCTATATTTTCCATTGATCCATTTTGGTAATTCATAGGATTTGTATGTTCCAAATCCTTCATATCTTCCATCTTTGAATCCTCCAATGTATTTGATTCTATTATTAGCATCGTATTCTTCCCCATATCCATTTCTCTCAGCATCCTTGAAAGCACCTTTATAGTGAAGTCCATGCCAAAAAAGAATTGCACCTTCACCATCTACACAATTCCCTTCATAACAAATTCCACCGAAGGCAAATTCGCCTTTATAAACTTTTCCAGTACGAGTTGTCAGTGTACCGTTTCCATGTGGTTTACAATTCTCAAAAAAACCTTCATATTTCCATGGACAACTTTCTAACTCATCTTTAGGCCAAGGGATTGATTTTAATTTATCCCACTTTCCATATCCATGAAATTTATGATTAACAAATCCCCCTTCATAATATTCTCCGTTCCATGATCTTTTATCCAAGATTCCATATCCATGGAACTTGCCGTTTAGGAATTCTCCTGCGTATCGTAATACTTTTTTACTACCATCATCATTTAAATATGGCTGCGTAAATATTTCAACACCGTAACGATTTTGACAGTCACCTTCTAAACATTTATGTCCTTTTGCCTTAGGTGCTGCACATTTACACATGACTACAAATAGTGCCAAACATAACCAGATTTTCTTACTTAGATGATTGCTCATAAATCGGTAACCCTAGATTTTCATTGATAGTTCTAATGTGCTGCATAAAATTTATTTTTTTCTTTCCAAATTCTTTTTCAGTTCCCGGTTTTTTAGTCTCGTAATCTTTGTGAATTTCAAAAACTTTTGAGCTTTGAAACTTAAAATTTGTGATCATAGGGCTTCTAGAAGTGCCACCAAAAAAAGCCTTGGTCAATGTAAAATCATCCTTTTATCGAATTTACCTTTGCGAAAGGGATACGACGGGCTTGGTCTGCCAGAGGCAGACGGATGCGAACGCGAACCCCAAAGTAGCCCGGTCCCAAATTTAGAAACAATTGCACCAACAAACGAAAGCTATTTTTTTTCAAAATACATTTCGGGATTCGCCACAAAAGTATTCAAAAGTTTTCATTTCAAAAGATAACTACCGAATAAGAGAGGTTTTGTGTGCAAAGGGAAATCGCAGGAAGAGAAAAGAACGGAGAACATGTGTGAAATTCATTCTGATTTTTCCCCCCTCTCCCTTTCGTCTAACAAACAATGTTCCCAGAAAAACCTGTTTGGATCTGGAAAGGAAATCCTGAATTTGTCCTCTTACAACTCGTTGGCCTTATCTTATTTTTTTATTATGCCTTTCGGATCAGTGCCTACTTCACCCACCGTTTTGAACTCATCCAGATGCATAGGAAACGACTCGACCGCTTGGCGTTCAAAGCGGGTTGCAACCAAACAGAACGTTCCCTCCTCCAAACCTTTTACAACCAACTGGACAGACGCCACCGTGTCCTCCTTGCCCACAACCATGCCAAGGATTACTTACGAGCCCACCTTTTACGGTTTGTTTCCCACTTGGACAAAAAGGAGGAACAAACCTTTCTCTCACTGGTCGCAAAATTTTTAGGAACCGCGAAAGACAAATCACCCATCTTTGCCATCCGCGAGTTTGTCCTCGTCCAGTGGGGAAGGGAGTCCTACTTGGCACAGGTAGTCGATCCCGGAGTCGCCGAGGTCAGAATCAGGTTCAGTCCAACAAAGCGAAAGGGCGGGCCTCCCAACCAAACAAAAGTCACGGTGTTTCGGGAACCAAAGGGATTTCGATCCATCCCAGGCAGTGTGGAAATGGAGACCACCTCCACTTTTTATTTCCGCCCCCACGAGAAACGAGATCCCTCCGAATGAAAAATGAGCTAATTTCGATTCTCGCTTGAAATATTCTTTCCACGAAAATTAATGTGACATAAGTCCATGAAGTGGAATCGCATCAATCAAAATGACGAATTGTTTTCCCTACTTTTCGTATTCCTGTTTTCCTTTACTTCCCTAATTTGGAACGGCAACTTCATGGTAAGAGGGATTGCCAGCTTTCAGGGTGTAGGCGACTTTTTTTCTGGGTCCTTTGATTCCTTTGGCTCCCTTATCAAAAGTAGTTATAACAAACTGGAATCCTTCGAACGAGTGAGAGAAGAACGTGACTCCTGTTTGAATGTGATGGAAGAGTACCGCCAGCTCTCCAAAGATGTGGAGCGCCTCAAAGCAGAAAACGCCATCCTCCGCCAAGAGTTAAACTTCCCTCTGCGCATTGAATACCCAACCATACGTGCCGAAGTACTCAGTGTTCGTTTGAATGCCATTTACAGAACCATCATCATCAACAAAGGTTCCGAATCGGGGATCAAACCTTATATGCCAGTCGTTGCACGTGCGTTAGACGAAAAAGGAAAATTCACAGAGGCACTTGTCGGAAAAATCATTGCGGTCTCAAAAGGATCAGCTGTCATCCAACCCATCATCAATTCCAACTTTTCCATGGGAGTCTCCATCCCAGGCACCAACTTATGGGCGTCTCTCAATGGGAACAGTGGCCGTGGAACAGACGTTTTGTTAGATTACATTGATTCCGGAATCGTAATCGATCCAAAAGCCATCGGAAATTTTCCAATGGGACCAAATCCACCACCCACTTCAGCAAACACAATGTTTACAGAAGGGTTTAGTAAAATTGGAAAAGCGGTGTTTAGTTCTGGTGGATCGGGTGTTTTCCCACAAGGGATTCCCGTTGGAACCATCATTGAAGAAGGACCAAGGAACGGTTCCTTTAAAACTGCCATCTTACGTCCGTTTGTTGAGTTTGATAACCTATTACATGTAATTGTCTTAAAAAAACTTCCAGAGAAGTGGAGAGAAGAGTGGCCTGCGGAAAAAACAATCCAAATTGAAGGCCCTTATTTTGGAGAAATTGATTTTCCGAAAGAAAAAGATTATAATAAAAAAGAGAAAGAGAAAAAACAAGGAAACCAAGGGTTTGGTGGACCAAGTACATTGGGTACGCAAAATCCTGGAAGAACCACTCCGAATGCAAATCCTAGTTCTCCTTCAGAGCCTTCACCCTCTCCATCCCCTTCTCCCCAGACCATGGAAAGTCCAAAAGAGGTGAACCCATGATTTTAGATAAGGTATTCATCATCATCGGTCTGTTACTTGCTCATTTTCTCAATGGTTCCAATGTGTTTGAACTGGGAAATGCAATAAGGCCTGATTTTATGGTGATCTTTGTTGTGTTTTTTGCGCTCCGTAAAGGACCTATGTATGGACTTTGGTTAGGGTTTTTTGGTGGGCTTCTCACCGACACTGCGTTAGGTGGCGAAATCGGTGGAGACAATCTTGTGTATTACAAAATTGGTCTTCATTCGTTTTCTTATGCGATTGTGGGTTACATTGTTGGCAAAGGGTTACGAAGTTCTTACACTGAAAACTACATCTCCATCACCATTTACATTTTAGGACTCACCTTTGTTTCCAGGCTCATCACGTATTTGTTGTTTTTGATGTTCTTTCATTCAAACCATAGTTATTCGTTTTTGTATGTTTCCCTTTACAATGCATTCCTTGGGCCTGCGCTTTTCTTTTTGTTCTCGTGGGCGTATCGTTTGGATGGGGATGAGGTGAGGCAATGAGCCAGTCGGCATCTGAGTTTCGTTTAGAAGCAAGTTTTCGGAAACGATTGTATTTTTTTACGGGAATGATTGTATTCACGTTAACTGCGTACATTTTACAATTATTCAACTTACAAATTGTACAAGGCAGTGAAAACTCTCTCAAAGCCGAACGATTTGTCCGCCGAAGTGAATCCATTCCTGCTGATCGTGGCAATATTTTTGATCGAAATTTTTTAACTCCAGAAACAAGCCAACCCCTTGTGTCCAACTCAGCATCCCTGGATGTGATTTTAAACACGAGTTTACTCAAAAACGATGCCAAAAAAGTAAAAGAATACATTTATAAATTCTGCGAAGCACTTTCCATACCCATTGTTTATTACGAAAAGGAATTACAAGAATCCCGCCTCATCAAAAAAATCCGTTCACGGGAACCTTTTGTTTTACTCGAAGGGATCTCAAGAGAACAACAAGAACGGATTTTAGTATTAGATAATATCAATCGTTATGTGTATTTGGTTTCTTCACCCGCCCGCGTGTACCATATGGGACCTGCACTTTCGCATGTGACCGGTTATGTGGGAAAACCTACTACAAGTGACTTACAAGAAAAAGAAATCAAAACCTACCAATTGATTGGAAAAGGTGGAATCGAATCATTGTATGACACAACCCTTCGTGGCCAAGACGGATTTCGCATCCAAAAACGAAACACAGAAGGCAATATCGAAGAAGAACGAGTCATCGAACACTCTGTCCCAGGAAATAATTTAATATTAACCATTGATCGTGACATGCAAATTGCCGCTTACAAAGCCCTAAAGGGTGTTAGGGGAACAGTACTCGCCATCAAAGCAACAACTGGTGAAGTACTGGCAATGGCATCAAACCCATCATATGATCCCAATATTTTGTCTGGGAAAAATAAATTGGAAAGGTCCATTCATTTTGGTCGCGTCACAAACAATGGTGGGTTTTTGAACTTAGCCATCCAGTCTAGGTTCCCGCCTGCCTCCACTTTCAAAACATTGGTGGGCCTTGCTGCCATGGAAAGTGAACACAAAATCAATTATGATCCGAAACAAACGTTTTCTTGCCCTGCTAGTTTTACCTTAAAGTCCACGTTCAAAGGGGTTCCTGACCAAGTTTTTTATAACTGGGATAAAAAGAACCATGGTGAGTTAAACTTAGCACAAGCCTTAGAAAAATCCAACTCAGTTTATTTTTACCAATTGGGATATAAGCTGGGAGCAGAACCAATTCTCGCCTATTCCCGGTTATTTGGTTTGGACAAAAAAACAGGCATTGATTTACCAGGAGAAGCCACTGGATTCATTCCAAGTTCCGATTGGAAAAAACGAACCTATGGCAACAAATGGTTTGATGGGGATACCGTAAACTTATCCATCGGACAAGGATTCATATCTGTCACACCCATCGAGATGGCTTTGTTTTACATGGCAGTTGTCAATAATGGAAAAATTTACAAACCGTACGTTGTGTCCGAAATCAGAAGTCCCCTAGACAACTCCCTCATCCAAAAAACAGAACCAACCATCTTACGAGATATCCCATTAAAAAAATCCACTGTGGAAGCATTAAAAGAAGGATTGTATTTGGTCGGATATTCGGGAACTGCATCAGGAGTTTTAAATTCTCCAAACCTACCTGAAATTGCAGGAAAAACGGGAACAGCGCAAACAAGAAGGAGAGGCGCATCTTCTTCCAACCACGCATGGTTCATTGGGTATGCACCAGTAAATGCACCCGTCGAAAAACAAATATTAGTCGCTGCTTTCGTAGAATACGGGGTCGGTGGTGCGGCCTCAGCCGCTCCTGCGGCAAGGGAAGTCTTTAAGGCCGCATTCCCACCAGGATCTTTCCCTAGAACCGATAGGTCCCGTGTGAAAACCATGGAAGAAGAAGCACCAGTCGAACAAGAGGCATTTTAATGGCTGATCGTAATACCGAAAAACTCGATTATTTTTTAATCTTTTCCGTTGTGCTCGTGGCAATGGCTGGAGTTCTCACACTCTACACACAAGAGGCCAACACTGCCGATGGATTGGGCCGATGGTACAAACAGTTTTCATTTGTGTTTGTGGGTCTCATTGCCATGTGGTTTATGTCAAGGATCAACTACCAGTTGATTGGATCTTACGCCCTTTTCATATACCTCTTTGCGATTTTCCTACTTGTACTCACCCTCATCCCTGGGATTGGTTACCTTCCTTCTGGACGTGGGGCAAGGTCATGGTTAAAACTGGGTCCGATCACCTTACAAGCATCAGAGTTCTCGAAATTGGCAACAGTGATTTTACTTGGTCAGTATCTTGTGATGAAAGAAAAGGAAATGCACAAAATTACGGTTCTCATCATACCGTTTATCATTTGTTTGGTGCCGATGCTTTTTATCATCTTACAACCAGACTTTGGAACTGCTGTTTCCTTTTTACCAATGTTATTCACCATGTTGTACTTAGGTGGGGCTGATATTTTACACGTTGGATCCCTTCTCACCTTTGGTGGGATTTCTCTTATGGTGCCCATGTACCTTGCTTACTCACAACTCACACTCATCCAACCACTCGTTGATTTACTCCGAAAAGATAACAAAACAGAACTCGTATCACTTGTGAACCAACTCCAAGGGAAAATTTGGCTCATCTTAGATGGGAAAAAAGTATCAGGCCTCACACTGCCTGGGATCGAAAATCCCAAAAACTTACAGATGATCCGTGAAGCCGCTGACATCGTCAAAGATGAATATGCAAGTATCGGGTATAAAATTTTATCCAATGAAGCCTTTATGTTTGGGCTTGGTGGCACACTAGCACTCATTAGTTTAGTGATGATTTTCATTCGGATCGCACGAGGATCAAGGCATCTTAGAAATTATTATATCACGATTGGAATTCTAGGGCTTTCTGTTCTCTCTGCCATTGCCGTTCACAAATCCATTCCATTCCGTGAAAACCAAGTGATCCGACTCACTGCCTTTTTAAACCCAGACCAGTTCAAACAAGGGGCCGGTTACCAACTCCGTGCCTCCAAACCAGCTGTAGGTTCTGGTAAGGTGTTTGGAAAGGGACTTTTTCATGGTGAGATGACAGAAGGCCGAATCCCCCATGTTCCCGAATCGGGAACAGACTTTATCTTTGCTTCTTGGGCAGAACAAACTGGATTTTTTGGAAGTGTATTGTTATTATTTTTTCTCATGTCCATCCCACTCCGAGGACTTCAAATCAGTTTTGAAAGTAAAGACAGGTTTGGATCCCTACTGGCTGCAGGGATTGTAGCGATGATCTTTTTCCATATTGCCATCAATGTGGGGATTGTGATTGGACTTCTCCCGGTCACAGGGGTTCCACTTACCTTTATGAGTTATGGTGGATCGCATTTGGTGATGGCGATGACAGCCGTTGGTATCATTCTATCGATTAAAAAACGTAAGTTCGCCAACTAACAAACATCATGAAACCCACCAAAAAAATTCTGGATGCAGATGAGTTCTTCCAAACCAAAGTGAAATTGGAAGAGGAACTCATCCGACTGGAAACTTTGGAACGGGACGTAAACGAACAAATTACCAAATTAGTTGGTCTTTCCGAAAAACTCATCCAAACTTCTGAGACAAACGAATCTCCTTATTTTTTACAACGAAGCAAACGACTGCATTCTGAGATCCTTAAGTTCAAAATCAAAAACGAATACAGACAAAAGGAATTTGATTCGATCTACCATATCTTAAACAAAATCAAATCCGAAGATAAAATTGAATTTTTAGATTCTGCTTTAAAGAACAGAATCACAAACATTGCCAAACGTTTGGTGAACCGAAATCTAACCCAAACCAATACCATTCCAAAAAACCAAACTTCATCTTCGAATGATGGAAGAACCAACTCGACTAGCTCCTCCAGAACTAACTCAAACAAACCATCCGATGGAAAACTTGTTTTTATCTGTTATGTGTTAGAAGGTGTCAATTTTCTATTACCAAAAAAATCCTATCGCATCCTGCGAAACATCCCTGCCTTTAAAAAACAAATCAAAATCAAAGACAAATTGATTCCTATGTTCCCAGGCCCAGGTTTTGTTCTCTTGGAAGAAGGTGAAACCAAAGAAAAACATGTAATCCTTGTGAAAAACAAAGAGAAAGAGGATTGTGGATTTTATTTTGATGAATTAAAAGAAGACTGGTCCATTTCCAAATCCTCTCTCGATGCCATTCTGGAAAGAGAAACCCACCCATCAATCCTTGGAAAAATCAAACGCAAAGGCAAACTCTATCACATCATCAAATTATAACTCTCAGTGCACCGCACTTTAGTTTTTCGAAACGTCGAATTCGGACTAAAACTGTAAAATTTGCAAACTCGTTTCTTTGTCGATTGTGAGTTGGGCCTTTAGGGCTTCAATTCCGTCAAACTTTTGTTCGTCTCGGATTTTTTTTACCATTTCCAATTCGATTTCTTTGCCATATAAATTGCCATCAAAATCAAATAGGTTCACCTCCACATGCAAACCTAACCCATCAAAGGTGGGATTAAACCCTATATTGACCATGCCTTGATGGTCTTTGCCATCCAATTTGACAAAACAGGCATACACGCCAACGGACGGGAGGAGTTTGTCACTGGGAACTTGTAAATTGGCAGTTGGGAATCCAATGGTGCGCCCCCGTTTGGCACCTTCTATGACAGTGCCTGTGATATGGTAGTTTCGACCAAGTAGGATTTTTGCCTCTTCCATCTCTCCTTTGTCTAGAAACCCACGTATGAGAGAGGAAGAAATTTTACTGTCTTTTTTTAAGACCGCTTCTCTTAGTTCCACCGCATAACCATACTTAGATTTGTTGGAATTTAGGAGTGTAAAATCACCACGACGTTCTGCACCAAAAAAATGATTATAACCAATGACAATGTGTTTTGCATTTAAGGTTTGGATCATGATGTTTTCTAAAAAATCTTCGGCAGTCATTTTAGAAAGTTCCAAGGTAAAATCTAATACGAGTAAATAATCAATACCAAACCCACGGATCAGTTCTTCTTTTTCTCGTTCCGAAGAAAGGTATTTGAAGTTTGGTTTTTTTCCAAGTACGACGGATGGGTTTGGATAGTAGGTGACAACAACGGAAGGGATCCCAAGTTCCTTTGCTTTTTCCACAGTCCGCAACAAAAGTGTTTGGTGGCCGACATGGATTCCGTCAAAATTCCCTAGGGTCAATGAGGAACCGTTTCGGAATTCATTTTGGATCGATTCTAAAGAGCGAATAATTTTCAAAGGGGGACTTGTCTCGTAATCCGATACTTGGAATAGGTGTTACCATTGAAACTACGAATCCTTCTCCTTACGGCAATCTTTTTATCAACCATAGGTACACTCTTCGCTGATGATTCCAAAATTCCGAAACAAGAATTTGGATTGGAAGAAGGATTACTCCCCGAAGACATTTCTACCTATCCTGAGCTCAAAACTTGGGCGATTTACCAATCCTATGAATTGGAACCAGATGGCCCTCATTTGGGATTACAAGATTCGATCTGCCGGATGGTGCCAGAATCTGGGTTACGTTTTTTATTAGAAAAACCAAGTAATACGAAAACCACAGTGTACCTCTATTTGGACGTAACCAAATACCGCCCCCTCAAGGGTTCCAAGTTCAAACCAAGGAAATTACAAATCCTAGTGAATGGAAAACCCAAACGTTCCATTCTCACGGAGAGATACCATGGGTTTCAAAATCCAGTCGAAATTCCATTGGAACCTTCGGAATACCCAGATGGCAAAATTTACGTCGAACTATTGCCAAGCCAAAACTCAGTTGGTCGTTTTTGGGGGATTTGGGATGCGTTTGTGGTGGAAAATCGCCTAGACGAAAAGGAATGATTAAACCGCGTATTTTTCGCGATATTCGTCTTCCCCAATGGTTTGGAAGTAACTAGTTAGCCCTGCCACTTTGAATACCTTCTCAATCGCAGGTTTCATATTCGCAATGGAGAACTTTCCTTGCAATTCTTGGACATAATTCAGCTGTTTGATGAGCATTCCGATCCCAGAAGAGTCAATGTAGTTGAGTTTCTCTAAATTGATGATGACGTGGAGGTTGCCAGAAGGTTGGCTTGGGATATTGGTTTCCAGGAAATTTTTAAAATCCAAGGAAGTGTAAATGTCCAAACTTCCAGAAATGCTGATCACAAAGGCGTCTGCATTCTTTTTCAGATTTATTTCCATGGGAGACCTACCGCAAGCGTCCTGTTTTTACGTTTTTTATTCAACCTTATTTTTAACAAATTAATGATTTCATTTCAAAAGTCGAAAATAGATATAGAGTCTACTATCTGGGAGTTCGTATGCGTACCTCGTTTGTCTTAATTTTTACCTTCCTCTTCACCGTGGGTCTATTTGCCGCGGATGAAAAAAATGAATCTGTGAGCCAATCAGATGCAACCAAACTGAATCCAGATGGAAGCATCGCTCTCATTCCCTATAATGCAAAACAACAGCAGAAAATCGAAAGGATTGGCAAAGAAGTGGATGATTACCATGCCATGATCAACGAGAAGGTGAAATTCCTCAGTTTTGAGAAAAAAATCAAAGACAGTCGGTATGGACAGGTCACGAGTGCTCGGGAAATCCATTTGCCTTATGAACCAAGTTATGTCATGCACAGCCGTTTTGTGATGAAACTGAAAGGTGGTGGCGGAGCAGAAGGCGGTGGATTTTCATTAGATGAAATCTCCTTTTGGTCAAGGAAATCACTCACGGAAAAAGGGAAAGACCCTGTCACAACTTACCGTGAATTAAAAAACAATACTACGGGTGGAGTCAAAGGGCTTGTACTTTCTGTTCGCACGGTTACGAATGCGGATGATAACACACTGAACTTTGAATTGGAAAAAATCCAAAGCCCTTGGGAAAGACTTCGATTGGCAACCGCCTACCGAGACAGACTCCGTGAAGTGGCAAGAACCATTGACCGTTACATCCAAGCAAAAGGAAATTTAGAAACAAAAATGATTTCTGATACTGTTATGGAAGTCTCTGTGAGTGGAGATTTCGAAGAACCTTAATCGGAATTTGGTGGGATTTCATTTTTAAATGCCACCACTCCATACAAACCTTTACGAAGTTCTAGAGATTCCCTTTGGTGCTACGACGGAAGAAATTAAATCTTCTTTCCGTCGTCTAGCAAAGCTCTACCATCCCGATATTCCCTTCACTGGATCTTACGCCAAGTTCCAATCCATCTACTTTGCTTACCAAACCCTTACAGGTGTTTCTAGAAAACAGTATGATGAAACGTTTAAAAAAAATTATGCCAAAGCCTTTTTAAAACGAAAACTAGAAGAACATCCCATTGTTTTACCCGTATCTCGCGTACGTTTCACGACAGGGATCATGGACCTAGCCAAACGGGGTTTGATGAGAAAAGGGTTTCGAAACAAAGACAGACGAAAGGTCACGGGCATTGATTATGATTTAGTGATCGATCTGAAGGAATCGGAAATCATCCGTCCTGTGATTGTTGTGATCCCACTCACCGTTCGTATTGTATGCCGAGACTGTATGGGAAGTGACCCGCATTGCCCGGCTTGCAGTGGGAAGGGAAGTTACAAAGGGTATCGAAAGTTAAATGTGGAATTTCCGGTTTCGTCTCTCATTCCATCCAAAATTTTTGAATTTGATCTCTCGAAATTCCGACCAGATTCGTTCACTCATTTTAAGAAAAAATTCCTTCGGGTCAAACTTCTCATTCATAAAAATATCCCTTTACGGACGAAGACTGCCGTCTAAAAAGGCAATTGATGGAAATCATCCCAAAAGTCTTATTTTTTTCCCCCATTTACAAAGAAAAAATCTGGGGTGGTAGAAAACTGGAATCCCTATTGGGGCGAAAGATCCCAGAAGGTATCATTGGAGAATCTTGGGAAGTTTCCGTTTACGACACCGATATCTCACCCGTCCAAAACCCTGAATTTGATAACCTCCCACTCACAGAACTCATCCAAAAAGCACCTAACGAAGTACTCGGAAAACCATTTGCCAATTCTAGTTTACCCCTACTTGTCAAAGTCATTGATGCCAAAGAAAAACTTTCGGTCCAAGTGCACCCAGATGATGCCTATGCATTGAAGTATGATCCCAAATCAAAAGGCAAAAAGGAATGTTGGTACGTTTTGTCCGCAGATCCAGGGGCAGAGTTAGTCGTTGGTTTTGGTGTCGAAACCAATCGCGAAGGATACGAATCACTCGTAAAACAAAATTTAGGTGAATCGATTCTAAGGAAATGGAAAGTAAAATCGGGAGATGTATTCCTTCTGAATCCTGGCACCATCCATGCCATTGGTGGTGGTGTGGTCTTACTCGAGGTGCAACAATCATCTGATTCCACTTACCGAGTTTATGATTATGGCCGAATTGGTGATGATGGTAAACCAAGAGAACTCCATTTAGAAAAAGCGTTATCTGTTTTAAATTTTCAAAAATCAAATGGGGAAGAAAAATTATCAAAACAAGTATTATGTTACCACCCTTTCCCACGTTATTTGTATACTTCAAATGATAAATTTAGACTTGAGTCTTGGGAATTTGACCAGGCACAAAACTTCACCTTTACCCCGTTAGCCGAGCCGTCTTGTTTTGGAATCTTTTTTACTGTATCGGGATCGGTATATTTTCCTGAACTGCAGCGGACCGTGGGTCCGAATGAAACATTTTTTATGACAGCTACGGGTTTCCAAGAAACCATCTCCGCTTACGCCGCTCCTGGCACAAAACTAGCCTTTATGTCGGCAGGGACAGATATGGTCAAATACCAATAAACATATCCATTTGGCAAAGTAAATTAAGGAAAAAAAACTTGGGCAGACTGTCTGATTCGAACTAAGGACAATGGATTCAGAACGAATCCAATCAAAATTTTCCTTCTATATTATAAATGAGATTAACTTGGCAATGGGATTCGATCGGTTTCCCCAGGTACTTTTGGAAATTCATCCTTTGCCCATCTCTCTTTTGCCTCTTCAATTGTGGATTGGTCTGTTGCAACAAAGTTCCAATACAAATGACGTTTTTCTTTGAGTGGTTCCCCACCAAGTAACATCAAACGGCTGTTTTGTTTGGCTTTAAAACTTACCTTTGTTCCTTTTTCAAAAAGAACCATCGATCCCATCGCATAAGACTGACCTTCCGATTCAATGGCACCCCTTGCGATGTAGAGACCTGCTTCTTCTTCCGAAGAGAGATTCCATTCGATAGGATCAGATTCCATTTTCAAATCAATGTCTGCATAAAAAAGAGGAGAGTGGACCACAGCCTTTGATTCTAAACCCAAAAACTTTCCACCTAACAAACGAAACGTGATACCGTTTCCTTTCCAAAGGGGTATTTCAGATTCAGACAAATGTTGGAAACTAGGATTGATCGCCTCTTTTTCTTTTGGTAAGGCAATCCAGGTTTGGATGCCCTCTAACACTTCGTATTTGGGGTCAAACTTGGACCGTTCACTGTGAACGATGCCATTCCCTGCCACCATCCAATTGGTTTCATTGGGGCGAATGTCCATCTCCACTGCCAAACTATCCCTATGTGTGATCACTCCATCGTATAAAAACGTAATGGTCGCAAGGCCGATATGCGGGTGTGCTCGGACAACCAGTTCCTCACCAGTCACCACAGGTACTGGACCAAAATGATCAAAAAAAACAAAGGGCCCCACTGAACGTTTCTCTAACGCTGGTAATACGCGCCGGATGATGAAATTGTCTCCTAAGTCCTTGGAATGTCCGATCAGTGATTTTGTCATTTGGATTTAGACTTCTTTTGTTTTGGATTTGTTAGTTTCTTTTTGGCAGATGGCTTCGATTTGGTTTTTGTTTGAGACTTGGCACTCGAATTCCGATTCGATTGAGAAGCTAACTTCGATTTGGATTTGGACTTTTGTTTCGATTCTAATTTCGTATTTCCCTTTGATTCCTCTACCTTTCCCACAAAAAGCCCGATGGCTTCTTTGCCCTTTGTCCAGTGCGCTTTGTCACGGGCATTGAAGTACATAATAAAAATATTCTCTGCTTCCGAATACTTCACATCACAAGCATACACATGGCTTGCCTTCCAACCTTTGCCAGTAGGACCAAGGATGGGGGTTTGGTTGATGCGATCAAAATGGATCCCATCTTCGCTTTGTAAAAATAAAATGGCCGAACAAGATTCTTTCCTGACTGGATTCCAAAAAATGCCATTTTGAAATCCTAAATACCTTCCCTTCCAAGGGATCACTTTGATGGAACCGGCTCCCAAATTACAAAAAGGATCCATATCACTTGGAGAAAGGATGGGCTCTGAAAAATAAGAAAAAGGACCGAGGGGAGAACTTGATTCCGCAACCGTAATGTATTTGGGTTCACAAAAACCACAGTCAGGAATCATCACAAGAGACGAAGAAAAGTACATTCGGTACTTGTCTCCAAATTTCAAGAGGCAAGGATTACTCACCGATTCTCCAAAGTTTGGATCTTTGTGAAAAGGAAACTTGGGTACAATGACAGTTTTTGGCGCCGACCAATGGACAAGATCTTTACTTGTTTTGACTTCTATATGTGATTTCCACTTGCGATAAGGAAACCAAGACATAAGTACATGTAAAAATTTATACCTTTCATAATATAGGTAGTAAGTTCCATCTTCGAAAAAAATAAAAGGACGCATCGCATTACGAACGATAGACTTCTTTTTTTTTCCAGCTGATTCCATCTTCTGATACATACTCTAACACACCGAAGATGTTATGAGCAAAAAGATGCCAGAGTCCATCTGGACAAGACTCTGGGAATAAAAAACTGGGATCTGCCAAGATAGGTGAAGGAAATCCTGGTTTGAGAATGGGATCGTCTTGGTAAAGTTGCCAATAGATATTTTGTTTGTTCAAATGAGAAAAAATCCTTATTTTTCTAAAACTTGTTTTAAATTGAAAAGGCCATCTTCAAAATCTTTACCAATCATTTCTTCAAAGTTCATAAATAGTAACATCAAATTAAATGGATAGGGCATCGATCCATCAAAACCCCAAATGATTTTGGATTTTTTGGGATCAAGGGAAGATACTTTCATATAACTTCTTTCTGTTCCTTCGAAAGGTTCGTAAAACCTAAGTTCGGTTTGCATTTCTAAAGCATCAGCATTGATCATTTTGATCTCTTGTTCTCCAACACCGACATCTTTCACTTGGCTTTCCCAACGCGAAACAAACCCCACGGTTCCGTCTTCCCCTTTGAAGATTTTTTTCATATCGGGATCACGTCTCGCCCAAACACTATACTGGTCTTGGTTTTTCAAAAGTCGTATGAATGCAAACACTTCATTTGCTGGTTTCCCAATGTCAATGGATCGTTCTACCTGGTAGGTAGAAGGTAAAAATATTGCCAACACTAGCGGGATGGCAATGACTCCAATAATTCCGATTGCGATTTTTTTGCCTAGATTCATAACTCGTAAATTTGGATCAAATTCAAAGGTTCGTCAATTGATTTAACCCCTGGGGCGTAAATTCCAGCTGAAAATCAATAGGAAAATTGCGATCAGAGTGGAAACCAAAATGGCACCAAGGGCCACATCCCAAGAGTAATGTGTCGAAAGGACAGCAAGTCCCTTCCCTTGGGCTGTTCGTCCAAGAGACCCAAACAGTCCAATAAATCCTGCTGCTGTACCAACTGCTTTTTTGGATGTAAAATCCATTCCTGCTACACCTAACAACATGACAGGTGGGTAAATAAATAAACCAATCAAACCAAACATCAAATAGTCGATCCAAATGTTCCCGGGTGGGTTGAGTAAAATTCCAACAAAAGCAAAAAATATAGGAATGATACAAAGTAAACTCACCATCCCACGACGACCGTCAAATTTATCGGATACCCAACCCATAAGTAAAGTGGATCCAATCCCTCCAAATTCCAAAATGAAAGTGGAGTAACCTCCTCCAAGTAAATCGGCACCCTTCGTTTCTTTTAAATAGGTTGGGCCCCAATCGATCAAACTGTACCGGATGATGTAGACAAAAAAATTGATAATCGCAAATAACCAAATGTATTTATTTAATAACACCTGTTCAACGATCAATTCCTTGGTGGTGAGTTCCTTTTCGTGGTCTTCTTTTTCTTCTGGAGGATAATCATTTCGATACACTTCTACTGGTGGAAGGCCTTCTGATTGTGGAGTGTCTACGAGCCGAAGGTATAAATAGATACTTCCCAACAGTGCGATGACACCTGGGACAAAAAAAGCATATTGCCAACCAAACTTGGCAGCAGAGTGGGAAGCGACTACTCCCACAATCCCACCTCCAATATTATGGGCAATATTCCAAAAGGCAAACGTTGTGCCCCTCTCTCGAACAGAATACCAATGCCCAAGGGAACGTCCACAAGGAGGCCAACCCATCCCTTGTACGAGTCCATTGGCACCCCATAAAAACAAATGGATCCAATAATGATTCGCAAATCCAAATGAAAAATTCAAAATGGCTGTCAGAAATAATCCAACGGCCATAAATTTTCTAGGATTGGAGCGATCAGACAAAGCTCCCATAAAAAATTTACCAATTCCATACGTGATGGCTGTGACAGCTAAAATGTCTCCTAAGTCAGATTTGGTATAGGACAATGCTTCTCCAATTTCTTTAGAGACAGGAGAAAAATTGTTACGAGTGAGGTAATAGACCGTATAACCAATGAAAGTTGATTCTAATATTTGGAATCTTAATTTAGGATAAAGAGATTGTATCTCTTGTTCTGATTTTTGTGGGATCGCAGGAGCAGGTGCGAACCACTGCCGAATGGACTTGTACATAAACTTGGAAATTGAAGTCTAATAGAGAGGAGTCAAGTGTATTCTTATGCAAACAGAAATTAGAAATGGATTTATTGCGACGATTGGAAATACACCTCTCATCCGCATTCGTTCCTTAAGTGAAGAAACAGGATGTGAAATCCTGGGAAAGGCGGAATTTTTAAACCCTGGTGGTTCTGTCAAAGACCGCGCAGCTCTTTACATCATTGAAGATGCGGAAAAAAGAGGCCTCTTAAAAAAAGGGGGAACCGTTGTGGAAGGGACGGCGGGCAATACAGGAATTGGTCTCACTCATATTTGTAATGCAAAAGGTTACAAATCCATCATTGTCATCCCCGAAACACAATCCAAAGAAAAAATTGAAATGTTACGCACGTTAGGTGCAGAAGTCATCTTAGTACCTGCAGTACCTTATGTTGATCCCGGAAATTATGTGCGTGTTTCGGAACGAATCGCAAAAGAAACACCCAATTCCCTTTGGGCAAACCAATTTGATAACCTTGCCAACAGGAATGCTCACTTTGAAACCACAGGTCCCGAAATTTGGAACCAAACCCAAGGAAAAATTGATGTCTGGACCACTTCGATTGGAACGGGAGGGACATACGCCGGAACCGCTCTTTATCTCAAATCAAAAAATCCAAATGTAAAATGCATTGTGGCAGATCCGTATGGTTCTGGAGTGTATTCATTTGTGAAAACTGGAACGATTACGATCGAAGGATCTTCCATCACAGAAGGGATCGGGCAAGGTCGCATCACAAAAAATATGGAAGGAATGCCTTCTGACGATGCCATTCGCATCCACGACAAACAAGCACTCGAAATCTTACAAAAGGTCCTCCGAGAGGATGGACTCTTTATGGGAGGAAGTGTCGGAATCAATTTGGCAGC
Organism: Leptospira biflexa serovar Patoc strain 'Patoc 1 (Paris)'; assembly: GCF_000017685.1. Classification (NCBI taxonomy): domain Bacteria; kingdom Pseudomonadati; phylum Spirochaetota; class Leptospiria; order Leptospirales; family Leptospiraceae; genus Leptospira; species Leptospira biflexa. The sequence goes on from NC_010602.1 coordinate 3,198,291, forward strand.
CGCCTTCCAAATCGCAAAAGAGATAGGACCTGGACACACCATCGTGACTGTGTTATGTGACACAGGAACCAAATACCAATCCAAACTTTACAATCCTGATTTTTTGAAATCCAAGGGACTTTTGTGATGTGACGATGAGACAAAATTTGTCCAATTTTAGGCATCCAATGATTCCACTTGGCGACAAAAAAACTATCCATTCGAAAAGAACCAAAAACAATCATCAGATCTCGATCCTGAACTTTGTTCCAATTTCGATTGAGATAAGATCTCATTCTTACCGAAATTGAATCCATAATGATTAGGAGATCACACGAAATCGTGTCGTTTTTGCCAAAGGAAAAAAATTAGATTTTCTCTAGACGAAATGAATTCCCAATTGTTATACTTCGATAAGAATGAAGATGGAGAAAAAAGTTTTTTTTGACAAAGGGATACCTTTCCTATTTCAAAAACTCCTCCTAATCTGTTTCATCCTTCCCGCATTAGGTTGTTCCATTCCGACCATCAATCGTTCCTTTCTGGAAACATTTACCACCTTTCGTTTTTTGCAAACAAACACCCTATCTTATTCTGTGAGTTTCCAAGTTTCGGGACTTCTGGGAACAGGACTGCAAATGGAAAACAATGGAGATGTGATCGATGTAACAACAAACGGCTCTTATACGTTCACTAGAAAAATAGGCCCGGGGGCCACTTATAATGTTAAGGTCAAAACCCCACCTTCTTCTCCCATCCAAAACTGCGTCGTCTCATCTGGCCAAGGGACCGTCCTCAGTGGAAACATCGAAGGGATCCAGGTCGTCTGTGGGGATGCCCTTTACCTCATCAGTGGGACAGCGCCAGGACTTTTGGGCAATGGACTCCAATTACAAAATGTAACAGGTGCTGGTACCGATACCATCAATGTGAATAGCACCAGCTTTTCCTTCCCTCCCCTTCCCGCAGGAGAAACATATAACTTTAGTATCATAAGCCAACCCACAAACCCGAGCCAAACCTGTTCCATCACTTCACCTGGAGTGACTGCAGGAACCATGACTGCGACTCCCATCACTGCCACCATCACCTGCACAACCAACTCGTTTGTTGTGAACGCACAAGTGATTGGGATTTTAGGAACACTCAGCGTAGGAAATGAACTCAAACTGACGTTAGATGGCTCGAATACGGTCAATGTAACCGCGGACGGAACCTTTGCCTTTCCTGGAACCTATCTCAGTGGCGGAATCTTTTCCGTAACCATTGATAACCCAGGTGGTGTCATCACAACGGGAGTCTGTACACTCGTATCCAGTTCTGTGACAGTTGGTAATGCAGCCACAACCTTTGCGGTCAATTGTTCCAATGCCTTTTTAGTAGGAGGAACGGTTTCTAGTCCTGGTGGGACCACAACCAGTGTACTGGGAGGAGCCGTCACTTTGGATTTGGTTCATACAGGGGGAAGTCCTGCATTTCCCACCCAGTCTGTGACGGTCAACCCTGGCATAGGAACATTCACGTTTGGGAGTACGATACCTGGAGGTGTGGATTATCAAATTGTAGTTTCGGCAAATCCACCTAACCAAACCTGTACGATCACAACAGGTGCTACTCATTCTGGCATTGTTTCCAATATGTCCAATGCGGTTCTCGATTGTAGTTTGACCTTACCTAGTTTTTCACCCGTGACTGGTTCTGTTTTTAATGATGATGGAACGGTCACAATCTCGAGTTTGATCCCTGGTTCCGAATACCGTTTTACTTTGGGAAATGGTGGGCAAGCAGATCCTACCTGTGCTACCGGAACCATGACTACGACAACGGTTTCCATTACGGACAATGCCCAAGCAGTCATCAAGGCCATTCATTGTAAGGTCGGATGGGTTCCCTCACAAGTGGTCACATCTTCCTATACATTAAAGGTCGCTACACCAACTCCCAGTTTGGCGACTGGTTCTTTTTTGGATTCAGGGCAGGCAATCAGTTTTACCACAACCACGACAGGTGGTACCTGGATTTGTCACACATCAGCTGCTGGTGTTCCAACCGATCCCGATTGTGGTTTTGCAGCGAGTACATGTAATACGGGAGTAATTGGGAATTATATCTTTCCCACTCCAGGTGTATCCGAAAACGTAAAAGCCAGAATGTGTAAGGTAGGTTTTGCACAAAGTGACATACTCAGCCTCAATTACCAACCGAATGTATACACAGTGGGCGGAACCATTAATTTACTCACAACTCCCTTTGGAGCTGGAACCTTTGTTTTGCAAAACAATGCTGGGGATGATCTAACCATCGCAAGTAACGGAACTTTTACCTTTAATACAGCACTTCCCACGGGAACGAACTATTCGGTTTCCATTCTTTATGCGCCACAAAATCCATGGCAAACTTGCAACATATCATCTGCATCTGGTACTGTTACGAATACCCCTGTCACAAGTGTTGCCATCACTTGTTCCGTTGACCAATATAATATGAGTGGAACTGTTACCAGTTCTGTAAATTTGCCGAGTGGTTTAACGATTACCAATAGCATTGATTCTATCAATGTGCCCGCTGGCGCCTCGTCCACTGCCATAACATTCGCAACACCAATTTCCAGTGGAACAGGATACGAAATCCAAATCACACAAGAACCACCTGGATTTGTTTGTGCAGTCCAATCGGATGTAACTGGCACTATGTTAGGTGCCAATATCACAAATGTTGCGGTCAACTGTGTCGCCGGGCATCGATATGGAAATGCCATTGGTCCCAAAAAACAAGCACCTGTCCAAATCCACTACCTTCGTGGAGAAGTGGCAACAGCTGCAGGACAATTGGGAAGTGGTGCAAGTGACGGATTAGCCGCCACATCATCGTTTAACGATATCAGTGGCATTACTTTTGATGGAACGAAAGGTTATATCGTCGACTCAGGAAATCATAAAATCCGAGTGTTTAACCCGATGACGAGTTCTGTTTCCTCCCTAGTGGGGAATGGTGCGGCAGGAAATACTGTTGGGTCTGGAGTGAGTGGGTCATTCAATCTTCCCAAAGGGATTACCACTGATGGAACGTATTTGTATGTTACGGAAACTCTTGGAAATCGAATTAAACGAATTTTGATCAGCACAGGTTATGCGGAAACATTGGCGGGAGACGATTCAGTTCTTTCACCACCTAACGCATTCGCTGATTCGCCAGATCCACTAGTTGCACGTTTTGCTTCCCCTGCGGGGATTGTCATCGATGATAACAAACTTTACATCGCTGATCGAAATAACTCCTCCATTCGTGTGATCAAATTGAGTAACCGAGAAGTCACAACCTTAGTCAGTGGCGGAGATATTAGTTTTCCGGAAGGAATTACCATCATCGGTGATTATCTTTATGCTACGAATGTAGGGACACAAAATATCACTAAAACTCATAAAGTAACAGGTGCAACAACGATTCTTTGTGGAAATTCGAACAATGGGTATATCGATGCGGTTGGTAGCGATGCCTCCTTCCACCTTCCCCAAGGAATCACGTCCGATGGTATTTTTTTATACATAGCGGATTATGGAAACCATCGCGTCCGGAGGGTCAATAGCCTAACTGCAGAAGTGATTACAGTTGCAGGTTCAGGAAACACGGGACTGACTGATGGTATTGGCGCTGCTTCCAATATCGAGTTTCCCAAATACATTTCTAATTTGGGAGAAGTGATTGTATTTGGTACTGTCCATACGTTAAGAACCATAAATTCAAACAAATTGACCGCCTTTTATCCGTTAAATGGATCTACTTTCAATTTTTTAAATAGCCAATTCATCACACCAGTGGGAAGTCCTACATTTGCCAATGGACGATTTGGTGAAGTGGTGGGTGCTGCCAGTCTTTCAATTGGAAACGCAGGCTCAGCACCTTCTCCTAGTTCTTCGGTCAATAAAGTGACATTATCGAGTTGGTTTCTCTGGGATGGGACAAGTCCAGGAATTGGAAAGGTAATTTTTTATCATGGTGATTTCACAAGTAATGGTCATGGACTCTTCATTGATGCCAACCAACAGCTTGCGATTCACCGAGGTGGCTTTACCCCCACTCCCGCCCACATCACTGTGATCCCAAACCAATGGACCCATGTGGCACTCACTGTTGATAGTAACGATGTGTACAAAGTGTACGTAAATGGAAATTTAGTTCACCAACAAACCAAACCAACCAATCCAGTTGCTGGTAATCTCACTATTGGTGTTTCTTCTGCTGGAACATTCTTTTTTCCAGGCCGAATTGCCGATATAAGATTTTATGAAAGGGAATTAAACGACGCGGAAGTCAACGACTTAGCCAAAAATGCTGACAGTGGGCTAGTTGGTAATTCATTTGCTTCGAGACCCATTCCGTTGGCCGCGCATTTTCCCTTCCATGGTGATGCCACTTCCAGAGGTCCCGTGGGAGGCAATCTTTCATTTTCTGGCCCTCTCGCCTACTATGCGACTGGTATTGATAAATCTACGAATGAAGCAGTACGAATTGTTGCTGGTTCAGGTGACTATTTATTAGGTTCTGAAGCTGGCCTTCCTCATGGCAACCAACCACGTAGCATCTGTGTATGGGTGAACCCTGAACGTTATCCAAATATGGGAGACAATGCTCCCATCATTACCTATGGTACCCCTGGTCCAGGTACAGAATTCATTTTAAATATGTACCGCGCATCTCCCTCTGGTGATCTCAAACTTCGGTTTGGTGGTCTTGGCGGAGGCGAAGTGTATCCAAATTACATTCTCCCACTCAATCGATGGTCACATATCTGTGGGACATTTGATGGAAATTTTGGATGGTTGTATGTTGACGGTGTGGAGGTGGGAGGTCCAACAAATATCGGTGGTTCGGTCAACACAACCACAGGAACTGGATTGTATGTAGGTCGAATGGTATCCTTTCCTTCTCATTCCTTTGGTGGGAAAGTAGATGAGATTAAAATTTATTCCAAAGCACTCACAGCAAAAGAAGTGAGAATCCTTTCTGCCCAAATCCCAGATGGATTGGTAGCTCGTTATGATTTTAACAAAGATTTCCAAGATGTGAGTGGATTTGGTAATCTAACTACGAATGTTGGTGCCTCGCTAGTCACAGACAAATATGGGAACTCTATTTCAGCATTGAACACAAATGGAAGTACTTACTTAAACATAAACACGACCACGTCCTCTTTACCAAAAGGTACACAACCTCGCACCGTTTGTGTCCAATACAAATCAGGAGCACTCAACCCAGGAACGATGCTCAGCATCGGACCAAATGTTACGGATCGAATGATTGCGTTAGGTGCAGGACTCACAAATTCCAAGGGTAGGTTCAAGAATCTAATGCAACAAAACCCGATAATGTAAATCGGAGAAAAAATGGAAAAATACTCTAGAATTAGTCCGAAGGAAAGGGAAACCTTGTCCGTGTTGATTCATCAAGGATACTCTCAAGGTGCGATTGCAGAAATGATGGGTCGTCACCGATCTACAATTAGTAGAGAATTAGAAAAAGGAAAAATTTCCGATAGATATTATCAATACTCCGCAATTATTTCTGGGTATAAATCAAGAATGGCTGCCTCATCTAGAAAGCTTGGAAAAAGTAAATTATTAACTAACAACAAGTTGTATAGGGAGTTTAAAAATCGTCTTGAACTCAAATGGTCACCAGTACAAATATCAAAAAATCTAGCTCGTTCGTTTCCAAATGAAAAATATATGAATATTTCTCACCAATCAATTTATACCTTTATCTATTTGCTTCCGAGAGGAGAGCTTAAAAAAGAAATCAATACTTACCTTAGAAGAAAAGGCAAAAAAGCTAAACCTGCGGGAATCAAGGCCAATATAGGTAAAATTCCAGATATGATCAGCATTGAAGAACGACCAAAGGAAGTCGCTGATAGGTCTGTTCCAGGTCATTGGGAAGGCGATTTACTCATAGGAAATAACCATTCAAGTGCTCTTGGTACAATTGTAGAAAGAGTTACAAGAACTGTCATACTAGTACCTTTGAAAGCCATGGATGCTGAATCTGTCAGAAAGGCCTTTGAACAAGAGTTAAAACAGTTTCCAAAACAATTAAAACTTTCTATGACTTATGACCAAGGAAAAGAAATGTCAGAACATAGATTATTTACTAAAAATACAAAAATGAAAGTTTATTTCTGTCATCCAGCTTCTCCATGGGAAAGGGGAACATGTGAAAATACTAATATGCTTATCAGAGACTTCTTTCCAAAGGGAACTGACTTTTCAAAACTCAAAAAAAGCCAAATTAAAAAGGTTCAAACTTTACTCAATCAAAGACCTAGAAAAACTTTGAATTGGAATACACCTGAAGAAGAAATACGGGCGCTGGTGCGCTAGATTCTTGAACCTACCAAGTATTTTTTTTCCGGTTTTGCAAATGATGTGGAAGAATTTTATTATAACCATGAAAATCTTTGGCACTACCTTTGTGGAGTGTATGAAGGGCCTGGAGGAGGTTTTGCCGCAACCCTTTACCATAATGGTGTCAAACTAATCACTCAAACAAAAAGTACATGGGATGCAGATCCAAACCTCTTTACCATTGGCATTCGATCCGATCTTTTGAGTGGTTTTAATGGCCAATTGGATGAAGTTTTGGTTTATAACCGAGCTTTAAGCTTAAATGAAATCCAAGCCATGTCAGGTTATGATCCGAAACAAGTGACCACTTGGAATTCAAATCCAGCCACAAGTAGTTTGAAACTCCACCTAAGTGCTGATAGCTTTTCAAATTTAACAAATTTTACCCCGATCACCACTTGGCATGATCGAAGTGGAAATGCTGCTTCTTTTTTTTCAGGAGGCACACCACCAACTTATAACAACGCAGGATTCAATGGCAAACCAACGGTAAACTTTAACGCAGGCAATTCTGAATACTTGTTCCGGGGGAGTGCAGCAGGCATTCCTTCCAATAGTTCAACAATCTTTTTTGCCTTTACTAGAACCTCTAATGCAAACGGAACATTATTTGAATCGGCAACGCCAGGAGTTTCTTATTACTTTGATGGTGATTTTGTCAGAATGGCAAAACCATCAGAAGGAATTGTAGGCTCTAGTACAATCCAACTCAACAATTTGAACTTTCCCTATTTAATCGCGGCAGAACAACTGACAGGAGTTAGTTTTGGATTTTTTTCAAGCGGATTCAGTGCCAGTACGACAACTGATGCCAGTAGAACGTATTCTCAAAACAATCTCTACCTAGGTACTAACTCAACCACTTCTAGTTTTTTCCCAGGCAATGTGAGTGAAGTTTTGTATTACAATGTGAGTCTTTCAAATGTAGGAAGGAATATTGTGTTTTGTTATCTATCTCAAAAGTACAATTTAGATTTAACAGCCGCATCGGTGTACTGCGATTGAAAGAGATTGATTGCAAACGAAGGTTTTTATTTCGGATTTATCCTTTTTTGGTGTTCTGCCTTTTTTGCATCCATTGTTCTACAGAAAATCAACCTACAAAAAAAGAACCTCCTCCCCCCCAAGCGATCACCGTTCCCCTGCCTGAGGCTATGTACATTCAAAATGGATGTATATCCTGCCATGGTCCAGAAGGAAATGGTCGAGGAACTCACACTCATTTACTGAAAGGCGCTCAAATACCCAATTTCCAAGATGTTTCCACATATGTAAACGGATCTTCTAAAGAAGCCATTATGAAAAGCATTCAAAATGGAATCCCAGGAACCTACATGAAAGCATATTCGCATATGCGAAAACATGAAATTGAAGCACTCGCTGGCTATATTCAAAAGATGCAAAAAAACCGAAGGTAATTTTGATTTTTAATCAATGGATTGGAACGCTTACATAAACATGGTTAGCGGCCGAGGTTCATCAAATTGGAAAATAATTCGCAGGAACTCAAAGCTCCCAATTCACATGCATCATCCAATTCCTGCAATGCAAATGAAATTTGTTCCACCTGTTTTGTTTTCAATCGAGTTTGAGCGCTAAACTCTAACTCTTTTGCCTTATTCATTTGTTCACTGGCAGAAGAAAATTTCCAAGGTGATATTCTTTTTTCATACTTTAAAGAATCTAAAAAAAGTTTGATGTCTTTTTGAATTTGTGGGGAAACAGATTCCAAACATGTCACAATGATGATGATTCCAAACGTTTCATCCGTGGTAGTGATATAATGTTGGATGACAGTATCATCTTTGTCTTTAAAACTTCCAACCAATCCCAAAAATTGAAAGATTTCTATGTCCGGATCTGATTTCAATTTTTGCAAATGGAAATACTCTTTGATGTTTGTGATGAGTGTATATTTTCTAGATTCTGCATGGAAAAGAATAGGATTTAAGTTTTGTTTGTTTTCCGATTCTTTAAAAAGAATCACCAATGCGGGAATGATTTCACGTCCCAATTCATCTTTTAATGCTTGCGTACGAAAGTGGTCAAGTTTGGTTGTTTGACCATTGGAACGACGATTGGTTAGATACCAATTAGATGGTAACTGAAAATTTAAACAATAGGAGTGCAAACAAGTTTTCCATTTTTCCACGTCAGCCACTAAAGGATTCAAACCAAGATATCCAAATGAAATAACGAGAAGTGAAAACTTAAAAAATTTCATTGCATTAATTCTTTTCTATTTTTGAAAAAATCAAGAGCATTCGGATTAGCGAGCGCATTTTTGTTTTTGACTTCAATACCAGCTACTGTCTGTTTAACGGCAATTTCAACCTTTTTCCCATTCACCGTATAAGGAATTTCGGGAACTGTGAGAATCAAAGAAGGGACATGCCTTGGAGACGTTTCCAATTTAATTTGTTCTTTGATTTTTTTTATCAGTACCTCGTCCAATTGGATACCATTTGATAGAACTACAAATAAGATCACTCTTACATCATCTTTATAATCTTGACCGATGATCACAGAATCTTTGATTTCGGGAATTTTGGCGACAACAGAATAGATATCGGCCGTTCCAATCCGAACTCCTCCTGGATTGAGAGTTGCATCTGATCTGCCATAGATGATCAGACCATTTTCGGGAGTAATCGATGCAAAATCACCATGGCACCAAATGTTAACATAGGTTTCAAAATAAGCAGATTTGTATTTATTACCTGATTCATCATTCCAGAAATAAAGAGGCATAGAAGGAAATGGAGTGGGACAAACCAATTCTCCTTTTTCACCAACAACAGATTTACCCATATCGTCAAACACTTGTACATCCATTCCAAGTCCCTTACATTGGATTTGACCAGCAAACACAGGTAAGCTGGGATTTCCCAAAGCAAAACATCCATTTAAGTCAGTGCCGCCAGAAATGGAAGAAAGTTGGATCTTTGGATTGATCTTCTCATAAACATATTGAAAACCAGAAATAGGTAATGGAGATCCAGTAGAAAGAATTACTTTTAGATTCGGAAGTAAATATTTTTCTTTTACAGAGATTCCCTCTTCTTCTAACACAGATAAATATTTTGCACTTGTTCCAAAAACTTGGATGTTTTCCTTCTCTGCCATACTCCAAAGAGTCTCCCAATTTGGATAAAAGGGATTCCCGTCAAACTGGTATAAGGTTGCACCCAATGCAAGGACTGATTGAGACCAGTTCCACATCATCCAACCACAAGTTGTATAATAAAACAATTTTTCTCCACTTGAAAGATTACAGTGCAAAGATAATTCTTTCGTATGATTCAAAAGAACTCCTCCACCCTGAACGATACATTTTGGTAATCCAGTTGTACCAGAAGAAAACATGATGTAGACTGGATCAGAAAATTCGATGGGAGTGTATTGGATTTCCAAATTTTCAGGATCTTTTAGATCTTCGTACCGAATTGGATTTTTGATTTTTCCAAAATCAACTTTGGGTTCGACAAAATCATACATAATGGTTTGTAAAAATTCTGAATGCTTCGCAGATGAAAGTGACTGTGTGACTTCTTCTAACTTATCGATAATAGAAATCTTTTTGCCTTTAAACAAATAGGATTCTACTGATAGAACCACTTTTGGTAATATTTGTTCAAATCGATCAAGAATTCCCTTCACTCCAAAATCAGGCGAAGCACTCGACCATATAGCACCTAATGATGTGGTTGCTAACATTCCGATGGTAGAGATGGGTGCATTTGGAACGATACCTACAACTCGATCGCCCTTTTTGACACCAAGTGAGAGCAAATGATTTTGAAGTTTGATCACTTCATTTTTTAATTTTTGAAACGTTAACCTTTGTACGGTTCCATCCTCAGCATAAAATACAATTGCTTCTTTTTGGGAATCTCCCTTTTCCAATAAATTCTCTGCAAAATTGTAAAAAGCACCTGGAAACCATTTACTTTTTGCGAAGTGACTGCCTCTCTCCAAAGTCTTTGATGGTTTTGATCTCAATATGAATCCTGATTCGAGAAGCCACTCATTCCAAAAAACCTCGGTATTATCTGTTGAAAACTTATGAAAAGAAACATAATCAGGAAATGATATTCCTAGTTTCTTCTCCAAAACATTTTGGAATTGAGTGAGATTCGTAGTATGGTTAACGGGAGTCCATAGTGCTTTTTCGGCCATCTTGAGAACTGATCTTTCTGAATTTGAATATCTAGGCAAGTATGTTTGCATAAATGACTGGTAGAAAAAAATATTAGAGAAATTCTTGGGAAAATGCTCTTCAATTCAATTGATTATTTCTACTTTTTTGTTACCTGTTATATCCTTTATTGGATTTCTCCTGCACGGTTTCGGAAATATATCTTAATCATTTTTTCATTAATCTTTTATGGTTACTGGAGCGGTTCTTTTTTAATTCATTTCGTACTTTTCATTGTCATTACCCATCTTTGCGTTATCGGTATTTTAAAAACTAAAAAGAGAATATTTTTAATCCTTGGTGTATCCATTAATTTAATCAATTTATGTTTCTTTAAATATTTTTTAACTTATTTAAAGTATTTAATGTCAGAAGGGAATTTAACCATTCCGTTCTTTCAAAGCCTTTCCGAATTTGTATTACCATTAGCAATTAGTTTTTATACGTTCCAAATGATTGCGTATCTCGTTGATGCTTGGCGAGGAAAGTTCTCAGAATCTCCATTTATACACTTTTTACTTTTTATTTTATTTTTCCCTCAGCTGATCGCTGGCCCTATCATGCGTCATGATGATTTTTATGATCAAATTGATCGATCAAAGTTAACTTTTGATTTTGTGCAACGTGGGATTTTGCACATCATCTCTGGTTTGATCAAAAAAGTTCTCATTGCCGATCAAATTGCAAAAATGATTAATCCAGTGTATGCAAATCCTGGAGAATATGACGGTGTCTCAATTCTATTGTCAACTTTCGCATTTTCTTTCCAAGTTTACGGTGATTTTTCGGGTTACACTGATTTGGCGAGAGGATCAGCTTTTCTTTTAGGGTACGAGATTCCGGAAAACTTTCGATCCCCATTTTTATCAGTCAGTTTCACAGAATTATGGAGCCGTTGGCATTATACACTTTCCACTTGGATTAGAGATTACTTATATATCCCATTGGGAGGAAATCGAGTCTCAGAATTAAGATACAATCTGAACACGATCTTAGTGATGTCACTTTCGGGATTGTGGCATGGAAATACTTACACGTTTTTTCTTTGGGGATTTTTCCATGGAATCTTTCTTTCCATAGAAAGATTTGCTTTCGGTAGACCTGACCGTAAATCCATGTCAAACTTGAAAAAGTTATTTGCAGTGATTTGGATTTTTAGTATTTTTTCAATTCTTGCTACTTTTTTTAGAATTGATACTCTCGAAAAAATTTCAACATTTTGGACTGCGATCGTAAACGTTAAAGGCAAAATCATTTATAAACCAGATTTTTGGGGACTCATCATTGGAAGTTACATCATACAAATGATTGAATACAAACAATACTTTGCAGAAAAATTAAAACCATATACAACTTGGATCATTTTTTTCTTAAGTTTCTTCGTTTATATAGCTCTCAGCAAAATTGAAGCACCTGTAGAGACATTTATTTACTTTCAGTTTTAAAGGCATATATGAAATCGATATCAATTTATTCTTTCCCATTCTTAATTTTATTCAGCATCATCTTAATCGATAAGGTGATTTGTATTCCAGATGTTCGAGAAAGTGGTCGTAGAAATTACAAAGCGGGTCAAAATATTTTACTTGGGATGCCCGTCGTTTGGGAAGAAAACAGTAAAATTAAAAATAGTGGGCAAAAAGTTGCAGTCGTAACTGGGACTTCTCGTTCGGAATCATTTCATGAATGGTCAGAAATTCCAGTAAAAAAATCCACTTTAAAGGATCCTATATATTTCGAAACTCGAACGGCCGTTAAAGCTTCGGAATTCATGTTATTTTATCTTCTCGTAAAATCCATGTCAGATGCCAAATTTAAACCAGACATTCTGTTTTTGGAATTTTCAGATGAAATGTTGAACGAAAACAACATCTATACCTATAAAACAAAATGGGCAGAATTGATGTTACATGAAAGTGAACTGATCGATCTATATGATGCGATGAATCCCGAAATACAGAGAGATATCGTCACTCGTTTAATATTTTTAGGATATAACTATCATTTCAAACCCTTGCAAGCAGTGAAAAATTTGCTCACGGGAGAACGAGTGTCAAATGATACTTACTTTATCGGAATTTCTTCCTATATGAATACAAAACGTCCTTTTTCTGCTGATAAAATTGGTTATGAAATAGATCAATTCCCACCAGAGGAATTCCAAGAGAGGATCGTAAATTACTCCGAATCCAGAAGGGAACATTTTTTAAGTCGATTCCAAATCTCAGAAACGGAAACTAATTTTTTTAAGAAAATCATTGCCCATATTGAAAAAAATAATATTCCAACCGTCATCTGGGAACCACAAATCCATCCATATTATCAAAATATTCGATCACAAATAACAAAAGAAAGTATCTTCAACCGATATATGAAAATGTATATCAATCCTAATTCAAAAAATATTCGTTTTGTGAGTCTGAATCAGGGTGGCTTAAGTTGTAAAACTTATGTAGATTGTAGTCATGTTTCTCCAGTTTGTGTTCCAGATATCGTAGATAAGTTATTGCAAACTGCAAAGGAAATTCCAAACTTTCAATAAACCTATGAAACTGAGCGGAAAACAGGTCCAAAAAATCAGACAAAGTCTCTTACTTTGTTTCGTTATTTTGTTTTCTGCCAATTTTATGTATCAAAGAATTGTTGATAACGAGATCAATTGTGGTTCGTTAGGTTCTCCTGAAGGTGGTTGCCCATACTCATTTTTAGACCACACTTTTGGTACGAATCCAGGCCATGATCTCGGTGAAGAAGGTGATCATTCTGATCACGTTTGTCTTTCTTGTCCATGTAATTCACTCCTTTCCATCACTTGGAATTTATACCTCTCTCATATTCTTATCCAACTTCATAAAATCTATTTTGAACCAGCAGAAATACAATTTTCAAATTTTGTAATCGCAACTTTTTTATTCCGACCGCCAAAACAACACCTAACTTAGTTTAATCGCAATTTTTCTCAATTTGCGTAAAAACACGTGGGAGGTACCATGTTTTTATTTTTTAATTCAAAGAAATCCAAAGTTCATTGGTTTCGACTGGGGATATTGATTTTATCAATTCATTTCACTCAATTGGAATCTCAGAATATTTTGGGAAAACCATGTCAAAAAATGACAACAATGATTGAAATGAGCGAGTGCATTGTTACGCGTCATCCTGACTTTCAACTTGAGGAAATTAAATTGAAAGAAATTTCAGGCAGAAAAAAAATCGCGTCCTATTTTTTCCCTTCGAATCCGAATGTCTCAGGTTATTTGGCAAATCGTAATGAAGAAACAGCAACTTCCTTATTTGGCTCGTCCTCTTCTTCAGCAAGTAACTTCCAAGTGATGGTGAACCAAGAAATTTATACAAACGGAAAAAGAGAAATTGCGATCCAAATTGCTGATGAAGAATTCAGAGCCCAGGTGTTTCGATTAGAGACGGTGAAACGGATTCTTACTTTTGAAGCCTTAAAAAAAATCATTCGATTTCATTATCTGTTTCTAGAAAAAGAAAATAGTCTCAATAGTTTAAACTTAGTAAAGGAACTAAAAAAAGTATCTAAAGCAAGAATCAATGAAGGACTTTCACCTGGAATAGACGAATCATTATCTGAATCCGAAGAAATTCGTATCTTCAAAATATGGAATCAAACTCATCGCCAGTATGAAAATGCAAAATCTGAATTAGAAGTCTTACTTGGTATTCAGATTGAGTCGAGTGACTTTGAAACGTTCCAAATGAAACTTCCAAATAGTTTTCCAAAAGATAAAACTGAATTAGTAAAAACGGCATTTCAATATAGACCAGAAGTTTTTTTGACTGAAAAGGAAATTGAAATCGCACTCTTGCGTCATAATGAAGTCAGAAAACAGAAAATACCCAATGTAAGTTTAGGCGCTTTTGCACAAAACGATGGGTTTAATGAACGAGTCGTCGGTGGTATGATTTCACTTCCATTGATCCTCTGGAGAGATTTTGAAGGTGAATCCATTATTAGTGCATCAAAAATTGATAGCACTAAGGTGATTCAGGAATCTGTAGCAAGGAATATCAAACAAGAAGTACTCTTTGCCTTAACAAATTTTCTGACTTTATCCGAAGAAATCAATCTTTACGATGAAAACAAAATGGAACGAGCTGAATCAGATTTAAAAAACTTACAAGAAGCAATTCGATTTGGAAAAATCAAAATCATTGATGCAATCAATCACCAACGAATTTTATTACAAACAAAATTAAATTACTTAAATACAAAATCAGAGTACGAAGTATCACAAATTGAATTAATTCGTGTACTTGGATTACCTACAGACATATTGGAAATACGACCATGAAAAAAAATATCAAAATACTATTCTTATCCATATTACTTATTTTCATCTCATATTATTTTTGGCAATCACGTCAGAACAATCTCATTACTGAAGAACAACAAAATAATAAAGACACACTTCACCTAACAAATGAGCAGAAGAAAGAAATTCAAATTAAAATTGAAACAGTAAGTTTATCGCCAATCCATACAAACATTGAACTGATTGGTGAAACTGAATCTGTCCCTGATGATATTATGGATGTTCCAGCAAGAATTTCAGGTAGAGTCACATCTGTATTTTTTGTAGAAGGAGATACCATTCAAAAAGGACAAAAATTAGCAATTATAGATTCACCAGAACTTGCGAAACTTCGATCTACCTATTTGGTTTCAAAATCAAAATATACTGCTGCAGAACAAAATTTAACAAGAATTAACTCACTCGTAAAAATGAATTTGGCAGCAAAGCAGGAATTAATTGATGCCGAAGCAAATTTACGAGTGATTGAATCTGAAAAAAATTCTGCAGAGGAAAATTTGAGGGCCAATGGACTGGGGATTGATAACTCTTCCACTGGCCAGTATATAGTGTATGCCCCTAGATCTGGTTTAGCACTTTCTCGAAATGCTGTTCTAGGTTCGATTGTTTTAGGGAATCAAATTCTTACAACCATTGCAAACCTAACTAATCTTTGGTTCCAAGCCAAAATCTACGAAAATGATCTCAAATATTTGACAGAAGGAGTATCTGCTAAAGTCATATTAAATGCTTATCCCGATTTAGTATTTTTAGGAAAATTAGAACACATCGGAGAAAAAGTTGATCTAGAGTCTAGGACAGTCCATGCTCGCGTTGTTTTTAAAAATACAAACCGTAAAGCAAAAATTGGTCTTTTTGGAAAAGCTATCCTCAGTGTGAATGAAAGAATTGGAATTCAAATTCCTGAATCGTCAATTCAATCCTACCAAAATTCAAAATTTGTTTTTTTAGAAACAAAGCCAGATGTATATCATTGGATCGAAGTCACTACAGGGTTTACCGAGAATCAAAAAACCGAAGTTTTGACTGGCCTTAAAGAAGGTGATAAAGTTGTAACAAAAGGATCATTTGAATTAAAATCGATTTTATTCAAAGATACCTTCGGTGGAGAATGAAATGGAATTTTTAACAAAATTAGTCCATTTTTCACTTCAGAATCGACTTTTAATTTTAATATTTACAGTATTACTCGTATTTGGTGGATTTTATTCGTTAAAACATTTGAAAGTTGATGCAGTTCCTGACATCACCAATGTTCAAGTGCAAGTGATTACCTCCTCTCCATCATTATCTACTTTAGAAATCGAACAATATATCACATTACCTGTTGAAAGAGCACTAGCAGGAATTCCAAATTTAACAGAAGTTAGATCTGTATCAAGGTATGGATTTTCATTAGTGACTGCAGTTTTTGCCGAAGGAACCGATTTATTTAAAAGCAGACAGCTAGTAAGCGAAAGGTTAAGTGAGGCTTCAGAAAACATTCCTACAATTTATGGTAAACCAGTGATCGGACCTATCACAACAGGTCTTGGAGAAGTATTCCAATTTACAATCGAAAGTAATTTCCATAGTCAAATGGAATTGACGACGTATTTGAATTGGTACATCAATCCATCATTGAAAACAGTTCCGGGGATTGTAGAGGTAAATACTTTTGGCGGAAAAACCAAACAATACCAAGTCATCGTTGATACCTTCAAGTCTGCATCGTTAGGAATTTCTTTCAATCAAATTGTAGAAGCCATTCAATCGAATAATTTATCTACTGGTAGCGGATATATAGAAAGGTCCAATGAACAATTGATCATCGGTAGTGATGGACTTTTAAAGACAATACCGGACTTTGAAAAAATCCAAATCGGAAAAATGAAAGATGGGTTTCCTATTTATCTGAGTACAGTTGCGAAAATCGTAGAAGGACCCAGATTAAGAAAAGGAGCCGCTACCTCATCAGGTAAATCAGAAGTTGTAGGGGCTGTTACCTTAATGTTACTTGGAGAAAATTCTCTTGAAGTAACAAAGTCTGTGAAGGAAAAAATTTTTCAAATTGAAAAGACATTACCAACAGGTATGAAAATAAAACCATACTATGATCGTTCGATTATGGTATCAAACACTCTTAAAACGATCGTTTGGAATCTATCTGAAGGTGCCATATTAGTCATTCTGATTTTGTTTTTAATGATTGGTGATTTTCGATCTGGTCTCGTGATTGCATCAGTGATTCCACTTGCAATGCTCATTGCCATCTCTCTAATGTTCATGAGAGATTTGCCAGCAAACTTGATGTCTATGGGTGCAATCGATTTTGGATTAATTGTAGATGGTGCGGTCATTCTTATCGAAAATTCACATAGACGATTAGGATTAAAAGTAAAGGAGTTAAAAAGAGCCCTCACTCCAACCGAAAAAAAAGATACAATTCTCCAAGCAACCATCGAAGTCAGAAAGGCAACGATTTATGGAGAAATTATAATCGGAATTGTTTATATTCCAATTCTGACATTGAGTGGAACGGAAGGGAAAATGTTTATCCCGATGGCGACTACAGTACTCTTTGCATTGATAGGATCATTTGTCCTTACTCTGACTGTGATTCCAGTCTTAGCTTCTTTCTTTTTAAATTCAGATCTAAAGGAAGAAGTCAAAACCGTTTTTTTTCAGAAAATTCAGAACTGGTACATTCCGAAACTTGATTCTTGCTTTCAAGATCCAAATAAAATTTTATATTCAACGATTGGAATCTTTATGATTTCAATCTTTATGTTTTTCAGATTGGGTGGAGAATTTTTACCAAAATTGGACGAAGGAAACCTTCTAATCGAAATTAGCCGTTACCCATCTACGACTTTAACCGAATCTTTAACATCCTCTACTAAAATTGAAAATGCGATATTAAAAGAAATATCTGAAATCACCGAAATTGTTTCAAGGACTGGATCACCAGAACTAGCCATTGAGCCAATGGGTGTTGAAAAAACGGATATGTATTTAAATATGAAACCAAGGTCCGAATGGAATCATACAAAAGCAGAAATTGAAGAAAAACTCGAAGAAATCATCCAACGTGTTGCTCCGCAAGTAGCGTACGGTCTATCACAACCAATTGAAATGAGAAACAATGAAATTATGGCTGGAATTCGAGCCGACGTTGGAATAAAAGTTTTTGGCGATGACTTGGTCCAACTAAAAATCATTGCAGAAGAAATTTCCTCAAAAATCAAAAACATTGAAGGAGTCGCAGATCTCAGGATTGAACAATTATATGGGTTAGAATATTTGAGAATCAAACCTAACCGAGAAAAGTTGGCAAGATACAACTTAAATATTTTGGATATCAATCGTATTACCGAATCATTTTCATCTGGTGTACCAGCTGGCATCGTATATGAAGGAATGAAACGATTTGATATTGTCGTAAAAACTGATATCAATTCAAACCCAGATCAAATCCCAAATACACCCGTAAATGTAGGACAAAATCAATTTGCACCCTTTCACGAATTGGCCGAAATTAAAATAGAAGACGGACCCGTTCAAATCTTACATCAAAACCAAAATCGATATGCACTAATCCAGTTTAATATCAGGGGAAGTGATATGGTTAGTACCGTACGATTCGTAAAACAAGTATTAGAAGACAAAATCAAATTCCCTCCAGGATATTCTTTTTCGCTCGGTGGTGAATTTCAAAAATTTGAATCTGCGACAAATACTTTATTGGTTGTGGTTCCGATTACATTATTGGTTATTTTTTTGATTTTATATTTTGCATTTAACGAAGTATTAGCAGCATTTATTATTTTTCTAAATGTGCCTTTCGCAATCACAGGAGGCATTCTAGCACTTTACTTTCGAAACTTACCCTTTAGCATATCAGCCGGAGTTGGTTTTATAGCATTGTTCGGAATTGCTGTCTTAAATGGGCTTGTTCTCATTAGTTTTATCAAATCGTTAGAGCACAAAGGTAATCAATTAGAGGAAGCGATCAAAGAAGCCGCAATTTCAAGGCTTAGGCCAGTCCTCACAACCGCCCTGCTTGCTTCCATTGGATTCATTCCTATGGCAATTAGCACCTCGCCAGGAGCAGAGGTACAACGGCCATTAGCGACCGTTGTCATTGGAGGATTAATCACTGCTAGTGGGTTAACCCTATTTGTACTACCAATTGTTTATTTAAAGTTTTTTGCAAAAAAATCTTTCATGCTCTCAAAAGAAGCATAATCTGCTTTTTCATTATAAGCTAAGCCTGGTAATCCGTGTTTTTCGGATCCAGGCCTTGTGAACCCATGAACTGCACCAGGATGAGAAACAAAAGTGACAGGAGCTTTTGCTTCCGTTATTGTTTTCACAAATGTTTCGACCGAAGTTTTTGGAATAAAGGGATCATCTGCCCCATGATGGACTAAAACTTTTGTTTTTAATTTTTTAACCCCTGTAGCCAAATTTTTACTCCCTAAAAACCCATGGAAAGAAACAACTCCACCTTTTAATTCTGCTCCATCTAATGCGAGTTCAATGACTCCACCACCTCCAAAACAATAACCGATAGCTCCTATTTGATTTGGATCGACGTTTGGATTTGATTTTAGAATTTCAATCGCCTTGTAGATTTTTTTAAGAAGAATTTTGGGATCACCATTTGCACTTGAAAGTTTACCCGCTTCCACATGATCCTTTGCTAAAATGCCTTTTCCATAAACATCCATAACAAACGCTACATATCCCATGTCCGCTAATTGTTTTGCTCGTTGTTTTGGATAATCATTGACTCCCCACCACTCATGTATCACTAGGATACCAGGTCGTTTTCCAGTTGTTTTTGAATTTAAAGCAAAAAAACCTTCATAGGTTTTTCCATCCAATTTGTATTCGAAAGGGCTACCAGTTACAGTTGATTGAACTGGAAGTTCTGCTGTGGGCAGACTACTACATTGCAATAATAACAATGCAATCGATGTGGAAAGGAACAGTTTCATAAATCTCCTTTTGATCAAAACATCATTTCATGTTCTTAGATCATCTTTTCTAATCTTAGAATGGAAATTTGGAGTTAAAAGCAGAAAAATACGAGGAAAATTGTTTTCCAATTAAAAAGGATCGTCGGTATTCAATGTTGCAGTTCTAGCCTCTAGTTCATTTCCCATCTCAATGGAATCAATTTCGCCGACTTTCCATCAATTCTCCTTTTGTGACAGTAGACCATTCGCTCTAAATACTAAAATCCGAAGTATACTGATCGGTTCACTTTGGATTCAATTTATTATATTTTTTGATGAATCTATTTTTTTTAATCGCAAGACAACGCTTGGTATTATCTTTTTAACCTGAGGACAAAAATGATCCAAAACAATTATTTTCTTAGCAACGAAGACCTGAAAGAACACTTCTATGAATTAATCGATTGGAATGAAATTGTCCCTATTTACGAGAATCAGTTTTTAGACGCAAAACTTTTTGAATCAACAAAAAATCCCAAACTAGAAATGGCACCAACTAACGTTGATGAAGCGATTTCATTTTACGAAGAGATATTGAAATCCTGTGGTGAAATCAGCGGAATGTATGTTTCTCAAGTGGCCTCTATCGTCGATTCTAAAGGATTAAAATTTGAAAATGGTGAAGTGATCCATCCAAAAGAAATGGTAGATGTGATTCAAATGTATTATGATGCAGGACTCGGTCCAGCCGCCTTCAAACGAAAATACGGTGGTTTAGGTGTACCAAGTATCATCAAAGCAATGATAGCAGAGATTATGTATAGGTCAGATAGCTCGATCACAATTGCCGTTGGAAGTATGGGTCTTGCTGCAATCTTGGAAGTGTGTGCATCGGAAGAAATGAAAAACGAATGGATCCCGAAACTCATCTCAGGTAATTATACAGTCACAATGGGATTATCTGAACCAGACTTCGGATCTGACTTACCAAACATTACCACGAAAGCTTTCAAAAATGGAGAAGAATGGTTTTTAAATGGAACCAAACGATTTCAAACAGTTGCATGCGGGGTCAATGGAGGATCTGGCATCACTCTCACACTTGCAAGAACTGGAACACAAGAAAGTGGAGCAAGAGGTCTTTCGTTCTTTATCGTTGAAAACAAAGATTATGTTGTACAAGGTATTGAAAAAAAACTAGGAATCAAAGCATCTGCTACATGCGAAACAGTCTTTGAAAATAGCAAAGGTCATTTGGTTGGAAAGGAAGGATTTGGTCTTGTAAAATACGTAATGGGTATGTTGAATGGTGCGCGTCTCAGCGTGTCTAGCCAAGGTACCGGAATTGTTACCGCTGCATTTGAAGAATCATACAAATATGCGAATGAAAGAATTCAATTTGGAAAACCAATTTATGAAATCCCTGCTGTTCGTAGAATGTTAGATCGAATGGAAAGAGAACTTGCTGGAATGCGTTGCCTAATGGTAGAAGCTGCCTATTCAGTGGATAAATATTACTGGTATGAAGATGGTAGAGAAGTCTCTACAGAAGAACTTAAATCGGCAAAATTTTGGGAGAAAGTTGCAAATACGCTCACTCCAATTTCCAAGTATTACAATTCAGAAATGTGTAATGATTTAGTTTACGATGGTTTACAGGTATTAGGTGGCGCTGGTTATACGGAGGACTATGATCTTTCCCGATTGTATCGTGACGCACGGATCACAAATATTTATGATGGCACCACACAAATCCAAGTCAACGCGGCCATTGGAGGAATCACATCTGGAATGAGTGGAACGGGAACCTTTCGAGCTTACTTAGACCACTTGTCTCTAGGATCTGATGGAAACAAACGACTAAAAGAAATCCGTGAAGTATTTGAATCCATCGTGGAATCATTTAAGTCCATTCAAGATCAAAGCACAAAAGAAGCATATAGTTTCGAAGTGGTAGAATCAGCTGCAAGAGTGATCATCGGTTATCTTATGGAACGAAACAAAAACAAATCTAAATCGAGAAAGGAAATTCGAACCAAGTGGTGTAAAGAATTTCATAACGATAGTTTTGCAATTCTCAGTTCCAATTTAATCAAATTAAAATCCTTATAAAAAAAAAGGGTCCTCCGTAAAGAGGACCCACGAGAAAGTAAAGGGAAGGACTTCCTCCATTGCGAGGTAAAGGAAGTCCGAGATCGTTCAGATTAAGTGAGTGTTACAGATTTCTCTTCAGATGGAAGAGATACTTGGAAGCTTGGTTGGCTTAATACAATCGTTGGTTCTAAAAACTTTTTACGTTTTCCCATAACCTTCGATGCAATATGATCTGGAAATGAATACGCGATAATTCGTTTCCATACAGATGCAAATTGTTTTACGAAACTTCCGGTATTGTAATGTTGCCCATACTTTGCACAGATTTCCTTCAAACGTGGAGCTACTTCACGGTATCGTTTCGCAGGCATGTCTGGGAACATATGATGTTCGATTTGATGGCTCAAATGACCTGTCATCGTGTAAAACAAATTGTTACCTTCCAAATTCGAAGATCCTTTGAGTTGTCTTAAATACCATTGTGCTTTTGTTTCACCGACAATTTCATCTGTTGTGAATGACTCTGCATTTTCTGTAAAATGACCGCAGAAGATTACAGCATATGTCCAAAGATTTCTGATCAAATTGGCCAATAAATTTCCTAAAATTACCTTTGGAAAATTGAGACCAGCAAGAGCCGGAAACAAAATATAATCTTTTAGGAGTTGGAGTTCAATTTTTTTAAAGAATAGTGCTTTGTAATCATTAAGTGTTTTTTTCTTTCTTAGTTTTTTGGGAGTTTCTAAATACTCAACTCGATATCCATGGGCACCAATTCCCCATTGAAAGTTCATCGCCAAAAACATATTCGTAAAAGGCTGTGTTAGGTGAACTGGTTTCCACTTCTGTGCTTCTGTTAATCTTGTGAAATTATATCCATAGTCATGGTCTTTGTTCAAAACATTTGTATATGTATGATGCATATAATTATGGTAAAACTTCCATTGGTGGGCATTACAAACAATGTCCCATTCAAATGTTCTAGAGTTGAAACGCGGGTCATTCATCCAATCATATTGACCATGTAAGACGTTATGACCTAGTTCCATATTATTTATGATTTTGGAAATAGATAACAAAAGCGTTCCAGCAACGAAGGAAATTGGTTCAAAACTAAAGTGGATCAAACCTCTTCCCAAAACTTCTGTATAACGATAGGTTTTATAGATAAAACGAATATGATCAGCATCTTCTTTTCCGACTTTCGCCATTACTTCTTCACGAAGTGTATCAACTTCTTTTCCGAATGCTTCAATTTCTTCTTTGTTTAATTTTTTACTAATTGTTCTCATTTTGTTTTCCTATGATAATTTCAATTTCCTTTGTGATTAAAAGTTATAGTTCTAATTCCAAATTGGATTCAGCTCTAGAAACGCAGATTTGGATATTTTCTTCGCCCAATTGAGAAGTTTCCCCATTTGAAAGATCCGTAATGGAACCTGTTTGTTTTTTACAAACACATGTATGGCAAATTCCCATACGGCATCCACTTTGCGGATAAATCCCTTGTTCTTCTAACTCTTCTAATATGGAACGTTCCCCTTTTACTTGGATGGTTTTGTGACTTAAAGTTAAAAATACATCTACTGTTCCTTCTTTTTTCACTTTGCCTACATTTTGTCCAGGAAGGAGGAATAACTCGGATTTTACAGGTAATCCTTCTAATAAAGACAATGCTTTCGTTTGCATTGGAGAAGGTCCGCAGACATAAACGGAGGATGATTTTAAGTTTGGAACATAGGTTTCTAAAATCTCTTTTGATAAAAAACCCGAAGCATACCCTTCTTTAGGAATATCAGAAAATACATAGTGAACTGTTAACCAATTTGAATTCTTTTGCATGGAATCGAAGGATGATTTGAAGATAATATCATCATAGGATCTTACAAAATACAATAGAGTCGCTTTTCCAGTATAGTTTAACGTTTGTAAACTTCTGAGAATGGAATGGATTGGTGTGATTCCACTTCCACCTGCCAAGAACAACAAATCTTTTGGTAGCTCTTTTGTGAGAACAAAGTCACCGGATGCTTCACCCAATTCCAGAATGTCACCTTTTTTGATGTTCTGATTGATAAAGTTTGAAACAAGACCACCTTTCTGGCGTTTTACGGTAATTTGGAGGTACTTGTCATTTGGGTGAGATGATAAGGAATAAAATCGAGTGACCCTTCTTCCCGCAATTTCCACAGTCACTGGCACATGTTGGCCAGATGCAAATCCTTTCCATAACCAGTTTGGTTTCAAAACGATTGTTTTGGAATCGGAAGTCTCCTCTTTCACTTCGATGACTTTTGCTTTTGTGGCTGTGACAGAAAATCTAGGGTTCAATTCACCCAAGAAAAAATTGGCCCACTCTTTGGGTTGTAAGGAACTTAAGAATTCCCGCGGTTCGTTGTAGATAAAAGGAAATGATTTCATTTTCGCCTCGTTTTCGCATTTAAGTGAACACTTGTTCACGAATTTATCTAATAGTGTTAACTTACATCGTTAACTATGTCAACCCAAAAGAAGGATTTTTTCCTTGCTTTCGCAAAAAAAGTGAACGATTGTTTACTGAATTCAATCCATGAAACCAGGCATCCGAGACACAAAAAAACAAATCACGCACACAAACCTGCTAGAAAGCGCCCTCGAGCTGATGGGAGAAGAGAAGGGATTGGGCGACCTGAGCCTCAGAGAAGTCACAGCAAAGGCTGGAATCGTTCCTGCGGCCTTCTACCGACATTTTAAATCCATGGAAGAACTAGGCCTACACTTGGTGGAAGAATGTGGGAATCGCATCCAAATGATCGTAGGAGATGCGAGGACAAAAGGTGCCTACCGGTCTGCCCTACAACTCACCATAGGGTATTTTTTCGATTACGTCACAACGCACCGCTCTCGTTTTCGATTCATTGCCAGAGAACGGACAGGGGGAAACCGTAAAATTCGGGAAAAGATCCGAGAGGCGATGGGAAGGATTGCAGGGGAATTGGCCAAGGACATGCGGATGCCAAAGTCCTTAAGCAAAGATGATACATTATTTGCGTCCGAACTCATCGTGAGTTTATGCTTTCAAATGGCATCTGATTATTTGGATTTGGATCCAGAAGAACATTTTGAGATGCGAAAGTTAAAAGTGAAAACGATCAAACAAGTTCGGTTGGTTTTCATAGGAACGATCCGAGGAAGGAAACACAAACATAGATCGAGCCATAAAGCAATGGGTTAAGGAAATCATGGACGCAAAGAAGTTGAGAAATGAATTCTTTTTTTAATCTTTCGTGTGAACAGGAAAAGAGATCATAATATTCAATCCTTCTCCTTTTTTGGAAACAGATGAGAAAACACCTTTGAGTTGTGATGTCAAACTGCGAATGAGTTCATAACCAAAATGATTTCCTTTTTCAATGTTCACTGATTCCGGAAGTCCTACTCCATCGTCTCCAACCGTTAACATCACATTCTCATTTGATTTGGTAAGTTGGATTCGAATGTCTCCACCCTTTTCATTTGGATAAGCATATTTCAGAGCATTGGTCAATAGTTCATTTAATATTAAACCCAAGGGTAAGGTACGTTTGAGATCCAATCGAATGTCATCTAATTTGACATCGAATCGAATTTTACTTGGATTCAAAACAAATATATCATGAAGGCTATAAACCAAATCTTCGATGTACTTGCGGAGGTCTACTGACTCCAAATCTGCAGATTGGTATAAATTTTCATATACCTTGGACATGGACATGATCCGAGATTGTGCATTCAAAAATGATTGTTTCGCCAATTCGTTTTCAACTTTGAACGATTCGAGGTTGAGTAATCCAGAGATAATCGCCAAAGTATTTTTCACTCGGTGTTGTAGTTCTTTTAATAAAACGTCTTTTTCTTCGAGGGATTTTGCCAAACGACCCTCGATGTCCAATATTTTTGAAACATCCAAATTAAACCAAAGAATAAAACGTTCACCAGAAATCTCGATCGCTTGGCTAAAGACTAGCACTTCATGGTGGACTCCATCAGGATGTTGCACTGACATCCTTTCGCCTGCAAGTCTTCCATTTTCCCGATAAACTTCATTTAACTTTTGAATTTGTTCAGGAACACACCAATCTTTGAATTCATCTGTTTTTTTTCCGATGACTTTTGATTTTTCAAAACGGAAGATGGCTTCCATTGCAGGATTGATGTCAAGGTAAGTTCCATCTTTGATGGTGGAGATTGCCATGGCAATGGGACTTAGTTGGAAGACCTTCGCATATAAACTTTCACCATCTTTCGGTGGAACAAGGATTTGAGATTCTGGATTCTCGCGAAATACGATCACAATGCCGTTCAAAATTTTGTTTGAATCTAATATAGGAGAGACCGTTTCCGTAACGTTTGTTTCGCGGCCATTGCTAGCGATGATGATGAGGTTATTTCTTCTTTTCGGTTCCACAAAAGATTCCGACTGATGATCAAAAGAATACGAGACCCTCATCCTAGATTCTGCTTGGACTAAAAATAAAAAAGAGGATAAATCTTTGTTCATCACCTCCATCTTATGGTAACCTAACATATCTAATGCTTTTTGGTTGATTTCTCTAATCTGGCCTTCTCGAGTCAAAACAATCAGCCCGTCCCCCATGGATTCAAATGTAATCCGAAGTTCTTTTTCTCGGAATGTCAAACTTTGCTCAACGGCATGGAGTTTCAAAGCAGACTTGATCATACATTCCACAATATCTGGACTCGAGATTTTAGGAATGAAACCATAATGTTTTAAATCAGCAACTCGGTTCAAAATCTTTTGGTCTGAGTAACCACTCACAAAAAGAATGGGGATTTCTTTGATTTCTAATATTTTTTTGGCTAATTGGATCCCATCTAACTCATCGGAGAGATTGATATCCATAAGAATTAGATCCACTGATTCACCAGAAGAGATACAATCAATGGCATCTAAAGAAGTGGAAACATGTTGCACAGAGTATCCTTTGAGTTTGAGAAATTCTGCCTGAGAAACTGCCAAAATAGCTTCATCCTCGACGAGCAGGATGTGACCTAAACTATGTTTGATTTCAGTGGTTGGCATAAGGATACTTGTTTCTACCGAAGATTAAAAATGGGCACAAGAATTGCAATCGAATATAGGCAAAAAAAAATTCTAAAAAAATCGAACGGTATGCAATAAACTAAGATGCTACAGGAAGCCTCCATTACAAAAATATACTTATTTAATTTAGTTAGGTGGACAGTATTCGATTGCAAAATTAAACAAACGATTGTTTGTTTGTAAAATCATAACAAAGCGAAACGGAGTTTCATTTGAAAATTCACTTACTATTTTTGGCCAGTTTACTCTTTTTTTTCCAATGCACTGGATTTAACTTGTTATACGAGACATCTGCGAACGGAAATACCAATCCAACTCGAGAATATGCGACAACAGCCCCCCTTTGGAAAGGTGGATTCTTTTACCATCGAAACACAACACCAGGTCCCATTGGCATTGGTGTAGAACCAAAGTTAGAAGGAAAAGCCTGTAGCAATTCTTACCTAGGAATGTTCTCTTTTGGTAACTCACGGATTGAAGCCGCCAAAAAAAATGGGAACATCCAAAAAGTTGCCTTTGTTGACTATGAAAACACAGGTGTTTTTGCCGGGTTCATTTACCACCAATTCTGTACCATCGTAAAAGGTTCTAACTAATGCACACATTCAAAAGACATAATATTTTGTTTTATATAACGATCGTTTTATCATTCATGCTCTTCACGGGATGCGCTGTGGGACCTACCCATGGTTATATCGTCACCGAAACACAATTCCCAGGGACCTTTAACCCAGAGAACAATGTGAAGGCGGACAAGGAAGCGAAAGGTTGCCAATATACCGTTTTGTATTTGGTCACTTATGGAGATGCGGGAGCAGGTAGCGTAGCAAACAAAAATGGAATCACAAAAATTGCAACCATTGACCATTCCACCTTCAGTTTGTTTAGCGGACTTATCCGAAATTATTGTACCTTTGTTGTAGGCGAATAACATGAATTTTATCAAAACTTTATTTTTAGTATTCCTTCTTTCCTTTTTTACCAATTGTCAATCGGGTCCATTCCCTGCATTTATCTATCAATACTCCACTCAACATATGATAGGTGATTCGACAGGAAACAATCTTACCTCAGCAAAGATTGTGAAATTTGGTAAATCTTGTTCATTGTCAGGTTATATCATTAATGTTTTTTACTATGGTGCAGGGAATTCGATTGAGGAAGCGACAAGGAATGGAAACATCCAAAAAGTAGCGTTAGTCGATCGAGAATCCCTTTCGATTCTAGGAACATTATTCTATAGAGAATGTATTGTAGTTTGGGGTGAATAAATTGTATTTACCAAGACGAATGCGAATTAAATATACTCTACTCGTATTCTGTTTATTTTTAGGGAGTAACCTCACTACTTTACTCTCTAAAGAGACAGACAATATCCACGAGAAACCACAGTTAATCGATCCAGACAATCATAGAATTTACTTTAGTTATGTTTTGGGTGCGGCGAGAGGTCAAATTCCTGAAAAAAACCTAGAGTTAACCGATGGAATTTTGTTTGGTCAAAGTAGAATTTACCAATTATCACCATTACCTTCTGGGAACTTATCTTTGGGACAATTTGAAATTGAATATCGATATAAAGATCGTTATCGAATCTTTGCGGACAACCGAACAATAAAAGATAGCGGTGATTATAAAGATATATTAAACTTTAAGGAATACCAAAAAAGGGCAGGAATTGGTTACTTCCATCCTATATTTAAAGTTTTAAGTTTAGGTGTCTCCATTCGAGATGCGAATATCAAACAAGATTTTCGATCTGATTATATCAATTTATATACAATTGAAAATAGTATCATATTTTCAATTCCCAATGTTCAGTCTCAACTTCGTACCAAAGGTTGGGTGCCTGGGATCCACTTAGAATTTAAGCCATTACGTTGGTTTGAAATTCACTTGGGTCGTATGTATTATCATATGGGTGGAGACATGAGTCGATCGTCTTTAAATTTTATCCCAACAACGGTTGGAACCTTATATGCACCTCTGTATATGCAAAGCGATTTTTTATACTCAGGTGTTCAGGATAAATTTGATGTTGTATTTCGGTATTCGACTTGGTTTGCAACTAAATGGGGTTATACGAGAGACAATATCAACATAAAGTTTAATCAATACTATATGGCTACATTAGATAACCAAACTTCTCTTCTCATGTCTGCAATCGGAAGACGAAACAATACCAAATTGGATTTTGATTCCGTTAATTTTACAGTTGAGTTTTCGAAAAGTTTTGGAGAAGACTTTTAAATACAATCCAGAAGAATCCAATTTTCCTAGGTTTCGCCCCATTGGATGGGAGAAGGCGATTCCTAGGTTTCTGGTTCGAAGAAGGCCAAATTTTCTGGACCTTCGTGGATGACAATCCTCTGAATTTTCCCGTCCGAAGCCTTCACTTCTTCTTTTAACCCAGAATAAAACCAACGAGCCACATTTTCAGAAGTTGGATTGATCCCTTTGAAATCAGGGTGGTCATTGATGAGGATGTGATCGATGGAATGGACAAGAGCCAAAAGTTTGTTCCTTGCTGTCAAAAAGTCATAGGATATCCCATCTGGTCGGATGTTCGTTTTTCCTTCCAGATAGACCTCAACCTTCCAGGAATGGCCGTGGATGGGCTCGTCGGTCCCATCGGCAAAGTACTGGTAGAGGAAATGCGCGGACTCAAACCGGCCTTCAATACGGACATAAAATTTCCCGTTTTCTTGGGTAAACATTCCATTGACGAATAGAGTATCGTCCAATATTTGTATAGTAATTTCCTCTAAGGGGACTCTAGAAGATGACTGAATCAACCAAACCACGCTTTTTTAAAGAAATGACCGTAGGCGAAGCAATCGCCATCCATCCGGAAGCGGGGCTTGTTTTCTCAAGTTACCACTTAGGTGGGTGTTCCCACTGCTCCATCAATGAAGTAGAAACGATTGAACAAGTTTGTATGGGGTATGGAGTCGAAGTAGACACACTCATTGACTCTCTTAACAATTTATTCGCTGAAGAATAATTCACTTCGAAGCGAAATGGGCTGATTGTTTCGGCCCAAGTCATTGGAACCGAATCCAAAACGATTCGTTTTGTATGAGGTTCATTGTTAAAACCCACACATATTCATTTCCACAATGCAATCGAAAGCATTCACCATTTTTTAACATCTGAACAAACTTTGGACCATTTAACGTATAACATCCCTGGTTTATTATTTCCAGCGATTTCACTTTTGATGTTAGGGTTTACCAATCGATTTTTTGGTTTGGCAAGTTTATCGAGACAACTTTTAGCCGAGTATGAAACATCTAAGTCAGAAGTCCTCGCGAAACAAATTCACAATTTACGATTTCGGATCTCTCTCATTTTATATTCGCAAAGTGCAGGAATCTTCAGTTTAATCCTTTGTACTTGTTCTCTCGGAATGATTCCGATTTATAATTTGGTTGCTTGGATCTTTTTTGCGATTTCGTTATTCTGTATGGTGGTCTCTCTTATTTTGGCTCTCATTGAAATCCATTTGTCAGTCAATGCATTGGATATCGAAACAAAATCCATTTTGGAATCTCCAACAGAAATCAAATCGTAATCACAATTTTTCCAAAATGAGAACCTGATCGTAAGTATTGGATGGCTTCCACTGAGTTTTCCAATGGGAAAACTTTGTCTACGACTGGTTTTAATCCAGATTGTTCGATGGCTTGGTTCATTTCAATAAAGGCTTTTCTCCCACCCACCACTAGTCCTTGGATTTTTAAATTGTTCATGACTGCTGGAAGTAAATTGAGTTCCCCGGAACGACCAGCTAAAATTCCTATCAAATGGATCACACCAAACGGCCGACAGGCGGCAATGGATTGCTCCAATGTCCCTGCTCCACCCACTTCGATGATATGATCAGCACCCACTTTATTTGTGATCCGTCGAACTTCTTTCCCCCAATCCTTGGTCTCTTTATAATTGATGAAAAAATCGGCGCCTAATGATTTTCCACGATCGAGTTTTTCATCACTAGACGATGTTAAAATGACTTTCGCACCCATTAATTTTGCAAATTGTAAGGCAAAAATAGAAACACCACCTGTCCCCTGTACGACGACAAACTCACCAGGTTTGAGTTGGCTGTATTGGAATAATCCGGACCATGCGGTGAGTGCTGCACATGGCAATGTCGCACCTTCTTCGAAGGTTAAATGCGATGGCATCTTAACAAGACCCGTTTCGGGAACTATCGCCAATTCTCTCAGTGTTCCTGGGAGTGGCCCACCAATGGTGTGTCGTATTTCTGAATGTGTTGCTTCTTTTGCGATCCATTTGGGCGCAAATGTGAGAAGGACTTTATCTCCCACATTCCATTCCGTGACTTGGGATCCAATTTGGATCACTTCCCCGGCCCCATCACTACAGGGAACGAGTGGTAAAGGAAACTTGGGGTTGTACTTTCCTTCCACAACAAGAGAGTCTCGGTAATTGAGAGAGGCCGCATGCAGTCGCACCAATACGTCTGTGGGACCTACTTCTTTTGGTTCTGGAACCTCAATGACTTTTAAATTATCCAATCCAAATTGTTTGATCTCGGCTTGTCTCATCAATCAAATCTTCCTTTCAAATAGTTCGTTATCAAATATAAATGCAAGATCTCAAATTTTGAAATTATAAATAGATCCAACACAAGTTTAGTATAGGCTAAGTTAGACTTGTCAAATTGTGCCTATAATATACAAACTAAATCACTTGCGCCAAATTCAACTAACAATCGCTATTGACTCAGTTCAATTTCACCCTTCCCATTGAGTGGGAAAAATGGATTGTGTGCAATTTCAAAAATATGACCATCTAAGTCTTTGAAGTAAGCACTATAACCACCCCAAAATACTTTCTGTGGTTCCTTTAGAATTTCGGCACCTAATGAACGTACAACTCCGATGATTCGATCCACTTCCGATTCACTTTCTACATTTTGAGCCAATGTAATTCCCGAATATTCTTGTCTTTTTTGGAATGGGATGCCAATATCCTCTGCTAAATCCTTTTCTCCAAATAATGCAAATACCAAAGCTCCAATTTGAAAGAAGGAAACTTTGTCGTTACTCTCTAACGATTTTTTCCATCCAAGCCCAGTTTCGTAAAAATGGGATGCTTTTTGCAAATCGGAAACCCCGAGAGTGATCAAATTGATTCTAGGAAACATTGAAGGCCTTCTTTTTTACGTAAATATGAACTTTTGGATTTTAAAATTTTAGGAATTTAGGAAATGGATTCACAAAACGAATGTTGTGTGGTAAATGGAGCCATTGGGTGGCGGGTGGATAACCCCACCCAGTTCGATACGGGCGGGGACATGTACTCTAAATACACGTTCGGAATGAAATTACTTCTTTCCCAAACCTGTCGTTTTTGCACCAACGAGGATTGACATGTTTCCTGCTGGGTGTTTGTTTTCACGCATCAATTGGTGGCATTCACCTGTTTGATCGAAAGTAAACGTTTGAGCCAATACTGGATCCACTTTTTTATCAATCACCAATTGGTTGAGGTCACGGCAGTTGTCATCGTTTGCGAAGTGAGAACCTTGCAGACGTTTTTGTCTCATCCAAAGGTAACGTAAATCACCCGTTGCATTGAAACCTGTTGTTCCCGCACATATCACAACCATACCACCAGTTTCACATACAAATACAGAAGTAGGAAGTGTTGTTTCGCCTGGGTGTTCAAAAACGATTTGTGGATTTTTGCCTTTGCCTGCGATGTCCCAAATTGCTTTTCCAAACTCACGTGCTTGTTTGGTCCACTCAACAAAAGCTTCTGGTTTGTTGATTTCAGAAGTGAGAGCACCCCAATGTTTGAACTTATTACGGTTGATGACACCAGTAGCACCTAAGTTTTTACAGAATTCAATTTTATCATCAGATGATACAACTGCGATTGGAATTCCACCAGCTGCTTTTACGATTTGGATTGCCATAGCACCGAGTCCACCAGCTCCACCCCATATCAAAACAACATCACCAGGTTTTACATCGTTCGGTTTCCAGTGGTGTAACATTCTGTAGGCGGTTGCAGCAACTAACATATAGGCTGCAGATGCTTCCCATGTTAGGTGTTGAGGACGTGGTAGGCACTGGTGGTCTTGCACTTTGCAAAACTGTGCAAAGGATCCCCAGTTTGATTCGTATCCCCAGATGATTTGTGAAGGTGCATACATTGGGTCTTTTCCAGAAAGAACCCATGGGTCTTTCGGATCCCACATCGCACAGTGGACAACTACTTCGTCCCCCACTTTTACATTTTTAACTTCAGAACCAACTTTGTAAACGATACCAGATGCGTCAGAGCCACCAATGTGAAACTTTTCAGGTTCCCCTTTTTTATTACGTGCCGCAATGACATCAACAGGGTAACCTAAGGCCGCCCAAACATTGTTATAGTTTACCCCAGCAGCCATAGTGGCCACGAGAACTTCGTTCGGACCGATCTCCGGAACATCAATGACTTCTGATTGGAAAGAAGTTTTCGGTTCGCCGTAACGTTCCGGGCGAATGACCTGTGCGTGCATTTTTTTTGGCACGACTCCAATAGGAGGTAGTTCCCCTACTGGTACGATTTCTACGTTGCTCATAGATTACCTTTTACGATTAAGATTTATACAGTTTCTTAGAACGTTTTAAAAAAGGCATGAAATGTCAATCGCTTCCCCACTCCATCGAGAAGGCAAATGTCCAAGCAGACTGGTATAACCTGTATTCTCGGTCACGTTGCAACGGATAACGATATGCTAAACTCATGTTGTATTTTTCAGAAAAATTCCAAGAAAATCCAACACTCGCCTCAGTAAAATACGATGGATTCGCTTTGTCTTTTTCTTTAGAATAATCGACTCCATTATACGGATTTCGATACAAAACTCCTGTGAATACGGAAATCTCTGGCATCAAATAATACGTCACATACGCCGAAATGAGTGTCGTTTTTTTGAATTCGTATTCGGGTTCTGGTGGAGTGGCCGAAGGTTTTCGAAAATAAAAAGGAATTCCATCGTTATCTTGTAAGTTATTCGGCTGTGGTCTAGAGAGAGGATTGAGTCCTCCGATCTTTGTCACAAAAGACCATCTTTCATATAAGTATCCGAGTTTAATAAATCCAGATCCTGTATAATAATTTCCTCCAGTGAACCGATCCGTATCGGGACCACTTGGAAAACCAACCGCCCCTTCGATCACAAAAAAGTAAGGTTTGTCCAAATCAAAGAATGGTTGGTACTTAAAACCTAAATAGGTTTTCCCAATCCTCGCTGCATCTTCTCTACCACGTTGTTGGTAATAATTCCACGGAACAGAAGCATTGAGTGCAAACCTTCCATCAAAAAAATTCAATTCCGCAAACGCAGTGGTTGTGAAGAGATGGCTATTCTCTCTTGTGGATTGGTAATAGTCTTGGGTCATCACCAAATAATTGGTTGGTTTTTCTCGTTTGCCCGTAAATGGATCCACAAACCTGGCAGTCGCATTCGGACTGTCCGACGAACCCGTGTGATGCGAATGTATTGAGAAATTCCAAAATAAAACCAAAATGAGAATAAATGAAAAAATGAAATTCCTGCGTTTTGTTTTTTGTTTCAATTCTTTCATCGTTCCACTCCTGGAAAACAACCAGGGAAACTAAAAGTGATGTCTTCTGCTTGGAGGTTCTGTTGGAGGATATTGTATAAATTCACATTGGATACTTTGGAGATCACGACAGGATCAGTTCCAATCGGCAATTGATCAAGAAATCGTATCGGTGTTCCAGATACTGTCCTGTCTTGGAAGAGAGATGACAAGGAAACTAAAATCTCAATGTTTCCACTCCGACCATTTTTGATAGGTATCTTACACTTAGGAGTGATCTGTTTATTCCCTTGGGGTAATAGAATGGTAACTGTTTTTGTATTTGGTGCTCTAGTCACATCCATCCGAATGTAAATCTCCTCCCAACTCACATTGGCGATTGCAACGACTCCCAAAGGCAAACTAGCCGACCGCGTATTGGGATACAAAAAACTGGCTCCCGTTTCCATCGTGT
The DNA here is from genome assembly GCF_000017685.1 of Leptospira biflexa serovar Patoc strain 'Patoc 1 (Paris)'. NCBI lineage: Bacteria > Pseudomonadati > Spirochaetota > Leptospiria > Leptospirales > Leptospiraceae > Leptospira > Leptospira biflexa. The sequence continues at coordinate 3,233,378 of NC_010602.1, forward strand.
CATTGAACTGAGTGATGTTTGAGACAACCGAGGTCGCAAGAAATGGATAAGACTTTCCATACAGATCATCCGCTGGCAAATCCAATGGAACCGTAAAAGGAGTATGAGTTTTCGCTACTGCAGTACTCCTTTCCGAGCCAGTCGTCGATACACCTAACACCTGGTTCGGTGGATTGATCCGATACGTTCCTGTTTCCCAATGGATGTAGGAGTCAGATTGAACCGTGATGTTGTATGGATTCCCATTACTTGTCAAACTGAACTGATTTATATTGTCATCCGCTTGGTCATCATAACTTCTTACATTGGTTCCAACCGCAATGGTTTGGTTGTTATTGAAAAAAATCAAATTCTGGAGAATGACGAGTTGTTCTTCTTCACTGTTTCCAACCGATCCAAAGGTGCACTGAGAGAATGCTCCTGCGAAAAGGAACAGGAGCGTTAGAAAGGAAATGGGAAACGATTTCAAAATGGACTCGCAAATTTTGGGTTGGTTAGGAATTCATCGTCGGTGAGGGTGAGTAGGAAGTTTACCATATCATCCCTCTGAGAATTTGTGATCGTGAACGCGCGAATCAGTGTCGCATCTTTTCCGCTATGATTTTGTCCCCCAGAGCGATAATGGTCGACTACTTTTGTCAAAGCATCCCGAGCACAATCCGTTTTCGTTTTTCCCATGGTGATATTTGGATTGTTTGCATCATCACACATAAAACTTCCATCATGCATATAAGGGTAAGTGACACCAATATTCCGTAACGATGGTGCTCTGAATTTTCCAGTATCTGCTGCGATCCCAGTTAGATCATATAACCCACGTTTGTTACTCGGGCGAGCCGCATAATACGCGTCATCATGAATCCCATTGCTATGATAGAAGAACTCTTCTTGAGCACCTCCATGAAACGATGTGTCAGTAAAATTAAAACCACCATGGCAATGGAAACACTCAGCGACTTCTCCATTAAAAAGATTTAACCCTCGGATTTCAGAAGCATTTAAGGCTGATTTATTGTTACGAAATGCATATTGGTCATACTTAGAATTCCCCGAGATCATTGACCTTTGGAAACTTGCAATTGCAAACCTAACATTCTGTTCATTCACCGCTGTCTCGGCATTTCCATAGGCATTCGCAAAAAGTGTCTTGTAAATCGATTTGGATTTTAATTTATCTAAGAACGCATTCGAAGAAAGCCCAAGTTCGATCGGACTTTCGCCAAACATCGGTGCCCTTGCTTGGATTTCCAAACTTGACATCTTGGGATTGCTCCAAGTCAACCGAGGTAGATACGCCACATTGGATAAATGTTGTGAATTTCTCGGATGTGCATCGTTGGTGATTCCCGTGGGAAAATCCTTTCCATCTGCAAACGCAAGAGATTGGATGTGGCAACTTCCGCAAGACATAGTCTCATCACCGGAAAGTACCTTTTCATTGAATAGATGCCTTCCGAGTTCGACTTTTGCTTTGGTCATCGGATTGTCAGAAGGAACATTCGGAACGGGAAAACCTGGAGGTAAGTCCCAAACCCAATCGGAAGCCGTTGCCAAAATTCCGAGGGCAGCTAAAAGTAAGTCATTGTTTGATTCTTCTTTTTGAAAAGGCAATATACTACAGCCAATCATCAAAACAGATAGAAGTGAAATTCTCAGTTTCATAAAATTCATATCATCATTCCTAAATACACATGGTCACAAGAAATTCAATGTAACCATGTGATGTAATTACTTACTTTAAACTAAATACGCGTTGTGAAATAGAAGTATCCATAGCACCACTTGTTACGTTCAAACCAAAGGCTCTAATCAAAGGTTGGCAATCTGCTGTCCCACCTCCAGGCATACAAGAAACATTGACTGCTCCTGGGCTGTGATCTTTAATCAGTTGATCCAAATTCATGGAGACTGTCAGAGCATTAATGTTCGAAATTCCACTTAACGTTATGTTAGCACGATATTTATTCGTGCAATTACCGTAATTCGGTGCACCACTGCAATTTGTCGAACCGAGGTGTAAACTAGTCCAGTTTGTCGGAGCGTTAAAACTAAATTCGATTTTAGCATGTTTGTATCCGCCAGTCCATGACCAATACATAGAACCGTTATTGAGAGGAGAGATTTGGTTCGTTCTATCAAGGTGATTTAAAGTCTCAGGAACTCCAACGGTGAATTGGACCCCAGTATAATTTCCAGCAGAAACAGAACCACTCACTTTTGAATTTGTTTCTGTTGTTTGGGTTGTCTCCAAATCGACAAGTGCGACACCATTGGATTGCCAAAGATTATCTGTCGATAATGTTACATCCGCTGTTGTACCATCAGCACGAACAAATTTTACTTCGGAAATATACATGCGAAAGTCTCGAAATTGCACAGTCCTTCCATCAGCAGTAATATTCGAACCTGTCACCAAATTTTGGCCATTTGCCAAAGCTTCAAAGTTTAAATTTACCGACTGTGGTACTGCCAAGGCCAATAGCGCCAAAGTTTGATTGTCATCGGGCCCTGAAGTTTTCTCACACGAAACCAAAACCAAAAGAGAAAAAAATACAATAATTGTTTTTAATAATTTCATAAATACCTAATATTCTAATATAAATTTGTTTTACGACAGGACTTTTGTTTGTCCAAATCGTTAGAGATGAATGTTGGAAGTGAATTCCTAAGTCGTGCGAGGTGGTCGAAGGATCGTAAGTATCTTTCCTTCTTTTAGAGTGGAAGGAGACTCTTCAATTGTATAAAAAAACAAGGTTGGGATCGCAAAACCAAATGCAAAACTTGGTTTGTCCATGGTTTGGTGGTGGATCCGAAGGGACATCGCATCCTTTTTATTCTTTTTGCAAGAACAAAGGTGGGCTTCGCCTTCTTTGGCGTCGTGGCAATTTGGTTTTAACGCCAATTCCTTTGTGTGGGCATGATTTGTTTCATCGGTGGCGCTGAGTTTGGCATTTGGTTTTTCGCCAAACAATTTGTCTTCTGGATTATGGTGTTTTTCTTTTTTAGATCCGTGGTTACACTTACAAATTTTGGAATTGGATTCCAGGCAATAACCAAGTAGCCCACTCCCCAAAAAGAAAAATTGGGTGGTAAGTACTAAGGTTAAGAGTCCGGCTATCCACCGAAAGGAGACCATCTACTCCAATCTTTCGCTCTTGGATCAAAAATCGAGACAATTTTTGGACAAATTGAGTGTTCCCCCTCCTGCCCTTTGAAAAGATGGTCTTGGAACCAAATGCATCCAAGCTAGAGGCCCTAAAGATGAAACGTACAGAACTGGAACGCAGAGAAAGAGAACTGCGAAAGGCAGAAAAGAAGAAGATCCAACCCGGAGAGAAGGAAGCAATGAGTGTTGGCGACTACATTGATGCCCTTTTTGGAATGTTTCGTTACGACACAGATGAAATTTTCAATGCATCCGATGATGAAAACATTCTCGAACTGCTAGAAAACATGAAAATGGAACACCCAGAAAAACAATGGGATGTGATCATTCGGAAAGCCGTAAACAAAACCAAAGTGGAACAAAAAGACAAAGCATACGACGCCCTGCGACATTTAGCGGGAATCTCCGTAGCTACCGCATAATTCCTTTTTTTTCTCTACAAACAGATTTACAAAGGAAGGTCATCGTCTTATACTAGTGACCTTCCAGTATGAAACAGACGATCACCATTATACTGTTATGTCTCTTTCATTCTGTACTTTGGGCAGAGGAAAGTTCCTGCCCCAACGCAAAACACTATCCCATCTCCACAAATCTTGGTAAACCAACAGACCTCTCTCATCATTTAGTTTTCACATCCACTGAGATCCCCAAAAAAGAGATCCATGAAATCCAACGTTTATTCCAAACAAACCCCGTCGCATTTGCCAACGGAGAGATCCCCAATTTTGGGAATACAGCAAATCAATTCTGGTTCTGCTTTGTTTTACATAATGATGAAAATCATAATAAAAGAACCATAACCTTTATCAAATACCCACTCCTCGACGAAGTCCAATTTTTCGCCTTACGAGAATCAGGTGAAATAAACAAAAACATCCAAGGTAGAAGGTATCCATTTCGGAATCGCGATAAAGACTATCGAGGATTTAGTTTTGCGACAGAACTTTTACCAAGCGAAACGGTCACTTATTTCGTAGGTGTCAAAACCGATAGTTCTGTCTCTGTCCCGCTCATGATAGCCGATGAGAAACATTTTGATTCATATGAATCCATCGATACACTTTTACAAGGAATGTTTTTTGGTATTGTCTGTGTGATGAGTTTGTACAATTTATTTGTGTACTTCATGGTAAAAGACAAAGCCTATTTATTTTATGTTAACTATCTGATTCTTGCCGCAATCCTATTCCAACTTTCCTTACAAGGATTATTACCTGTATTGTTTTTGCCAGATGCACCTGATTTGGTTTATAACGCGCATAACTTTTTATACTTTATATTCCTTCTTTCTTGTTTTCCGATGAGTATCACCTTTATGAACTTAAAGGACAATGCTCCTATCCTTTACCGAGTGTTTATGGGTCTTTCCATCATTCCTGTGATCTGTTTGTTGCTCTTACCTTTTTTACCATACCGCCCCTTAAACCAATTTGGAGACCTACTTTCCTTCTGTTTGGCTTTTTATGCCTTGTTTGTTTCTTATTATGTTTCGTTTGTTAAAAAATTCCCGCCAGCTAGGTTTTATTTTTTTGGTTACTTTATGCTCATCATTGGTGGACTCACGACAGTGTTAAAGTATATGGGATTTTTTCCCGTCAATGTTTTCACTGAAAATGCCTTCCAAGCAGCTACGGCCACTGAAGTGTTACTCATGGCATTTGGACTTGGTGATCGAATCTCTGTTGTCCAAAAGGAAAAAGAAAGGATCCAACTCAAAGCCGAGATCAACAAACAAAAGTTAATCGCCTATGGTAAAGAACTAAAACTTGCGCAAAAACTCCAAGAATCTACATTACCACAAATCCTTCCTAAATTTCCAGGCTTATCGATCAAAACTGGTTATTTCCCAGCCTCCCTCGTGGGGGGAGATTTTTACGACCTCACTGTCTATGGGAAACAACAGATTTGTGGCCTCATTGCAGATGTGACAGGCCACGGAGTCCCTGCCGCAATTGAAGCGGCGATGTTAAAAATTGCCTATATGCAAACTCTGGCTTTTGCCAATAAACCGGGAAAGGTTTTAGAAAGTATCAACGTTTCCCTTGCTGGAAACTACAAAAATCAATTTTTAACAGCAAGTGCTATCTTTATCGATTTGGAACAAAAGGTTTTGCGGGTGGCGAATGCAGGACACCCCGCCTTATACAAGTTCAATGAGAATTCAAAATCGATTGAAGTGATCCGACCAAAGGGAAAACTCATAGGTTATTCGAAAGAAGGTATGTATCCAGAAGAAGTTCATTCCCTCATCAAAGGAGATAAATTATTTCTTTTTACAGATGGAATTTGGGATCTTTGGGAAAATGGGGATTCGGGAGAAGAAGTACTTCTTGATTGGTTATTTCAAAGAAAAGGAGAGTCCGTCGAGTCTTTGTATGGTGGGATTGATGAACACATTCGCCTGCGAAACAAAGAAGGTCCCGCAGACGATGATATCACATTTATATTATTCGAAATTACCTAAACAATTGGTAATCGAAAAATACGGACTAAACGTCCGCATAAATCGCTGCATTCAATAATCGTGAAATGTTGTCTAAGTTTCTGGAAATATCTCGGTAAAGGAGAGCTGGTAACAGATTTTCTTTTTTCTGATACTTTTTCTTCTTCACTTTTGATTCGTTCTTTTTGATGGATCGAATCATTTGAAACCTATATTCGCGACTTTGGTTGCGTACTTGTGGGTTACCAAGGATATCAAATGTTTCACTTTGTTCCAAGTTCACAAGCAGAATGTCGTAATGGTGTTTGAGTAAATCCATTTGGTCTTTTACAGAATTGGAAAAGGTTTTATCAAATGAAATCTTTTGTCTGTGAGACTTACGGATTTTTCTCGCAATGGATGCAAAATTATCACCCATTTCTTCTACCGCTTTGACTCTTTCCATAATCCCTAACACATCTTTTGCGTAGTTTCCAGTGATCCCTGTTTCTTGGATTTGGTTTAAGTACGTTAGGACTTCGGTTCGCACTTGGTCGAGTTCCTCTTCTTTTTTGAGGACTTGCACGACTCTTGCCGCATCATACGGTTGGAGTAAAATTTGTTCGGTAAGTCGTAAAAAATCATACGTATCGCGGATGATTTTTTTCGTGAACTCCACAAGTTCTACCATCGCAAGTTCTGTGGTTTTTACAGAGCCCGCTTGCAACAAACGAATGCTATCTTTGTCTTTTCCCGTTTTGGATGCAAGGCTATCCACAATGCTACTCACAACTTTTGAGATCGTATTCACGAACCAAATGAGAACTAGTGTATTGGTGATGTTGAACATGGTATGGAAAAGGGAAATATGGAACCTGGTGGATTCTTTGTCCGTCAAAGGATCTCCAGGAATCAAATCATCCACAATGCCTGTGAAAAATTTAAAAAAGACAAGAGCCCAAACCACACCAAACACATTGAACAAGGTATGAGCCAGTGCCGCCTTCTTTGCATTTCGGTTTCCGGGAATTGCCACTAAATTGGCTGTGATCGTAGTTCCAATGTTTTCTCCAAGGATCATACCATAAGCGGCATCAATTGGGATATAACCCGAGAATGCTAAAGTAATGGTAATGGTTGTGGATGCTGAAGAAGATTGAACGATGATTGTGAGTAGTGCTCCAATCAATACAAACAACAATACTGAGTTAAAACCCAAGTTTGTAAATTGTTGTAAGAAAACAAAACTCTCAGGGTCTTTGGCGCTATCGGGAACCGAAGTTTTTAGGTAATCTAATCCCAAAAACAAAAATCCAAATCCAATGAGAAAACTCCCCCATCCAGAACGGCTCTCTTTCCTTGAGAAATGAAGGATGACCCCAGCGGCGATGGCAGGTAATGCAAACGAAGCAATGTTGAATTTGAATCCTAATAGGGAAACAATCCATGCAGTGATCGTGGTTCCAATATTGGCTCCCATGATGACACCAATTGCCTGCGCAAGGGAGATCAAACCTGCATTGACAAACCCAACAACTAGGACGGTGGTTGCCGAACTGGATTGGATGGTTGAAGTGATGAATAATCCACTGAAGACAGCAGACACACGATTTCGTGTCATGGACGAAAGAAAGGATCTGAGCCTATCTCCTGCCACACGTTGTAAGGACTCACTGAGTAATTTCATCCCATAGATGAAAATCCCGAGCCCACCTAAAACTTGAATGAGTAACGGCCAATTCATAGATATTGATATTTCCAGGGTTCAATTTCTTTGATAACAATATGGTACCAACCTTTTATTCGGTTGCCGTATTTTTTTCCGTATATAGAGTGTAATGAATATGTCAAAAACCATCAGCAAAGGAATGGTTGTAGGATTTTCCTATCACCTCAAGAACGCCCAGGGAGAAACTCTGGACCAATCAGACGAACCGCTATTATACCTCCACGGCTGGCAAAATATCATCCCTGGACTGGAAAAAGAATTGGAAGGTCTTGTGAACGGAGATTCTAAAAATGTCACAGTTCCACCTGAAGAAGGTTATGGGACATATAACGAAGCCCTCATTTTCCAAGTTCCCAAAACAGAACTTCCTGCCGAAGCAGAACTCGAAGTGGGAATGGAATTCCAAACCGACACACCAGAAGGTAGAATGATTCTATATCTCCAAGAAGTACGAGATGCGGATGTAATCCTAAACGGCAATCACCCGTTAGCTGGAGAAACCCTTCATTTTGATGTCACAATCAAATCGATTCGTGAAGCAACAGATGAAGAAAAACAACACGGACACGTACATGGTCCAGGTGGACACCACCACCACTAAAAACGAAATCTTTTTCGTTATTTTCCCTCTGAGTCTTCTTTCGGATTGCTTTTTTTAGAAAGGGTTATTACACTGACAGAAGATTCAGAGTATTGTTGATTTTCACCGCCGAAGTAGTCCTTTCAAGCTTGCACGCTGGTAGCTTTCCCAAGTTTTTCCCTGCATTTTTCTGGAGTTCTTACCAAAAATCCCTTCTAGGGTCCCGACGATTGTAAATCTAGAATTCCCGAGTCAACTTTAACAAACAGGACAAAAACTATGTCAGTAAACATTTATGTTGGCAACCTCTCTTACGATATGACTGAAGGTAAACTCAGTGAGCTTTTCGGAGCACATGGAGCAGTAACTTCTGCAAAAATCATCACTGATCAGTATTCTGGTCGTTCTAAAGGTTTCGGATTCATCGAAATGAAAGATGGAAAAGAAGCTGATAACGCGATCAAAGATCTTAACGGAAAAAACATCCTTAACCGTGAGATGAAAGTAAACATCGCAAAACCTAAAACAAACAACTGGAGATAATTCAGTTTGTTCAAAAAACCGTCGCTTAGCTTTGGTTAAGTGACGGTTTTTTTTTGCCCAAATTTCTTACAAAATCACCTTAAACTTTGCCTTCATCTTCTCAATTTGATCCACTGGAATCTGATGAACATTCTCTCCCCCATGCCGGTTCTCAACAGTTACCACAAAATACAAATACCCATAGTGTTTCGCTAAATCTTCGTAAGGTTTCATTTCCCATTCTAATGTGAATGTATTGTCTACGATCACAAAGGGGATTGTCTTTTCCAATGCGTCTTTGGTTTTGGATTCACATTCTTTGTATGCCAAATGATTTTTGGTGAAATCAAAATGATATTCTCCCCTTTCATTTGTAAAATAGGAATCGATCGAAAAGATAGGTGCATTATTTGATTTTGCGATTTGATTGGCGAGTGTTGTTTTACCAGCACCCGGAATGCCTCGTAATAGGAGAAGTGTTTTGGACGCGAATTGAGTTGGGGGAAGAGTCTCCATAACTAACATAAATTCACCAAACCGATGGGATTTCCTAGTTCTTTTCTCCTCAACAAGCAGAGAAAACTCTCGCAAGGAAAACGAAGTTTTGAAAGAATTGTGAGAGTGAAAGGAGACTTTTGTGTCATACGAAGCGTATAAACTCATCCATATATTCGGAATGTATCTTTTATTTTTATCTTTAGGTGGAGTCACACTATATTCCATCAACGGTGGTAAAAAATCGGAAAACAAATTCAAAGCGATCGTTGCCATTTCCCATGGTGTTGGTTTGGTTTTGATTTTGGTTGCAGGGTTTGGACTGATGAAGTTCCGAGATATTTCCCATTCAGCCCTTCCCGTTTGGATCATTTTGAAAATCGTCATCTGGCTTGCGTTTGGTGGACTTCTCACTCTCGCCTATAAAAATCCAAAAGCGGCAAAAATCCTTTGGATTGTTTTCCCACTTATGGGCCTAATTGCTGCCTATTTAGCATTTTACCAACCAAGTTAACTAAAAAACAAATCCTTCTCGGTGGACCTTCCACTGAGAAGTGATTGCCTTCCTCTTCCTTATCCTGTAATTTTAATCAACAAAACCCACCTGATCCGGCGCCGATGGAATCTAAGGATGGACAGATAATATGGAACCAAAAAAAAGAAGAATCGAAACAGACTCTATGGGAGAAATCGAAGTAGATGCTTCACGTTATTGGGGAGCGCAAACCGAACGTTCATTAAAGTACTTCCAAATCGGAAAGGACAAGTTCCCTAGAGAATTGATTCGCGCTTTAGGAATTGTCAAAAAAACATCGGCAATCATCAATTCAGAACTTGGCCTACTTGAAGAATCCAAAAAAGATCTGATCCTAAAGGCAGCAGAAGAAGTCATTGAAGGTTTGTTAGATGATCATTTTCCACTTTCAGTTTGGCAAACAGGTTCCGGAACACAAACCAATATGAATGCCAATGAAGTGATTGCCAACAGAGCAAACGAACTTGTTGGTGCTAAATTGGGATCCAAATCCCCCATCCATCCCAATGATGATGTCAACAAAGGCCAAAGTTCCAATGATGTCTTCCCCACTGCGATGCACATTGCGACTGCCGAATCCATTCACAAAAACCTCATCCCAAATCTAAATTTACTCCAATCCAAACTGAATGAAAAATCAGAGAGCTTCCAAAACATCATTAAAATTGGAAGGACACATTTACAAGATGCCACTCCCCTTACCTTGGGACAGGAATTTTCTGGTTATGCCGCGCAACTTTCCTACAGCTTAGATCGAATTGAACGTGGATTACCTTCCCTTTACAGACTCGCGTTAGGTGGGACAGCGGTGGGAACTGGACTCAATACCCATCCAGAATTCCCATTAAAAGTTGCGAGTGCCATTTCACAAGAGACAGGAATTCCATTTGTCACCGCTCCCAATAAATTTGAGGCACTCGCCGCCAATGATTCGCTCGTGGAAGTGAGTGGAATTTTAAAAACCATCGCTGCATCGCTTATGAAAATTGCCAATGATATCCGTTGGTTGTCTTCGGGACCGAGATCAGGGATCGGAGAAATTCAAATTCCTGAAAACGAACCTGGGTCCTCCATCATGCCTGGAAAAGTGAATCCGACGCAATCGGAAGCCCTCACCATGATCTGTGCCCAAGTGATTGGAAACGATGTTGCGGTCACGATTGGAGGTGCTTCTGGTAATTTTGAACTCAATGTATTTAAGCCTCTTATAATTTTTAATGTTCTTAATTCAATTCGACTTCTATCTGATGGATGTCGTTCTTTTGCAAATCATTGTGTTGAAGGGATCAAAGCGAATGAATCGAAGATCCAGTCAAATCTAAATCAATCATTGATGCTTGTGACAGCCTTAAACCCACATATTGGGTATGATAAAGCAGCAAAGATCGCCAAACTGGCATTTAGCGATAATCTAACATTGAAAGAAGCCGGAATCAAACTAGGATTTTTGACAAAGGAAGAATTTGATAAATGGGTAAACCCGAAGGATATGATTTAAAAGAATACCATTCTTTCTAGAATTCTTTGCGATCTAAAGTTCAAACTTGTTTGCGAATCCTTTCCCAAAAGTGTTTACGCCAATTTTCTTCAACATCGGTAATTCGCTCTTTCGGAACTCCTCGGTGTATCAGTATCAATTCTGTTCCACCATCGTTGGTTTCCGTCAAAGTAAAAGAAGCCATTGAAAAAATTCCTTCAGGAAAATCAAATCTTCGCCAGGCTTGTACAATTCTCCTCGATGGTTTTAGGTCAACAATGATGCCTGAAACTTTTCCAGACATAATTGTAAAAGTACCTCCAATCTTTTGGCTAATCACAGAAGTCTCACCAGTGAGTTCAGATACTTTCTTTGAATCAGTCAACCAATGGTAAATTGTTTCGGGAGAATCTTTAAACTTAACTTTTTGTTGAATCGTTTTACACATTTTAGTTAACCAATTGAATTTTGAGGTTAGATACTATTAAATTAAAAACAGACGAACAATAAAAATTTTTCGTTAAACGATCTACTTATTTTGCTGCAACGATCAAATTCATCCTTTGGAAATCTTCCAAAATTTCAATTTGAAATCCAATTTCTTTTAATAGATTTTGTATCATGGCAAGCGTTATGCGAACTTTCTGATAAGAACTCACCCGCATCTCCCAATTTCCCTTGACTCTTTCATATAATAAATCTGTCACAGAAACGGCTTCATCTGCATAATCGAGAATACAAGTATGAATCCGATTTTCATCCGACTTGACTGGAATGAATCTTTCCTGATCCTGAAGTGGCTTCGAATAATCTCGAAAACTTAAAATGAATTTTCCTCCTGGTATGATTTGAGAATAACAATTTTGTACCCATTGTTTGATTTCTGCAAACGATGCCAAATGTGATATTGTATCTCCGCAACAAAGAATTAATTCAGGATTGATGTCTTTCCATAATTCAAAATTTGTGATCTCACCATCGATGACTTGCATTGGCAATGATCTCTCTTTAATATTATGCTTTAACTCATTCAGTAATTGTGGATTGAAATCAATTGCCGTCACTTCATATCCCAATTCTGCGAGTGGGATTGCTTGCATTCCATTTCCAGCTCCCATATCAATCGCTTTTTTGTTGAATTTTGGAGTTAAATTTTGACGTTCAAGAAATGATTTAAACTCTTCTGATTTCTTTACCCAATCACCTAACATCCATGTATAAAAATTTCCTAAATGTGACTCATAGTGTTTTTTTACATTCATACCAATTACCAATAATGTTTCATGAGGTCCGTTGCCCATTCTGTTTGCCGAATGGAAGATTGGGGTTCAAATTCTCTTAAAACTGGTTTTATATCCAAAACGGGAGTTCCATCAATTGCGTCCAGATACTTAACAGTCAATTGATTGCCTTCTAATTTGACCAGTTCCACAGTACAAATTCCAAGTTGGTTAGGACGATCCTTTTTTCTTTGAGCAAAAATACCAACCTTAGGATAGTTTGGATTCCCGCGAGGATGATTTTCATTCAATTTTCATCGATCTTTACCACCCATGATTCCAGAAAAAATTCTATACGTATTTTTCACTTCAAAAAATATTTGAGGGAAAAAAGAAAACGGAATAGGTTATTTCACACCTAACGGGCATTTTGTTTATTCGGATAATACAGAATACCAATCGAATCAAGGAAATTTTTTTTGTTTCAAAGGGACATTTTCAATTACTATCTCTTTTTATTTCTAATTCCGCTTCTTTTCCCTCTCACTGCGGAACCAAAGAGCCTCAATGCACACAATGACTCATTCGAATACGTTTTCACGACTCAAATGGATTCCCGAATATCCCAAAACAGAACCCCCATTTTTGTTTATGGTAGATTGGAAAAAAATGGAAAGATCAAACTCACAAGAGAGATGATACCAAAATCATCTTTACTAATGATAGTTCCTTCCTTTTCCGTTTGGAACGGGCCCATGAATCCGACCTTTGTAAATCATTTCTCCCAGTCCATCGAATTGTTTCTTAAAACAAATCCAACAGCCAAAGGATTTGTCTTGGACGCTGAGTTTGGTGCAAACCAAACCAAACATTCTTATACCGATTTTGTTTGTTCCATCCACAAGCTGATAAAAACGAAAGATTCTCATCTTCAATTCCACTTAACGTTATTTCCACCGAATCATCCAGACCAACATGATTATTATAATTGGGATGAATTATACCTTTGCTCTGATGCTTGGTTCATAATGTTCTATGATGAGCATAATCCAAGAACCAAATCTGGTCCCGTTTCCACATCAAATTGGATTGAATCAAATCTAGTTGCGATCGAAAGGAAACTTCTTCAGGAAAATGGAACATACACAGTATCCATCGCATCGATTCGTAAAAAATTTTTTTTGGGACTTCCTCTATATGGTTATGGAAAAAACAAAGCTGGTAAATTTGGGAAGGTTATTCCATTAAAAATGTTTACGGAATCTAAAGAATTTCAAACTTCATTTGAGGATTTTTTAAAGATAAATACGAAAAAAGATGAGATTTATTTACCTACCAAATACTTTTTACATCATTGGAAAAAAGAAAGCCGTCGCCTTGGGTATGGTGGTGTCGCGTATTGGAGAGAAGAATTTTTAGGGAATCAAAAACTTCAGAATGATTGATTTTTTGATTATTGATAGTCTCTGTTTTGTGGTAAAAAAAATTCAAATGATAATGGTTCTCTGTGTAAAATTGGTCTTGATGCATCGCCCGACCATTCAAAACAAGAAACAAACTGAAAGTTTTTGTCATCTCTCTTGGCTTCGCCATCTTCTGTTTGATGCTCGATCCGAAAATGTGCACCACATGATTCTTCTCTCAGAAGTGCATCCAAACACATAAGTTCGGCTAACTCCAGATAGTCTTTCATTCTACCCGCTTTCTCTAATTCTGCATTTTTTGTAAACGAGTCACTTGGAATCCTTATATTTCCGGATAAAAATTCATTTCTTAAATTTTGGATTGTTTTAACTGCCGATTCTAATTCAGATTTGGAACGTTTAAGACCACACGAATCGTATAGAATTTTGCCTAATTCTTTATGGTATTCATCTATAAGCTTTTTCCCATTTGCATTTGTATAAAATTGAATTTCTTTTTGGATCGTTTCTTCTGCTTCTTTAAAACTAGGGTGATCAGTGGAAACAAGATTAGAATCTACTTTGTCATAAAGATAATTTGGAAGAGTTGCCGGTAGAATAAAATAACCATCGACTGACGCTTGTAATAGTGAATTTGCTCCTAATCGATTCGCACCATGATCAGCGAAATTTGCTTCTCCTATCGCATAAAGTCCTGGAACATTTGTCATTAACTCATAATCAACCCACAATCCGCCCATAGAAAAATGAGCAGATGGAGAAATTAACATAGGTTCGGTTAACGGATCTACATCGGTTATTTTTTTGTACATATCAAAAAGATTGCCATACCGTGCCCTTAATACTTCTTCTCCCAATGTTTTTTTTGCGTCTTTAAAATCTAGATAGACTGCATTCTTAAGTGGGCCAACACCAAATCCCAAATCAATTCTCTCTTTTGCTGCACGGGAGGAGATGTCCCTGGGCGCTAAATTACCATAAGAAGGATATTTTCTTTCTAGATAGTAATCCCTTTCTTCTTCCGGAATCTCTGCGGGAGGTCTCTTCTCATCTTTTGACTTGGGTACCCAAATCCTACCATCATTTCGTAATGATTCGGACATTAAAGTAAGTTTGGATTGATAACTGTTGGTTTGTGGCAGGGACGTAGGATGGATTTGAGTCCAACTCGGATTTGCAAATAAAGCACCCTTTTTATGAGCTCGCCAAACTGCTGTTGCATTGCAACCTAAAGCTAATGTGGAAAGATAATAGATTTTACCAAATCCGCCAGATGCAACAACAATCGCATGAGCTGAATGTTTTTCCAATTCTCCATTTAGTAAATTTCTAACAACAATTCCCTTAGCATGACCATCAATGATGATGTAATCCAAAAGTTCAACATTGGTATACAATTGTACTTTGCCGAGATGAACTTGTCGCATCATTGTTTGGTAGGCACCAAGTAACAATTGTTGACCAGTTTGACCTTTCGAATAAAAGGTTCGACTCACTTGTACTCCACCGAAAGAACGATTCTCTAAATAACCACCATACTCTCGATTAAAAGGAACTCCTTGTGAAACCGCAAGATCGATAAAAGGGATCGAACATTCTGCTAATCGATAAACGTTTGCCTCACGCGAGCGAAAGTCTCCACCTTTTAAGGTATCACGAAACATGCGGATGACACTGTCCCCGTCATTTTTATAATTTTTTGCCGCATTCACTCCACCTTGAGCGGCAATAGAATGGGCACGCCTCGCTGATTCATGAAAACAAAAAGATGAAACTTGGTATCCTTGTTCAGCGAGTGTTGCTGCTGCTGCACTCCCAGAAAGGCCAGTGCCCACAACAATGATTTTAAACTTCTTTCTGTTGTTAGGTGAAATTAATCTGGAATTCCTTTTAAAGAGATTCCATTTTTCTTCCAATGGACCATCTGGAATTTTAGCATTCCAAGGAAATGACTTTCCCTCGTTTCCAACCATTTCAGCTATACTCAATCATGAAGATAAATTGTGTTGTTTTCTATCAATGCAACATCTGGAAAAAGTCATTCCCTTTGTCATCAACTACGATGAATGCTGGGAAATTTTCCACATCGATGGACCAAACTGCTTCCATTCCCAGTTCTGGAAAATCTAATACTTCCACCTTTTTGATGTTTTCTTTGGCAAGGAGGGCCGCAGGGCCACCGATGGATCCGAGGTAAAATCCACCATTTTTTTTGCAGCTATCGGTTACAACTTTGGAACGATTCCCTTTCGCAAGAGTGATCATGGAATACCCTTTCTCTTGGAAAACAGGAACATAACTGTCCATACGACCCGCAGTGGTGGGTCCAAAAGATCCTGATGGCATCCCTTCTGGAGTTTTCGCAGGTCCCGCATAATACACAGGGTGATTTTTGAAATACTCAGGGAGAGTCTCCCCTTTGTCCATTTTCTCTTTCAATTTGGCATGAGCGATATCACGTGCCACGATTAATTTGCCACTGAGCATCACACGTGTTTTGACAGGATACTTTGTGAGTACTTTTAAAATTTCGGGCATCGGTTGGTTGAGATCAATATGCACCGATTCGGAACTAGAATCCACTTCATCGATGGTTGGCAAATACTTGGAAGGATCGTACTCGAGTTTTTCTAAGAAGATACCATCTTTGGTGATCTTTGCTTTGATGTTCCGATCCGCACTGCAACTCACACCGAGTCCTACGGGGCAAGAGGCACCGTGACGCGGAAGGCGGATCACTTTAAAGTCATGAGCCAAATACTTTCCACCAAACTGTGCCCCGATACCGGATTTTTGAGCGGCTAACAACATTTTGGCTTCGAGTTCCGTGTCACGGAATGCCGAACCAAATTTGTCTCCTTTGGTTGGTAGATGGTCTAAATACCCAGCTGACGCTAGTTTTACGGTCTTTAGATTGGCTTCTGCTGATGTTCCTCCAATCACCACAGCAATATGGTAAGGAGGACATGCCGCCGTTCCTAAATTGGCAACTTTGTCTGCGATGAACTTTTCGAGAGAAGTAGGATTCAGAAGTGCTTTTGTTTCTTGGAAGAGATAGGTTTTGTTCGCTGACCCACCTCCTTTTGCCAAAAAGAGAAAACTATATTTGTCACCAGGTGTTGCATAAATATCAATTTGCGCTGGTAAATTGGATCCAGAATTCACTTCCTCATACATGGTAAGAGGTAACACTTGGGAATAACGCAGGTTCCGATTCACATAGGTATTATAGATTCCTTTCGAGAGTGCTTCCGCATCATTGCCACCTGTAATGACATACTCTCCTTTTTTTGCCATGACAATCCCAGTTCCCGTATCTTGGCAGGATGGTAATTGTTTGTCAGCAGCGATCACAGCATTTTTAAGAAGTGCCATTGCCACAAAACGGTCATTAGGCGTTGCTTCAGGGTCATCTAAAATTTTACGCACCTTTGTGAGATGTTCAGTCCTTAAATAAAAAGATACATCTTCCATTGCTTTTTCTGCAAGGAAGGTGAGACCTTCTGGTTCCACTTTCAGAATTTCTTTGTCACCAAATGGGACTGTGCTTACATAATCTTTTGTCAAAAGTTTGTATTCGGTTGTGTCCTCTGTGAGTGGAAACGGATCGGCGTAAAAGTATTCTGGCATAGAAACCTCTATTTGGTACTTCTAATCTGAAAGGAAACCTTCTTTCGTAAATGAATTTTTCACGACACAAAATCAAGATTCTCCTACGATTGATTCCCAATGGAACCAAATGTTTTTGACCAAATCGCAAATCAATATGATACAGAAGAGCGAATCCAACTTGCTCGTCATATTTTGGCAAAATTGGAACCTGTGCTTCTAGAAATTTCAAACAAAACTCTACTTGATTTTGGGTGTGGCACGGGACTCCTCGGAATCCCACTCACTTCCCTTTACAAAGAAGTGATTCTTTCTGATGGCTCAAAAGTAATGTTAGATGTGGTGGATTCCAAAATCAAAGCCAAAGAAATCCAAAATGCAAAAACGATAGCGCCTAACGACTTGGCGAAATCTGGTGCTTTGCCTGTGGATCATATTTTAATGTCACTTGTCCTATTACACATTCCTAACACGAAACAAATTCTAGAAACGATTCACTCCTATTTAAAACCAGGTGGGACACTCTATCTTATTGACTTTGATGAAAACAAAAAGGTATCCCATCCCAAAGTACACAGTGGATTTAAGCAAATTGCTTTGATGGAATTATTGAAAGAAGTGGGATTCCAAACGGTTTCTTCTTCCATCATTTTGGAAGAGAAAAAAGTTTTTATGAATGAGGACGCCTCTCTTTTCCTAATGGTCGCCGAAAGAGAATAGGAAAGTGGAAAGGACTACAAGTCCCTTTCGTCTCATCAAATTGATTCAAATCGATTTGAATTGAACAGAATTGAAGACAAATGAATGTTATGCGAATCTTTCGATCGATAGGATGGGTGGTGCGTGGGTTTCCAAAACTACCGAATTAACCTTTCAACCCAGACAATCCCTTGGCTTCCGTGTCTGCATTCCATAGGAGCGATTTTAAATCGTCTGGGATGGGCATGGGGGCAAAGATGGGAACCGATGCACTGCCCGTATTGCCCACAGGGATCCGATTGAAAAGGCTCCCGATCCAACCAAAACTCATTCGGACAAATTGTCCGTATATTTCTTTCCCATCCAATTTACGGATTCCGAATACAAACATTCTGAAATGAACACCAGTATGAGAGACTGGGTGGTATTGTCCAAGGATATGGGCCCGTTCCAAATGGTGCCATGCCATGGAATCATTGTTTTGTGCTAAAAATTCTTTGTACTTTTGGAGTTCTATTTGATACGCAAGTTTCAAGTCTTTTGGCATTTTGAAATTCATCTTATTTTATCCTTTTTTATCAATATTTGAATTTATACTTTTTTTATTTTAAAACAATCTTTGTCAAAACCTGATTTTTTATAACATTTCATTTCTCCTCCAACCACTCATAAAATACAGGAAGTAAAAATAACGTAAGCAATGTGGACGATATGAGTCCACCAATCACGACTGTCGCTAGAGGCCTTTGTACTTCTGCGCCCAAGCCTTCTCCGATTGCCATTGGTAAAAAACCCAATGAAGCAACCAATGCAGTCATAAGAACAGGACGTAGTCTAGATACAGCCGCTTCTTGTACGGCTTCCCTGATAGACATTCCTGAATTTCGAAGAGAGTTGATATTGTGAATTTTGACTACACCATTGAGGATGGCAATCCCAGAGAGGGCTATGAAACCAATTGCCGCCGAAATACTGAAATTCATGCCTCGAAAATAAAGCGCAAATACTCCTCCGATAGTTGCAAATGGTAAACTTAGGTAAACGAGTATAGCTTGTCTATAACTATGTATATCGCGACTTTCGTATCTTTCATAAGGATTGGCTTTCATCAAATTTTCAGTTTCGTGCTCCAATAACATCTATAGAGATTTTTCAACTGTTTCCCCCTACTAATCCACTGAGTTCAATTTGTATATTCTCCTCTTACACGGAATTTATTTTCTCGTCTCCTTTTTCTTGTGTATGCATACTAGCTCTCAAGTTAGTTGGTGTTTTTCCAATCAATTTATCGGCTTAATTGATTCAAGTGTCCAACCAATGTCAGACACGAAAGTATGCAGCACTACACTAAGAAAAACCACAGAAAACTCGCATTAAAATTTAGTCCGTTGTATTCTTACTGCATTTACAATAGCAAGTAGTGCAACACCTACATCCGCAAAGACCGCTTCCCACATCGAGGCCAATCCGCCTGCGCCTAGAATCAAAACAATTGCCTTCACAGAGAATGCTAGAATTATATTCTGCCAAACTATTTTTTTTGTTTGCTTGCCTATATTGATTGCCATCGGGATTTTACTCGGCATATCATCCTGAATAACAATATCAGCGGTTGCAATAGTGGCATCACTACCTAAACCACCCATTGCGATACCTACATTACTTAAAGCAATAACTGGAGCGTCATTTACGCCGTCACCGACAAAGGCGACGCTTTCATTTCGTTCCTTGATCTCTTTTACCTTATTTACTTTATCTTCAGGTAATAAATCTCCAAAGGCGTCGGTAATTCCTAATTTTTCTGAAACAAATTTTACTACATTGTGCTTGTCGCCGCTTAACATTGTTATTTTTACTTTCAATGCTTTCAATTTGTCGATAGTCTCTTTTGCGTCAGGCTTAATACTATCGGCTATTGTGAGGTAACCAACAAATTTTTTATTATATGCTATAGCTATCAAAGTATAAACAATGCTTGTTGGATCTAAATCATAGGTAATAGAAAATTTATCCATCAATTTAAAATTGCCTACTAATAGTTCTTTATTCTGAACAATTGCCTTCAACCCGTGCCCCGATATTTCCTCTACACTTTCTAATTTAATATTTGGGTTTATTTCTCCAGCAAATTGATGTATAGCCGTTGCAACCGGGTGTGTGCTTTGACTTTCAAGCGCATTCACCATTTCTAATATTTCTTTTTTATTAAATTCTGGTTTAAATTCTATTTCTTGAACTTTAAAGACGCCTTCAGTCATTGTTCCCGTTTTATCCATCACAACATTTTGAATTTCAGAAATGACATCTAAGAAGTTACTACCTTTAAATAAGATACCATTTTTACTAGCCGCACCAATCCCTCCAAAATAACCCAATGGAATTGAAATCACCAAGGCACAGGGGCAAGAAATAACCAAAAAAATCAAGGCTCTATAAAGCCATTTTGTAAACTCATAATTATCTACAAAAAAGTAAGGTAATACAGTAATTGCAAAAGCAAAAAAAACTACTATAGGCGTATAAATTTTTGCAAACTTTCTAATGAAAAGCTCGGTTGGGGCTTTTTGTTTAGTGGCATTTTGTACCAATTCTAAAATTTTCGATAGTTTACTGTCGGTATAACGAGTAGAAACTTTTACAAGGGAAACGGAATTTAGATTTATCATTCCCGCCAAAACTGTTTGTCCTTTTGATTTTGTATCCGGTTTACTTTCCCCCGTAAGAGCTGCAGTATTAAAAGAAGCTGTTTCAGATATAAGTTCACCGTCTAACCCTAATTTTTCCCCTACCTTAAGTTGGATAATATCGCCAATGCTTGCATTTTCAGCCTTTATAGTTTTTGCTCGATTGTCTTGTAGAATCGTTACTTCATCGGGTCTTTGGTCGAGTAATGATTTAATGTTTGCTTTGGCTCTTTTGACAGCCATTGTTTGAAATAATTCACCGACAGTATAAAACAGCATTACCGCAACACCTTCGGGGTACTCGCCAATAAAAAATGCTCCTAGTGTTGCAATGCTCATCAAAAGAAATTCTGAAAATATCTCTTTCTTCGCAATGCTCTCAAAAGCCTCTTTAATGACAGGAAAGCCGACCGGTCCATAGCTAGCAGAATACCAAATAATTCGAATCCATCCAGTGAACCACTCTTGCGTGTAATAGTTATCAAACAGAATTGCTAAGATCAAAAGAACTAATGAAATAGAAGAAGGTATAAATAGTTTTAAAGTACTATCTATCCAGACTAAACGACTTTGCACCGCACTAGTTATTTTTTTATCTTTTAATAAATCTTCTGCACCATCATTTGTATAAATTTTTTCTGATTGCGTGCAACAAATTTGTTTACCGTCTTTGTCGTAAGTATGTTTGTGTTCGATCATGTTCATTTCCTATTTATTTTTAAAACAATGAAGCTCTTTAATTTAGGAGCTGATAATTAAATCTGTTAATCATCTACTACCTATATTTTTTACAAAGAAAAGTTTTTCCAACTAACTTTTGTCGATAATACCCAATAATCTTTTTCATACTCGTTTCTGCGTAAATTTACAGTAGCTTTAAATTTCCACGAATTTACATCGGTGCTTATAGATTGCCATTAGCCCCGCCTTTATTTCCAAAAAATATGCGATTGAAGATAGAGCCAAACCATTCAACCCGTAATCCAAGGATTTGATCCAAAAATGCACTCCTATCTCGAACCCGTATCGCAAAAATTAACATGCGAAAATGAATTGCAAAATGTGAAATTGGATGATATTGACCGATGATGTGCGCACGTTCAAGGTATCGCCATGCAACTTGTAAATTTCCGCTACGGAGAAATTTTTGATATTCTTCCAGTTCAATAAAATACTGCGGCTTCATTTGTTTGGGCATTAGAAAATTCATGATTCATTAACCTCTATTTTTATTTCTTTTTCCGACTCTATCCATTCATAAAATACAGGTAATAAAAAAAGTGTGAGTATTGTTGAAGAAATCAATCCACCGATTACAACAGTTGCAAGAGGTTTTTGTACTTCTGAACCAAGACCTTCCCCAATCGCCATAGGAATAAATCCAAACGATGCAACAAGTGCTGTCATAAGAACTGGTCTCAGTCGAGAAACTGCCGCAACTCGCACAGCTTCTGTTACCGTTAACCCCGATTCGCGAAGATAATTGATATTATTAACTTTCACCACCCCATTCAAAATAGCGATGCCAGATAATGCGATAAAACCAATGGCTGCTGAAATACTAAAATTCATATCTCTGACTAATAGGGCGAAAACTCCTCCAGTAATTGCGAAGGGGATACTTAAATAAACGAGAATCGCTTGCTTTACACTGTTAAAGCTTTTTAATAGAAGTAAAAATATGATTAGAAGTGTAAATGGAACTACGACTGCTAGTTTCAGTCTTGCTTTCTCCAAGTTTTTAAATTGCCCTCCCCAAAAAACAAAATAGCCTTTTGGGATTTTTAATGAATTGGAAATTTTTTCTTTTGCCTCTTTTACAAAACTGTCAATGTCTCTATCTCCGAGGTTAATAGAGATTGCCGCATATCGTTTCCCATTATTGCGGGAAATCGTCATTACCTTTTCCGATTCTTGCAAAGAAGCAACATCCCCTAACTGGACTGAACCTAAATCAGGTGTGCCGATGGGAATACTTTTAATAGAGGAATTTGAATTTCTAAATTCTTCCGAAAGCCTAACTACGATTGGAAACTTCAAATCCTTCTCATAAAAGCTGCCCACTGTTATTCCACTCATAGAAGCAGCGAATGTAGAATTGAAATTCTCAAGAGATATTCCATAAAGAATAATCTTGTCGTAATTCGGTTTTATATCTAAAACCTTGCTTTTTCTAAGAGCTGAAATAGGGTCTAACTCAATTTCATTTGCACCAGGAATTGATTTCAAGATTTCTTCAGCGTCTTCTTGAAGATCAATTAGTTCATCTAAATTATCTCCGTAAATTCTAAAAGTGATATCGGCTCTGCTACCTTCGAGCAATTCGTTAAACCTTGTTTCGACGGGCTGACCGATAGTTATCTCGTCATTTGGAAATTCTGCTTCAAGTCTTTCTTTGATTCGCATATAAAATGGAATCCAATTTTTACTTTTGACAAGTTCCAAAATTCCTTCTTTCTTTAATATTACGAAAGTATCAGACATATA
The DNA here is from genome assembly GCF_000017685.1 of Leptospira biflexa serovar Patoc strain 'Patoc 1 (Paris)'. Taxonomy (NCBI): domain Bacteria; kingdom Pseudomonadati; phylum Spirochaetota; class Leptospiria; order Leptospirales; family Leptospiraceae; genus Leptospira; species Leptospira biflexa. The sequence continues at coordinate 3,256,430 of NC_010602.1, forward strand.
AATTCCCATAGGGTCATTCGCTACTTCGGTAGTTCCTGTTCGAGAAAATACATAGTTTATTTCCGGAAATTCTTTCAGAATCAGCTCTACTTTTTTTTGTAATTCGGTAGATTTCGCCAAGCTGATATTACTTTCACGAACGAGGGTAATCATAATATCACCTTCTTTTAATTGTGGAATAAAATCGGAACCCATTCTAAAAAAGAGTAAGGTAGCAATGGTAAAGATAAGAATGCTTATTCCCAATGCAATTCTACGGTTTCTAAATCCAAAAAGCAATATTGGAATGTAGAATTTATTTATTTTTTCTTTTATTCCACCTGTTTTTTTTTCCTTATTTGGTATTTTTAATAAGCTCAATGAAAAAATTGGAATAAGCAAAAGAGTTACTACGTAACTACCACCTAATGCGAGCAAGACTGCCTCTGCCATTGGGCGAAACATTTTTCCTTCAACCCCTTCTAGTGTCAAAATAGGAATGTATACGAACATAACAATAAATATCCCATAAGTAACAGGCTTTAAAATTTCACGGGAGGATTCCAATACGAATTCGATTGGATTTTGTATTATTTGATCTTTAAGTTCTTCTTTTTTGGCTAAAGTATTTTCAATCATCACAATAGCAGCATCAACTAATAATCCGAAATCAATAGCCCCAAGGCTCATTAAATTTGCAGATATGTTAAATAAATACATCCCTATTGCGGCAAACAACATCGAAAGTGGAATTACAAAAGCTACATAAATAGAGGCTCGAAAATTTCCGAGGACCAAAAATAAAACTAAAATGACAAGAAGTGCTCCTTCGACTAAATTTTTTGATATCGTTGTAATCGTTGCGTTTACTAAAAAACTTCTTTCATTAAGAACATTTATGACAACATCATCCGGTATTTGAATTACATCAAAAAATGATTTCAACTCTTGCACTGTTTCACGACTATTAGCCCCCATAAGCATCATGACGGTTCCAAGTACAATCTCATTTCCATTATGAGTAGCAGAGCCAACTCTTTGCATACCGTGTTCGCGAACGAATGCAATATCATTCACTCGAATAATTGCACCTGTGCCTATTTGTCGTATTGGCAGGTACTTTAAATTTTCTAAAACTATAGCACTTCCAAGAGAACGAACAATTATCATTTCATCGTTTTTTTCTATATAACCACCTCCGAAATTTTCGCCGACCGATTCAAGTGCTTTTGTTACCTCACCTATGCTAATTCCGTGCGTTCGCAATTTATTTGGAATAAGGTCTATATGAATTTCCCTATAGTATCCGCCTATTGTATCCACCTCCGCAATATTTTTTACGTTGGTTCTGATTTGGGTTCGAATCATTAAATCCTGAACAGTTCGTAAATAAAGTAGTCGTTCTGTTTCTGATTTTTTCTCCAACATACTACCAGGCTTCGCTTCTACTGAATACATACATATTTCGCCGAGACCAGTGGTAATGGGAGTTAACTCAGGTGTAACTCCATCGGGTAATTTATCCTTAACATTTTGCAATCTTTCTAAGACAATTTGCCTAGCCTTATAGATTTCTGTTCCATCTTCAAATGTTAAAACAACATTAGAAAGTCCGAATTTAGACAATGATCGTATATCTTTTACACCTGGTATGCCTGCCAATTCGGTTTCCACAAAGAAAGTAATTGTTTTTTCTACTTGCTCTGGATCAAGGGAACCCGATTTGGTATTAACTTCAACAATTACGTTAGAGATATCTGGTAACGCATCAAGAGATACTTTAAATATGGAAATTATTCCAAATAAAAATAATCCTACAGTAAAAAGGAAAATCCAAAGTCGATTTTTTAAAGCGGTATCAATTATATTACTTAGCATAAGATTCTCCAGTAAATTCAGGATTATTTCTTAGGAAGAAAACTTGTGTAAATTTCCCGATACATTCTAATTGTGAACCGTATAATGCATGGTGAATTTCGTGAAGTTGTGTATCCAGTTCAAGGTAGCTGAAAAAATTCAATCTATCGATTTTAAATTCCAAATCAGAAAAATTTAATTTATCCTTCGTTACAGAAAGATATGCGATAAACAACTTTTTTAAAATCTCTATCACAGTTTCATAGATGATAATTGCTGAATTTAAAATGCTTTTAAGTGATCTTGTTTGATGAGAGAATAAATCCTTTCCCAAAATAAATTTTAACTCAATTCTTTTTGCCTGAATTTGCCTCTTATCCAGTAAAGATAAATTTAAAGTTACCCCAAAATCAAAAAACTTATTTGCATCAACGGATCTATTTTCTCCTAACTTACATTGTATGTTTAAATCAGAATAATTTTCTATTACCGCAAACCTTGCCTCTGCCGTTGAATTTCGAATTGAAATTTTAGTTTTTTTCAAAATCTGATTTCTTCTTAGCATTTCTCTGCCGAAAAAGGCTTTCAAAAACTGTATTCCATTCTGAAACCAGATTGCTTTTAATTTTACAGGTGATTCCATATCTAAGAAAGAGTCTAGTTTCTCGAATACTAATAATTGCCTTCTTTCCAATTCAATTAAATGTTTATGTAAGTTTAAAGCATGATATTGAAATATGTACGATTCAGAATTACTAAGAGGAACAATGAAATGTTTTTTCTTAATAAAAGATACCATTAGAGAAAACCTACTTAACATTTACTACTCCCAAAAAATCAGGATTATTGGTTAAAAACAATATTTCTGTCAAATTTTCAACAAACTGCATTTGATAATCATAAATAGCTTCATGAGTTTCATGAAGCTGCGTTTCCAACTCCAAATAACTAATCAAACCAATCCGACCTTTGCTAAATTCATTATCTGCAAAATTCAACTTTTGTTCAATTGAGGGTATCATTCCGATTGAAAATCGATCTAATGATTTATGGATAGATTCATTTTCAATCAAACTTGAATTCAAACGAGTCGTTAAAATTTTAATTTGGTGATTTAAAAGGTAATTTTCTGAATTCGTCTTAGCCTGTAGACTTTTGACTACATCCTCGTTTGTATCCAAAGAAGGAATTGCAAAGGTAACACCTAAATCAAAAAAACGATTCGCAACTCCCGATTTATCTTCTCCGAGTGAACCTTGGAGTTTTATATCTGAAAATTTATCTAACTTGGCAAGCTCGGTCTCATCTTTCCACTGTTGAATCTTTGATTTGGATAGTCTGAGGATTGGATTTCTCTCAAACATTTCTGCTAATAATAAATCTTTTTTAAATGGGGTATGAGACTTTAGCCAAGGAGAAATGATTAGGACTTCGCTCTTTAATTCCAAGAAAAAATTTAATTTTTCCCATTCAATTGATTTATTTTTTTCTAATACAATTAGATGTTTTTGAAGATTTAATAAACGATTTTGAACTAAAAATAACTCTACTCTCGATTCTGGAGAAACAAAAACTTTCTTTTCAATTAAGGATTCTATACGTGAAATTCGTTTGATTCGATCATTCACATGAGCGGCCTTTTCTGTTGCAATCAAATATGAATATACTAACTTGATAACACTAAATCGGTATTCTAATTTACTTTGTTCCAGCTCAGCTAACAAATACTTTTCGTTGTCATCTGCAATTTTAATTTTTAAATCCCTTTTGCCTGGATAGTAAAAATCCTGACTGATACCAACTGAATACTCAGGGCCAGATTCATTGCTTGCACGCCTTCTCCCATAATCTAAAGAAAGGTTTGGATTTTTATACTTCCCTGCTTTTCGTTTTAAATATTCCGCTTCCTCTACTTTTTTTTGTCCGGCTAAAATTAAATCGGCTTTTTTCTCAGCAAGTTCCAGAATCTGATTCAATTTTAGATCTTGAGAAAATAACGGAAATGCAAAAGCAGTGCATAATAATAAGAATGTTTTTTGATATAGATACATTTAATCACTCCAAGTAAAAATACTGAAAAAAGATTCAGTTAACTTTCAGACTTGGAGTTTAATATATGTTAAATGTACAGGGGAATAAAGCTCGGTAGATATGAATTCTGGATTACGAAACTCAATATCTAAAATGATTGAAAGTGGTGAAATAAAACCAGGATTATAAAAAATTACAACTACGATTGGTTTGATAAATTTAAAGGCTTTATCAAAAGCAACGTCTTTTTGGCAAAAACAATTCTTTAAATCGTGAGCTTCTCCTTCGCAAGGATATTCCAAATTTTGATGATCTTTCTCAATGGCGATCGATACAAATTCATCACTTAAACATGGCAAATCAAATGACTTCAAAATATCACAGGAAACTGATGTGAATATTCCAAATAACAAAAGATATGTGAGTGTCTTACGCACCATTGATTTGCACTTCTTTTTTGAACCTATTGATTACACTTCGCAAGCTTATTGACGTGACAAGTACAATTTACTAGCAAATGCAACAAGCCTTCATTATGCTAAAAATAATTTCAAAGATTGCCAAGAAATTTCCGTAATGCCTCCTGTAAGATCGTAACACCTGGCTCCTCATAAGGGAAATGACCCGCACCCGTTAGTTCCACAAATTCTTTTTTTGTTGGGATTTTTTCAAAAAAAGTTTTGCTTAATTGTGTCGGAGTCCAAGGATCTATGCTTGGATGAACAAGTAACACAGGACATACTTGAAATACTTCTGGTTCTAATTTTGGATTGTAATTCAAAAAAGTATTTAAAAAACCAAGACTCACTTTGGAACCACCTGCATACGGATCTTCCGAAAACACGTCTGAAAAACTTGGGTCATTCGTAATGTATTCCATTTTGCTAAACCATTTGATTGGGAAGTACATTCCATTTGTAAAAAAGGAAAATAGAGAATTGAGAGGCATCCCGACCCGACTCAAAAAACGATTCGATGCAACTGCGTCGCGTACATCTGTATTTCTTGGATCAACGAGCGTAGTGGCAATGAGACCATCCACCTCACCATGATGGGCGGCTGTATGATAAGCCAACATCCCTCCTATGCTAAGTCCAAAAAGAATGAATTTTTGATTTTCTTGTTTCTCTCGATTGATTAAATCGTTGAGTATCATAACCCAATCTTCATAATAAACATACCGTTTGCCTGCAGGAATTTTGGTAAGACCAAATCCAGGAAGATCTGGTGCCAACCATTCACAACCTAGGTTTTGGAGACCAACTGCGAGGGTTCCGAGAACTCGACCATTCCCACCACCTCCGTGAACCAACAAAATTTTACATTTTGCACCATTTTTCTGATACCGGTCCAAATGAACTTGGTATCCTCGAAGCTCAATGAATTCCTCGGAAGGCAAATTATCCTTTCGAAACCGCAAATCCTCTGGTAAAAAGTGTTGGTATCTTTGCCAGTGAGTGATTTGAGAATAGCTATTTGGTTTTTCCAAGGATGAGGTACATGTCACAACTGTGAACGCAAGTAACAAAAAGATGAAAGGCAGAATTGGTTTCATAACATTCATTCCCTTAGAATGAATCAAAACTCAATTTAAGTCAAAACTGAAATGAATTTAGTTGGGAGATATCATTTTACACATGTATAATCAAAAAGATCGAATTTCTGAAACTTATGAAAATTTAATTCAAACATTTCATGATCTATTTGTATCGACTGCTTATGAAAAAATCAGCATCGAACAAATCGCAAAACGAGCGGGGATGACCCGTGTAAACTTTTATCATTATTTTGTGGATAAAGAAGATATTCTATACCGTACATATCTTTTCTTTTACCGTAAAATGGAATCAGAAACTCCAAAAATTGATCCGATTACTTTACTTGCGGATGGACGTTCGTTGACTTTTTATGGTTTAGAGAATGTAAAATCAAATCGTCAATTTTATAAAATGTTATTCCAAGAAAGCATTCCAGCTTCTGTTACTTATCGCATCTTAGATTTTATGTCAGAGGAATCGTTTCGGACGCATGAACCATTACGG